>NZ_JBITIH010000001.1:0-488746 GCF_044458865.1 Micromonospora sp. NPDC050417
CGGGAGGAGAACGGGGCCAACGACTCGTCCCGATCCACCGCACCAACAGTCAACGCCGACGCTGCCGTGCCGGGCGTACCGACGCTGTAATCCGTGCCCTCGTTACCGGCCGCGACCACGAAAAGCGTGTCACTCTCGGCGGTGATCCGGTCGACCGCCTCGCTCAACGGATCGCCGCCCTCACCCGGGGTGCCGCCGAGGCTCATACTGACCACCGCCGCGCCCTGTGCGGCGGCCCACTCCATACCCGAGATGATCCACGACTCGTAACCGCTGCCGTTGTCGTCGAGCACCTTCCCGACGAGCAGACTCGCACCCGGTGCCACGCCCCTGCGGGAGCCACCCGAGGCGGCGCCGGTGCCGGCCACCGTCGACGCCACATGGGTGCCGTGACCGTGGTGGTCCGTCGCGTCCACACTGTCGGTGAAGTTCCGCGCGGCCGTCACCCTGCCCGCGACGTCCGGGTGGGACTGGTCGATGCCGGTGTCGAGCACCGCGACCTTGACCCCGGTCCCGTCATAACCGGCCTGCCAGGCCGCGGGGGTCCCGATCTGGGCGGTACTCCGATCCAACGTCGAACGGATCCGACCATCCAGCCAGATCTGACTGATCCCCGCACCCAGCGCCGGAGCGGCGGCGGTGCCCGATCGGACCGTGGCACCGGCAGAGTCGGCCGGTACGGTGGTGCGCCAGAAGTCGGCCAGCGAGGACTTCCCGGCCACCAACGCGGCGCCACCGATACTCGGCAACGACCGGGCACCGGTCGTACCCGCGATCACGGCCCGGGCACCAGCCGGCTCCCGATAGCGGACGATGAGCGGCAGCCCAGCGGAGTTCGCGTCGCCGTACCCGTTAGCGATCAACTCCTGCACATCAAAAAGATCCGCGTCGAGCGTTCCAGCCGACACGTACGGCACCACATCACTGGGCAGCACCCGCAACCCACCATCGACCTCCACCGTATGAAAGGTCACCTGCTCCCGACCCGGGCCCGGACGCACCGAAGCAGCGAACCGACCGGCTCCCGCAGCGGAGACTTCGACCACGTCACCCGTGATAAGGGTGACCTTGGAACTGGCGCCGGCCGGCCCAGCAGGCGGGGCAACCGGTGGTACGGCCGCCGGTGGCGCGGCGGAGGCCACCGGTGGGCCAGCGATGATCGCGAGTACGGCCGTCAGGACGACAGCCGTACGACGCACATGCGTAGACATCGTGCGGACTCCTCGGGTTCAGCGGGACGCCATGGAAAATGTCGACAGCTGGGAGTCTGTGGCTTGATCATTTCCTCGTTCCACGTCTCGGGGTGCCGCAGAGGCGACATGGCGCCAAGTGGACATCCCGTCGCGGCTCATGGCGACGCGTGGCAGCACCTCTCCGAAGGATCGCGACAACGACTGCCGTCCCCCCGAAGATCCGTGGACCGCGCCACGTTCCTTGACAAGCAAATGAAAATCATTATCGTTTTGGTCGAGGCGCGGGAGGCGTCTCTGTCCATGAAGGAGAACCACATGCGTGGGAAAACCACAGGGCTCGTCGCCGCCACGGCGGCGTTCACCGCAGGCATCCTGGCCTTCTCCGCTCCGGCGCAGGCCAGCGCCGTCACGGTGATCTCGCAGGGCCACGTCGACGCCATCGACGTGGCCTACGAGGACGGCGAGTGGGGCATCACGATCCACGACGAGTCGGTCGAACCCGACGTCGAACGCGACCCGGCCGACGTCATCCTGGTCGCCAAGCGCGGGGCGAAGACCACCGTGCCCGACGACCCGACGTACGCGTTCCTCGGCGCCCCCGGCGCCAGGGTCTGGGTGCTACCCGAGACGCAGGACACCGCCCTGCTCTGGCCCGGCCTCTCCACCGAAGAGATCGAACCCGGCGTGTTCGTCGGCGACAGCGTCCAGATCCGGTTCAGGCAGGTGCTCGGCCCGGACGGGGTGAGCGTCTTCACCACCGACCCGGTCGGCGCCCCGACCGTCCTCGTCGACAGCGAGGACGGACTCCCGGACGCGGTCACCCTGCCGGCAGGTGCGCACCTGCACGCGAACTGGGCGTTCGAGAAGGCCGGCGTCTATCGGATCAAGGTCGACGCGACCGCCCGGCTCGCCGCGAACGGCACCCGGGTCACCTCGGCTCCGGCCTGGATCACGTTCGCCGTCCTTTCCTGAGACCGCCCGGACCGACCGGTTCGCGCCTCTGACCCCCGGAGGATTTTCCGTGACACTCAAGACCCGACTGCTCACCCTCACCTCGCTGCTGACCGTGGCGGCGACCATCTTCACCGCCTCGCCGGCGATGGCGGCCACCATCGAAACCGGGCACCTCGACGTGCTCGATGTCGACTACAACGCGACGAACAACACCCTCACCCTCGACCTCAAGACCTACGAGCCGGACAACGACGACCTGTCTCCGGCCGGCACGGTGCTCCGGGTGGTGCCCGCCGCCACGGCCACGATTCCCAGTGGGACCGCGTGGCAGTGCCTCGGCCCAGCCGGAACCTCCATGTACGTGGCCCCCCAGACCCTCGTGTCGGACCGGCTCTACGCCGGTTGGAACACCGCCGACGTGCCGGCCTCCCAGGGACCGGTCAAGCTGGAACTGACCGCCTGGACCGGGCCGCCCGGGTCCCGCTTCGCGCTCTACACCACCGCCGGATTCCCCGCGACGCCCAGCTTCAAGCTCAACACCAACACAGCCACCGGCTGCCCGGTCTCCGTGTGGCCGGGCGGCATCGCCAGCGGTACGCACGCCCACGGCAACTGGGCCTTCTCCACGGCGGGCACCTACACCCTGACCTTCAGGGCGACCGCGCAAAACGGCGCCGGGGCGACCTCCGGCGCGGTCACGTACACCTTCCAAGCCGGCTGATCGGCACCTCCGCGACCACGTCAACCGTGCGGGCCGATTCCACCCGGAGTCGGCCCGCACACCTGTTCACGAACATAGGGAGAACCAAGGAATGTCAGGCATGGCGAGAATCCGACTCGCCGCGGCAGCCGCCCTGGCGACAGCGGCGACAGCGCTCGCCTCGGCGGCACTGCCCGCCACCGAGGTCATGGCGGCACCGCCGGAAAGCACCGAGCGAACCGTGATCAACGACGTGCACACCGACGCCGTCGACGTGCAGTACGTGGACGGGAACCTGCGCCTCAAGACACGCATCGGCAACGCGCCGAACCACGTGACCGCCGACCCGAGCGAGGTCGTCTTCCAACTCTTCGACAACGAGTCCTCGGTGGCGGCCGTACCGGACCTCCCGGAGTACGCGTTCCTCGGACCGGTCGGTGCGCCGCTGTGGCTGGCCCCGATGACCCAGGTCGACGGGCTGCTCTGGCCGGGCTGGGACACCGAGAGCCTGCCCGGCGGACTCTTCACCGACAACGCCGTCGACCTCCACCTGCGGGCGGTACACGGACCGGGGCAGGTCGAGGTGTTCCAGACCGACCCGATCGGCATGCCCATCCGCAACTTCAGCTCGGCCGACCCGGCCTACACCTCGCTGCGCCAACCGGTGTTCTCACACGTACACGCCAACTGGGTCTTCACCGCGTTGGGGCGTTACACCCTCACCTTCGAGGTCACCGCCACCATCGCCGGTGGCGCGACACTGACCTCGGGACCGGTCGACTACACCTGGTTCGTCGGCGGCACCTCCGCCCAGGACGTCGTCGGCGCGCAGACCACAACCGTGGTCACGACCAGCCCGTCACCGTCGTCGGCGGGGTCGCCAGTGGCGCTGACCGGCGTCGTCGAACCGCCCGACGCCGACGGGTGGATCGAGTTTCTCGACGGTGACACCTCGCTCGGTTACGGCGAGGTCGGCGCCGACGGCACCGCCGAGCTCTCCACCACGACACTGCCGGTCGGCGAACACTCGATCACCGCCCGCTTCTCACCCCGGTACGGCAACGACTACCAGCCCTCGACGTCGTCGCCGGTAACCCACCAGGTCACGCCCGGCCAGGGCACCCCGCCCCCCACCGGGTCCCCCACCCCGACCGGGTCCCCCACCCCGACCGACACACCCACGCCCACTCCCACGCGCACCGGGTCTCCCGGTCCCACGCGTACCACCTCCCCCACCCCGACCACGGCCGCGACGGTCCGGCCGACCACCGCCGCGCCAACCACCCCGGCCTGCGTGCCGACCAACCGGACGACCGGTGTCGTGTTGAGCCAGGGGCACGTGGACTATGCCGTACGCATCATCGACGGCCGCCTCGTATCGCAGGTCAAGGACGGTACGACCAGCAACGGAACCACCTGGCGCAGCCCCGCACAGGTGGTGTTCCAGCTCAAACCGGCCGCGGCTGTCAGCATCCCGCCCGGCGGGCAGTTCGACTTCCTCGGCACCGCCTCCTCGACCGTGTGGCAGATCCCGCAGACCCAGAACCAGAACCTCCTCTGGGCCGGTTGGAACACCGAAGATCTGAAGGCGTCGCAGGTTTCCGGACCGGTGACGTGGAAACTCAGCGGGGTGAGCGGCCCCGGAGCGGTAGCCGTCTACCAGCTTGACGCGTTCGGCAAGCCGGCCGTCGTCTTCAACAGCAAGGACGGGCTCCCGGACAGCTACGACATCGCCCTGGGTACGCACGCGCACGGCAACTGGGCGTTCACGAAGCAGGGCGTCTACCGGCTCACCTTCACCCACTCGGCGAAACTGGCGTCGGGCACGACCTCTACCGACACCCAGGTGTTGACGGTCGCGGTCGGCGACACCGACCCGACCGCGCTGCTGACGAAGACCACCGCGACCGGCTGCGGCGGCTCGGGTGGTCAGCTTCCCACCACCGGCACATCGCTGGTCAAGCCAGTCTCCGTCGGCGCGGGTCTGCTGCTGGCCGGCACCTCGATGCTCCTGGCCACCAGGACTCGTCGCCGCCGGACGGTCGCGGCCGACAGCTAGGGCTCCCCGCACCACGAAAAACGACGCCGGGCAGGTACGGGTTTCCCGTACCTGCCCGGCGTCGTTCACGTTCCGACGCGGCCTAGCGGACGTACCTGACGAGCAGTCCGTGCCGGGGAGCGAACAGCCACGCCACCAGGAAGACGGCGGTGAGAGCGAGCACGATGGTGCCTCCCACGGGCAGGTCCCACGACCACGAGAGATACAGACCGATCAGGGCCGACAGGCCGCCGATCACGGGTGCCAGGAGCATCATCACGCCCAGCCGATCGGTCAGCAGCCGGGCCGCCGAGGCCGGGGTGACCAGCAGGGCCAGGACCAGGACGTTGCCGATCGTCTGGACCGAGATGACCACCGCCAGGGTGACCATCACGTAGAGCACGATGTCCAGCCAGAACGTCCGGAGCCCGACCGCGCGGGCCATCTCCCGGTCGAGGGTGACCGCGACGAACTCCTTGTGCAGCAGGAACGCGACCAGGAGCAGGGTGACCCCGGTCAGGCCCACGACAAGGATGTCCCGGTCCGGGATGCCGGTGATGGAACCGAACAGAAACTGTTGCAGCGAGCCGGCGTACCCCGGCGCCCGCGAGATGACCACGACGCCGAGCGCGAACGCGGCGACGAAGAAGACGCCGATGACGGAGTCCTCCTTCAGCCTTCGGTTCTGCGAGAACACCGCGATCAACAGGGCGGTCAGCACCCCGGCGACGGTGCCGCCGAGCACGAGGTTGCCCGAGATGACAAACGCGACCGCGAGGCCGGGGAAGACCGCGTGCGCGACCGCGTCGCCGATGAACGCCATCCCGCGCAGGACCACGTGACAGCCGATCACCCCGCACACGATCGCCGACATCACCGCGATGAACAGCGCCTTGGGCAGGAAGGCCAGATCGGGGTTGAGCAGATCGGCAACGAAATCGACCGGGGACATCTCACACCCCCACGGTCGAGGCCGGGGCGGCGGCCAGGCCGAGCGCCCGCAACACATGGCTGCGCTCGCTCACCTGGAACGTCTCCATCCACACCTGACGGTCCCTGAGCTGCTCCGGTGCGCCGGTGGCGATCATCGTCTGGTTGAGCAAAGCCAGCCGGTCACAGCCGTACACCGCCGCCGCCAGGTCATGGGTGGCCATCAGGACCGCACTCTCCTTCGCCAGCGCGGCGAACAACTCGCCGAGCAGTTCCTGCGTGGGCATGTCCAGGCCGGTGAAGGGCTCGTCCAACAGAAGGATCCGCGGCGCGACGGCGAGCGCACGGGCCACGAGTACGCGCTGCCGCTGGCCGCCGGAGAGTTCCCCCACCGGACGGCGGCGCAGGTCGGTCAGGCGTACCCGGTCCAGCGCCTCCCCCACCGCGTGCCAGTCCGACACCCGGGGTCGGCGCAGCAGCCCGATCCGACCGGTCCGGCCGGTCATCACCGCGTCCTCCACCGAGATGGGAAAGTCCCAGGTGAACTCGTGGCGCTGCGGTACGTATCCGACGGTCGCCGTACCCGCCTTCGCCGGCCCGCCAGCGACCGTGATCCGGCCCGCCTTGGCCCGGACCAGGCCGAGTACGGAGCGGAGCAGGGTGGTTTTCCCGGCCCCGTTCGGACCGACCAGCCCCACCAGTTCCCCGACGTCGATCGTCAGGTCGACCTCTCTCAGCGCGAGTCGCCCACCCAACTCCACACTGAGCCCCTCGACCACCAGCAACCCGCTCACCGGTCACCCTCCCGCCGCGCCGTCGCGGTCTCCTGCTCTGCGGCACGAGCGGTGTCCCGGTCTGCGGCACGAGCGGTGTCCTGCTCTGTGGCGCGAGCGGTGTCCCGGTCGGCGACGGGCCCGGTGCGGCCGGCGACCCGTTCCACCTCGGCCCGTCTCTTGGCGCGGGCACCCCGCACCAGCACCCCGATCACCACGCCGACGAGCACCAGCCCGACGACGATGGTCACCACCGTCGCGCCGGCGGCTGCGGGCAATCCACCCCCTTCGGCCGGTGGTGCGGCTTCCGCGTCCGGCGCCGGGACGGCAGTGCCAGCCGCCGGGGTGGCGACCACCGGAAAGCTGGCGGCGAACGCGTCGTCGGTGCCGGTAGCGTCTCCGATCGTGAATCGGAGCACTCCGGTGCCGGTCACCGACCCGCCGTCGGCCAGGTCGGCGGAGATCTCCAGGGCCACCAGGTAGACGCCGGGCGTGGTGAAGACCCAGTTCGCGTGCGTGTGGGTGTTCGTGTCCACCCACAGGTCCTGCGGGAGCGTCTTCGTGGAGTCCCACAGCACCTGCGGGGCGCCGAGGTTTCCCGACTGGAGGTAGACGATCAGGCTGCCCGGCCCCTGGACACCGGCGAGCTTCATCGTCACACCACGCTGGATCGCCTCCATCACCCCGGGGTCCTGGGTGTTCCAGCCCACCCACACCACGTCCCGGTTCTGCGTCTGCGGTACGACGTACACGGGTGTGCCGGGGCGCTGGCCGAGGAACGCGTACGCCTCGTCGTCCGGAATCGGCAGTACGGCGCTGTCCCGTACCCGGATCACCACGTCCGACGGCTGCCGCCAGACCGACGGTACGACGGTGTCGTCGTGTACCCGTACCGTCCATGTCTCGCCTCGGTAGTGCGGGCCGATGTCGACGTGCCCACTGTCCAGCACCACCCGCCCGGTGTCCTCGCGCTGGTTCGGGTCCACGGTCTGTTCCTGACGGTTCTCCGGGCGCGGGGTGGGTGCCGCCGAGAGGGGCTGCGGAGGTGCGAACAGGATCGCGGCCAGGATCGCGGCGGCGGCGCTGGCCAGCCGCGACGGGTACCGACGGCGGGCGGGGGTGGTGCCTCGTGTCATCTCGGTCCTTGTCGTATTCGTCGGTTGAGGCACTCGGTTCATCCGTTGAGGCACTCGGTTCATCGGTTGAAGCACTCGGTTCATCGGTTGAGGCACTCGGCGAGTGAGTCGGCGTTGAAGCGCATCATCTTCAGGTAGGTGTCGACGGTCGGGCCGAAGGCGTCGCCGTAGATGGGGCAGATCGCCACCCCCTGCTCGTGGGCCACCTCGACCAACGTGGCGGAGCGCGCCTGGAGACTCGGTTCGAGGAACACGGCCTTCACGCGCAGATTCCTGATCGTCTCGGTCAACCTGACCCGGTCGGCGAGGCTCGGCTCGGTGGCCGGGTTCGGTGTCACGAACCCGGCCACCGGAATGCCGTACGCCTGGGACAGGTAGGCGAACGCGTCGTGTGTGGTGACCAGATAGCGGTTGGCCGGCGGGATCGCGCCGATCGTCGACGCCACGTACGTGTCGAGTGCGCTGAGTTGGGCCAGGTACGCGCCGGTGTTCCGCCGGTACGTCGCCGCACCCTCCGGGTCGGCCCCGATGAGCGTGTCGCGGATCAGTTCCACGTAGGACTGGGCGTTGCCGACGTCCTGCCACAGGTGTGGATCGATCTCTCCGTGTACGTGTTTGCCGAGAACGGCCTGCGGCAGTTGGTACACGCGGTCACCGGCGCGGCCCAGGAACCGGTACCCACGCCCGGCTGGCACCTCCAGCAGAGCCTTGTTCGGCACCTCGATGACGGTGGTGGCGGGGTCGTACGCCTGCTGGTCGGCCTCGCCGCCGCCGTGCGGGTCGGCGTACAGGTAGAGCCGCTCGGTGTCGACGTCCACCGCGATGTCGGCGTGCCCGCGCGCGAGGACGGACGGATCGGCGAGCCCCGGCACCGAATGCGGGTCGACGCCGACGGCGAAGGTGAACCTCTGCTGCCCAAGCTCGACCGGTGCGGCCTGCGGGGTGACTCTGAGCTGCGCCTTCACCGTGAGGTGGTAGACGCCCGGTTCGGTGAACGCCCAGCTCATGTGCGTGTGGGCGTCCGGCGGCAGGACGGCGCTGTCGTCGCGGTAGCCGTTACCGGGGTCGAACCCGTCGGTCGAGTCGAAGTACCGGTCGGGGGTGCCGAACGACCCCGTGAGGTAGCCCACGAGCTTGCCCGGCCCGGTCACGCTCGTCGCCGACAACACGATGTCCGAGGACCGGTTCGCCCCGAACCGCTCGCCGGTTCCGCGTACCCGTAGGCCGAGCCAGATGGTGTCCAGCGAGGCGTCCTCGACCATCGGGATGATCTCCGCCGCGTACCTGGTCGCGCCCTCGGCGAGGGCGATGTTCGGGACACCTCGCCGGAGGTTGGCGTCCAACGTCTTGACCACGGACTGCGCCTCCAGCAGCAGGTAGTTACTGAACGCGACGTCCGCGTACACGATGTTGCGCACGTCCCGCAGGGTCGGCTCGTACGCGTGCGAATCAGCGTTGTCCGGCACGATCGAGTCGACCAGCACCCGGTCGCCGCCCACGTTGCGGACCAGGTCCGCCAGGATCCCGGTCGTGGTGACAACCTGGACCCGGTCGCTGGTCGAGGTGAACGCGATCGGGGCCGCACATCCGGGCAGCAGGCCCGCGACGGCGACCGCGACGGCCAGCAATGCGCCCCGCCCGCCCGCGCGCCGTCGTGACCGGATCGCGGAGCCGGTCCGAAGCCCTGTCCCGAACCTGGACAATCTCATCCCGCTTTCGTCCTCCAGCCAGCCAAGGCCCACGGCGGGGTGACCACCCCGAACAGGCATAATGAAAACCGTTATCAGTATCCTAACTATCCGACCCGACCGCTGTGAAGCCCGACCGGCGGTGACGGGACCTTCGACCCTGTCCACCCCAGCTCTCCGGGGGTAGAAACGAGCACATGATCCGTGTCTTTCTCCTCGACGACCACGAGGTTGTCCGTCGTGGTTTGGCCGACCTGTTGCAGAGCGCCGGCGACATCGAGGTGGTCGGCGAATCTGGGTTGGCCCAGGAAGCCACCGCCCGGATACCCGCACTACGACCGGATGTGGCGATCCTCGACGCACGACTGCCCGACGGCAGCGGCATCGACGTGTGCCGGGACGTACGCACCATCGACCCGTCGATCCGCGGCCTGATCCTCACCTCGTACGAGGACGACGAGGCGTTGTTCGCCGCGATCATGGCGGGTGCCGACGGGTACGTGCTCAAGCAGATCCGTGGCACCGACCTGGTGGACGCGGTACGTCGGGTGGCGACGGGTCAGTCACTGCTCGACCCGGCGGTGACCCAACGGGTGCTGGACCGCATCCGCAACGGTGTCGAACAGCCACGCGAGCTCAACTCGCTGACCGAGCAGGAACGCCGGATTCTGGAGTACGTGGCGCAGGGGCTGACCAACCGCGAGATCGCCGGCAAGATGTTCCTCGCGGAGAAGACCGTGAAGAACTACATGTCCAGCCTGTTGGCGAAGTTGGGACTGGAACGGCGTACGCAGGCCGCGGTGCTCGCCACCCGACTACTCGGCCAGCACTCCTGAACCTCAGCCGGTCAGCGGAACACTCCACCGCACCCGGGTGCCGCGAGGCTCCACCGGCTCCACCGCGAACTCGCCACCGCGTCCCGCGGCCCGCTCACGCATGTTGACCAACCCACCCCGCGCCGCCTCGGGACCGGTACCGACCCCGTCGTCGACGACGGCGAGAGTGAGTCGCGCCCCGTCGACGCGGAGCAGGACGGTGACCCGGGTCGCGTGGGCGTGGCGGACCGCATTGGACAACGCCTCCCGCAGCACCGCGAGCAGATCCGGACGCACGGCGTCCGGCACGGCGCTGTCCACCGGGCCGAAGATCTCCAACGCCGGCCGGAACCCGAGAGCTTCGGCCGCACCATCTACGGCCTCGCGGATGTCGGTACGCAGGGCCGCGCTCATCGGGGTCCGCAACTCGAAGATGGCCCGGCGAATGTCGCGGATCGTGGAGTCGAGTTCGTCTACCGCCGCGTTGATCCGCCGGCCGACCTCGGCCCGTGCGGTCAGCGGCACGGTGCTCTGCAGTTGCAGTCCGGTGGCGAAGAGCCGCTGGATCACCACGTCGTGCAGGTCGCGGGCGATCCGTTCACGGTCTTCCAGGACGACAAGCTGCTCACGTTCCTCCTGCGCCCGAGCGCGTTCCATCGCCAACGCCGCCTGCGCGGCGAAGCTGGTGAGCAGGGGCACGTCATCGTCCGTCTGCCGTGCCTGCCCGGCCGCGTGCGCCACGATCAGCACGCCGTGCAGGGTGTCGGCGACAGACAACGGGGAGACGATCGCCGGGGTGTCGGTGACCGGATGCGGCCAGGGCGCGGCCTTCGCCAGGCTCTCGATGACCAGGTGTCGCCGGTCGGTCACCGATGCGGCGAAGGTCGTCTCGGCGGCCGGCAGGAGCACACCGACCAACGGAGGTGCGGTGCCACCGGCGGTGTCGACCACCTCGACGGTGAACTGGCCCACCTCCTCGTCGTAGAGCAGGACCAGGACCAACTCGGCCTCGGCGACCTCGCGGGCACGGCGGGCGACGAGCGCCAGCGCGTCCGTACGGCGCACCTCGCCCAACAACACGGTCGTGATCTCGGCCGTCGCGGCGAGCCAACGCTCGCGACGATGGGCGACGGCGTAGAGACGGGCATTTTCGATCGCGACGCCGGCCGCCGCGGCGAGCGCGGCGGCAATCTCCTCGTCGTCCTCGGTGAACTCCCCCGCTCCCCGCTTCTCCGCCAGGTAGAGGTTGCCGAAAACCTGGTCCCGGATGCGGATCGGGGTGCCGAGAAAGCTGTGCATCGGCGGATGGTGGGGCGGGAAGCCGTACGACTGGGGGTGCCGGGTGATGTCGGGCATCCGCACCGGACGGGGGTCGGCGATCAGCAGGCCGAGAACACCCCGCCCGTGCGGCAGGTCACCGATCTTGGCGTGCAGTTCGGCGTCGATGCCGTGGGTGATGAACTCGGTCAGGAGCCGGTCGGGTCCGATCACACCCAGCGCGCCGTAACGGGCGTCGAGCAGTTCGCAGGCGACCTCGACGATGCGCCGCAGTGTGCTGCGCAGGTCGAGATCCGTGCCGATCGCCACCACCGCGTCGAGTAGGCCACGCAGCCGCTCGCGACTCGTGACGACCTCACCGACCCGGTCGAGCATCTCCTGCAACAACTCGTCGAGACGCACCCGCGACAACGGACTCAGGCCCAACGACGGACCGTCGCGCCGGTCGTCGGGGGCAAGGTGCGACGGGTCCATCCGCTGATGCTATCCGGGGCCAGCGGAACCGGCGTTTTCGGCGCCCCCGGCCACGATCACCCGAAGGATCTTCGCGCCCGGCACGACCGCCGGTGAGTTTCGGCGTTCCCGCACGGTCGGGATTTCACCATTGAGACGATCTGGGCGGATGACTTCCGGCGGCCGAGCAGCGTTCATGACAGGGGCGCCGACTCAACCAGGGGCGGGAGAGACCTCATGAAAGCGCTCGTCTACGGCGGGTCCGGACAGCGTCACTGGGCAGAGGCGCCCGATCCGCACGTGGTCGACCCGACCGACGTGGTCATCCGCGTCGACACCGTCACCATCTGTGGCACCGACCTGCACATCCTCGGTGGTGACGTACCGGAGGTGCAACCTGGGCGGATTCTCGGCCACGAAGCTGTCGGCACCGTGGTGGAGACCGGTGCCGCCGTCATGACGGTACGTCCCGGTGACCGGGTTCTCGCCTCCTGCATCTCCGCCTGCGGGCGCTGCCGCTTCTGCCGGTCGGGCAGCTACGGCCAGTGCACCAGCGGAGGCGGCTGGGTGCTGGGCCACCTGATCGACGGCGTGCAGGCGGAGTACGCCCGGATCCCGTTCGCGGACCTGTCCACGTACCCGCTGCCGGAGAACGTCACCGACGAGACCGCCGTCCTGCTCGCCGACATCATGCCGACCGCGTACGAGGTCGGCGTGCTCAACGGGCAGGTCAGTCCCGGTGACACCGTCGTCATCGTCGGCATGGGCCCGATCGGCCTTGCCTCCGTACTCGCCGCACGTCTGTACTCGCCCGCACACGTCATCGCGATCGACAAGGCCGAGAGCCGACTACGGGCCGCCCGACAGTTTGGCGCGGACATCACCGTCGCCCCGGGTGACGACCCGCACCCGGTGGTCTGGGCCGCCAGCGGCGGAGTCGGCGCCGACGTGGTTATGGAGGCAGTCGGTACGCCGGAATCGTTCGAGCTGTGCACCACCCTGGTACGCCCCGTCGGACGGGTGGCCAACATCGGAGTGCACGGTAGGCCGGCCGCCCTGCACCTGGAACAGCTCTGGAGTCGTAACGTCACCATCACCACAGGGCTCGTGGATACCCGGACCACCCCGAGGCTGCTGAGCATGCTGGCGGCCGGGCAGTTCGATCTGGCCCCGATGATCACTCACCGGTTCGCACTGGACGAGATCATGCAGGCGTACGACGTCTTCTCCCAACCCGGCGACACCGGCGCGCTGAAGGTCGTGATGACCCGGACCTGAGCCGAGTCCGGCGGACCCAACTTCCGGGTACGCGAAGAGCCGGGCCCCGTTTTCGGGGCCCGGCTCTTGTTCGCTGTGCTGGTGGTGTCGTTGTGCTGGGTCTTACTTGGTCCAGACGTCCTGGACGATGTGGGCGGCCTGGTTCTCCCACTGCGCGTACGCGTCCGGGAACGCCGACACCTGAACCTTCTGCGCCGCCACCGTCAACGGCAGATCCTGCCAACCATCCACCTGCTTCAGATTGCTCAGGAACGCCGTCGCCGCGTACGTCGGATCGGTGATCTGGGCCGGGGTACCCCAACCCGAGGACGGGCGCTGCTGGAACAGACCCAGGGAGTCGTGGTCGTTCATGTCACCCAGATGACCCAGGTTCTCCAACTTCGACTCCTGCATCGACGTAGCGACCGCGATCACCGCACCACGCTCACCCATACCCAGCTTCTTAGCGGTATCAGTGATCGCCTTGGCGTTGTCGGTCTGCTCCTTCGACAGGCTGATCTGCGACTGCGCACCCTGCGTGCCGTGCGGCACCAGCTTGTCCATGGTCGGCTTGACGGCAGTCTCCTGCGCGACGGTGGTCATCGCCGGGGCAGTGTGCCCGGCCGGGGCCGCGAACGCGTGGCCCACTGGGCCGGCGACAGCGCCACCGATGAAGGCGAGGCTGGCGACACCCAGAGCGGTCCTACGAACGAACGAAGTCTTGGTAACAGCGGTGAAAGTCGTCTTCACGATGGTTCACCTTCCAATCGGGGGCTCTCCCAGCACGCACACACAAAGGGGGAAAGGTGCCGTGCTCGAAGGAAGAAGAAGTACGAGGCCACAGGCGTCACGAGGCGGGGAAGAACACTGCCTCGGCGCTGCTCCGGTCGTACGCGATGTATAACGACCCCACCCCCGCCAACATTCCGCCGATCATGGCCCCGAGCATGTTGATCAAGCCCAAAAACCTCGCACCGGAGACATCCAGCCGCAGCCAGACCTCAGACACGGAGCAGGGCAGCACATATGTCCGCTGTATGACCGAGCGAGTGTTTCGGCCGCCCGGCGGCACCAGAAGCTGGTTCGTCGTTGATATCCGTTCCAGGTTGGGTGCCGGGTTGGACGTCCTGCTGGCGGACTTTCGCGGAACGGGGCACGAGGGAGAGGCAGCTCTGCCCCTGGCGCGCACGCCACAGGCGGCAGCCCGGGCCCGGTGACGCGCAGATGCCAACCATTGACTGTGAGGCAGCACACTAGCAAGCGGACTCGCGAGTCCGCTACGGTTTAGTGGACACGCAAGTCCACTTATAGGAGATGTCACATGGCACACGTCCGCATCAGCGACGCTCTTCTCGCCGTTGCCCTCGATCCGACCGAGGACCTTGAGACAGCGCTCAACAGGTACTACGCCCCCGGCTACACCCACCGGGCCGAGGGCCGGGAGATGGACTGGGCAGAGTTCCGTCAGATGGTCGTTGCCATTCGCGGTCAGATCCGCGGTGGCACGGTGACCGTGCTCGACGAGGTGGTCGACGGCGACCAGTACGCGGAGCGGCACCGCTACCGGATCACGATGAACGACGGCACGATCGCCCAGAAGGAGGTCGTCGTGTTCGGCCGGTTCGCGCCGGACGGCCGTTTCGCCGAGCTCGGCGAGACAGGGGTCGAAATCGGAGACAAGTCTGCCCCGGAAGGGCCACGGCTGCCTGAGCTTGACCCGGCGACCATCCCGCTGGATGTCAGCACCTTCCTCAGCGCACTGCCGGCCGACCCGCAGGTCAAGATGCTCACCCAGTCGACCGGCACGGTGAAGGCGTACATCCAGTTCGCCCGCACCCTCTTCACCAGGACCGAACTGTCCGAACGAGCACGGGAACTGATCATCCTCACGACCGCCGAATACACCGGCTCCAGCTTCACCACCGCCCAGCACGTGCCGATCGCCCAAACAGCCGGCATCAGCGACGAGACCCTCCGGCTCATCAAGGAGCGCCGGCTCACCGATCCGAGCCTCTCCGCGTACGACAGCCTGGTCATGCGTTTCACCGCCGAGATCGCGCAGCGGCCGACGGTGAGCGACGAGCTGTTCGCCGAGGCCCGCGAGTACCTCAGCGACCGCGAGATCGTCGAGGTCATCCACTTCGTCGGCTACTACTGGACCTTCGGTCGGATCAGCACGGTGCTGCAGGTGCCGGTGACCGAGGTCTACGGCGAAGAGACGGTGACCAAGCTCGACGACGAGACGGCCTGAGCACCAGTGGTGGTGTGGGACGCTGATGCGGTGACAGAGCCGCCATCCTCCAGTGCTGCCCGCACATACCGGCGCTCCGACGCCCGCCGTAACCAGGAACAGGTCGTCGCCGCGGCTCAGGAGTTGTTCGCGGAGCACGGCCTCGGGGTGACAGTGCCCCAGATCGCCGCCCGGGCGGGCGTCGGACGCGCCACCGTCTATCGCAGCTATCCGACCAAGGAGGATCTCGTCGCGGCCATTGCCGGCGAACATTTCGACCGGCTGGAAGCCCGGGCACGGCAGGCGCTGGCCGCGCCGGACGCGTACCGTGGCCTGAACGAATACGTCGTGGCTCTCTTCGACGAACTGGCCCGCAACCGTGGCCTGGCGACCGCATTCTTCGAGGCGCGCCTACCGTCGGCCGGACAGTTGCTCGACCTCATCGGGCTGCTACTGCAAAACGCCGCCAGCACCGGCCAGGTACGGCCCGACGCGGGCGTACGCGACGCGCAGGTCATCCTCTGTGGCGTGGTCCGTCAACTGATCGTGCTACGGGAGAATGACCCAGACGTTTGGCGCCAGTACGCGATCATCGTGCTCAACGCGTTCCGCCCCTGACCAGCTTGCCGCACAGCAGAGCAACGGACGTCGGCGAGGCTGCGGGTGCTACTCCGCCCAGGGCGCATCACCTAGACGGGTATGTCTCAAGAGGGTGGTTCCGTAGGGCGCTCCCTGCACGACAGGCTGTCGGCGCCCCCGTCGGCCGACACCCCGTCGCACAGGAGCCCTCGTTCCCCAAGACCTGGCCGCGACATGAGCACGACCATGCGGGCAAACCATCCCCCGCCTCTGCATCGTGCCCCGGACGCCACCCGTCGTGCGGGGATCGGCGTATGCCTTCTGCGGCAGATCAATAGGGTGTTCTCTATGACGCGCGTCGGTGCCGCACAGCCACGGTCCTCTCGGGTCAGTCCCCCGCCCCGCGAGCCCAGCAGCCACCAGCTACGACTGTTCCTGGTGCTGGCCGAGGAGTTGCACTTCGGCCGCGCCGCCCGGCGCCTGTTCCTGGCCCAGCCCACCCTCAGCCAGCAGATCCGCGCTCTGGAGGACCGACTCGGCGTCGACCTGTTGCAGCGCTCCTCCCGGCGGGTCGAACTCACCCCGGCGGGTCAAGCCCTGGTGCCCGAAGCACGCGAACTCCTGGCCGCCATGACCCGCCTCCAAGAGCTGGCCGCCTCCTTCGCCCGGGAGGCGCGGGGTCACGTGAGGATCGGGGCCATCGGCGGGGAGGCCGCCATGCCCTACACGGTCGCCATCCTCGCCGAACTCTCCGCCCGGCATCCCGGAGTCACCGTCGAGATCCGCACCGTCGACCTCGCCGAACAGGTCGACGCCCTGATTCGAGGGGAAGTCGACGCCGCGTTCCTGCGCCCGCCACTGCCGCCCGTACTCCGGAGTCTGCACCTGGCGACGGAGCCCCGCGTCGTCTGCCTACCCGCGAACGACCCACTGGTCGAGCAGGCACCACTCACCCTGGCCCAGCTCTCCGATCATGTGGTGGTCGACCTACCGGCCCAGGTCCGCGAGTGGTGGGACCACTGGACGGTCAACCCCCGACCCGACGGCGGCACGGTCCGCTTCGGCCCACAGGTCGCCGACCTGGAGGCGATGCTGCTGGCCGTCGCCCGGGGCCAGGCCATCACCTTTCTTCCCGCCGCGGCCGGCCGTCTCTACCCACGCCCCGGCATCGCGTACGTCGACGTCACCGACCTGCCCACGTCCACCGCCGCCCTGGCCTGGGTTCCGCACCAGCGGGAGCATCCGGCCCTCGCCGCCCTGGTCAACGCGGCGCGCACCGTCCTGCGGCGCGACGACCACCTCCCGGAGGTATGACCGAGGTTGTCGCGCGGAGGGCTTCCAGCTCGGGCCGTGAAACCAAAGTGATCTTTACAAGAATCTTCAGGGGTGATCGAATTCGGCCAATCTTCAACTCTGGAGGCAATGTGAGGCTATCGCTCACCCGAAGATTCGCAGCGTCGGTCGGCGTCGCCCTCGTCGTCGGTCTGGTGACCCCAGCCGAGGCCCACGGTGCTGCTCCCGCGCCACCGCCCCCGACACCACCGGCCGCGGTCAACGGCGCCCACCGTGCACCTGTGACGGTCACGCTGATCACCGGCGACAGGGTGACGGTAACTCCGGGACCTGACGGCAGAGCCCCCTCAGTGGAGGTTGAGCGCCCGCCGGGCGCCGCAGGCTCGGTGCGCGTCGCCACCGAGCACGGGGACACCTACGTGTACCCGGACGAGGCGATGCCTTACATCACCGCTGGCCGTCTCGACAAGCAACTCTTCGACGTCACCCAACTGATCGCCCAGGGCTACGACGACGCGCAGACCAGCGAACTCCCCCTGATCATCACTCGTCCGAAGGGTTCGGCCGCCCGGCAGGCCAGCGCTCTGCTGCCGGGTGCGGAAACCACGCTGAACCTTCCCTCTGTCGGTGGTGAGGCGGTCCGTACCCGCCGGTCGACGGCAGCCGCCTTCTGGTCGGCCCTCACCGGGGACTGGCGGCACAGCGGTCAGCCGTCGACGGTCCGGACCGCTGGTGCGCCGGATGCCACCGTGGAGCCCTCCTTCACGGCAGGCGTCGACAAGGTGTGGCTGGACGGCAAGGCAAAGGCGACCCTCGCCGACAGCACGGCGCAGATCGGCGCCCCTGCGGCCTGGGCCGCGGGAGGTACGGGAGCCGGGGTCAGGGTCGCCGTCCTGGACAGCGGCCTGGACCCCAGCCATCCGGACCTCGTGGACCGGGTCGTGGCGTCCCGGAGCTTCATCCGTGGCGAGGAAGTCATCGACCGGAACGGACACGGCACCCACACCGCTTCCACCGTCGCCGGGACGGGCGCCGCCTCCGGCGGCAAGGAGCGGGGAGTCGCCCCGGGCGCCGATCTGCTGGTGGGCAAGGTCCTCGACGACAACGGCAGTGGGCCGATGTCGGGGCTGATCGCGGGCATGGAGTGGGCTGCGCTGACCGAGCACGCCAAGGTGATCAGCATGAGCCTGGGCTTCAACGGTTGGCACACCCAGGACGATCCGGTCAGCCAGGCCGTGAACCAGCTGAGCCTCGAAACGGGCGCGCTCTTCGTCATCGCGGCGGGCAACAACGGACCCGGTCCCTACAGCCTCAACGCGCCCGGGACCGCCGACGCGGCGCTCACGGTGGGTGCGGTGGACTCGTCCGACCGCCTTGCCGAATTTTCGAGTGTCGGGCCTCGGATGAACGACGGCGCGCTCAAGCCCGACATCACCGCTCCCGGCGTGGACGTGCTGGCGGCGCGTTCGCAGTACATGAACTGGGGTGAGGGCTACTACCGGGTGGACAGTGGCACCTCCATGGCTGCGCCCCACGTCGCCGGAGCGGCCGTGCTGCTGGCCCAGAAGCACCCGGAGTGGAGCGGGCAACAGATCAAGGACGCTCTGATGAGCACCAGCGTGCGGACTCCCGACTACAGCCCGTACCAGGCCGGGGCTGGTCGGCTGAACGTGGCCGCCGGTTACCACCAGGACCAGGTCACCGCGACCGGCTCGGTGGACGCGGGACTCGTCCGCTGGTCGCCCGGTACGCAACGGAAGCCGATCAAGCGGAGGATCACCTACACCAACACCACCAACCGTCCGGTCACGTTGGATCTCTCCGTCGACCGCGGCGCCTCCCCCGCACAGGTGTTCACCGTCGCCGCCGATCACGTCACCGTGCCGGCGCGCGGAACCTCGACGGTCGAGGTCGTGGTGGACCCGAAGGGGCTCGCGTCGGGCCAGTACGCCGCCCAGGTCAAGGCCGGCTATGCAACCGGTGAGGTGCACACGGCCGTAGGGGTCTCCGTCGAGTCGAAGAAGTACGACCTCACCATCCACCTGAAGGACCGCGACGGTCGGCCCATGAGTGGTGAGGTCGCGATCACGAGCGCCACCGGAGGCTCCACCCTCATGTGGGTCCCGGACGGGACGCTCACCAGCCGCTGGGCTCCTGGCTCCTACACGGTCCACTCCCTCGCGGACGTGGAGGGTCTACACGGACCGCACTCGCTCGGTCTCGCGGTGCTGACCGCTCCCGAAGTCGACCTGACGACCGACGCCAGCGTGGAACTCGACGCGTCGCAGGCACGCGAGGTGAAGGTGGCGACAGCCCAGCCGACCAGTGTCGTCGACAGCCGGATCGACGTCTACCGCTCCTTCACGGAGAGCGAGCCCACGCCCGACGACTGGACCGCCCTGCGTGAGACGATCTGGCCGGGCGCCACGTACGACAGCCTGTGGGCCCTGCCGACCCGGCACAAGGTGAAGAAGGGCAGCTTCGTCTTCACCACCAGGATCCGCGCCCAGCAGACGCCGCTGGAGATCACCCACGAGGGCCGCCCCCTCGTCGACGCCCTCGTACAGCCCGGTTCCCGGCCGCTGCCGGACGGCACCTCGCGCCTGGAGGCCGTGTTCGCCGGCACCGGCGCGCCGGCCGACTACGCCGGCCTCTCCGCCCGTGGCAAGGCCGTGGTCGTACGCGGCGGCGACGCCGTGGCTCCCACGGATCAGGCGACGGCGGCGCAGACCGCAGGTGCGGCGATACTCCTGGTGGTCAACGAGGGCGACGGTCGGAAGAGCGACTGGTACGGCAACTCTGACGCCGTGGCAACCGGACCGCTTCCGGTGGCCTCGTTGACCATGGACGAGGGTGAAGCGCTGATCAAGAAAGTCACCGCGGCAGGCAAGAAGAGGGTACGGCTGACAGTTGAGGCCCACCCCGTGCCGAAGTACCTGTACGACCTGGTCGACTACCACCTCGGCGGGGTGCCTCAGGACCCCTCCGCCAAGACGGACCCTCGCAGCCTCGCCCGGATCGACCTCGACTTCGCCCCGCCTCCTGGCAAGCAGGTCGCCGAGCGACGGGTGGACTATCCGCCGTACGAGTGGTACTCGGCCAGCCCGTTCCCGTGGACCCCGGCCGTCCCGGGGCAGCGAACGGACTGGGTCTCCGCCGGAAACGGCATCACCTGGCAGCAGTACGCCAGCGTCGACGGCTGGACGCAGTCGAAGACCGACCAGGTGACCTACCGGCCGGGCAGCGTGCAGAAGGACCGCTGGTTCGGGCCCATCACACGGCCACGCCTGATCAGCACCGATCTTCCGTTCCGCGGCGAGTACGGGCTCAGCGCCAACGTCCAGGGATTCGGCGACGCGGGGTCCGCGCACAGCGGTGGGTCCGGGATGCCGCAGAGGATCTCGTTCTACCAGGGCGACAAGCAACTGGTCCAGATCGAGGGCTGGCCCGAACTCAACGTCGGTGACCTGGCACCGCAGAAGCTGCCGTACCGGTTGGTCGTGGAGACGAAGGGGGATGCCGGGTTCAGCCCCTACTCCACCACCACCCACACCGAGTGGCGCTTCGTCTCCGGTGCCGCCGAGGGCGTGCAGGCAGTGCCGCTGGTCCAGTTGGACTACGGAACGGATCTGGACGCCGAGGGCAGGGCGAAGCACAGGACGGACTTCTCCGTCACGCCGGTGGTGCTCGGCAGCACCTCCGCCCAGGATGCGGTCTCCTCGCTGAGGCTCGATGTCTCCTACGATGACGGGGCCACCTGGCAGCGGCAGGACCTGAAGGACAAGAAGGGCACCTGGCAGGCGTCGCTGAGCGCACCGCACCGGGCCGACTATGTGTCCATTCGGGTCACCGCCACGCAGCGCAACGGCGGCGGCGTCACCCAGACCGTCACCCGGGCCTTCGGTCTCAGGTGACATCCGCGGGAGGCCGGTGCCCGCACCTGGGCGCCGGCCCCAGCACGGGCGTTGGTACCCGCTCTCCCATCGGCCACGGTCAGGGGTTACGCCGGCCGGCGTGACCCCTGACCGCCTGCGGTTTGCCCGGGCCCTGACGTCGTCGGCGGGTCCGGAGCACCGCCGAGGGCGTCGCACCGGCCTCCACGTCCGCCGCCCGCACTGGCGAGTGTGGTCGGAACTGTCAGCGCAGATCGGCGAAGATCTCGTCCAGCAGGTGGTGTTCGTGGGTCTCCTCGTGGTCGACTCCGCCCAGCATGTAACCGCCGAACTTGATGTTCGCGCCGGCGTTGTCCAGTGCGATGACACCGCGCCCGAGATCGGCGAGCGCCGCTTCCACATCGGCGAGCTGCACCTCGGTGTTCTCTCGGATGTAGAGCTCGGAGAGCTTTCTGATGGGCAGCAGTTCACCGTGCCATTCCCGGACTTCAGCGTGTTGCTTCAACGCGTCCCGGTACATCCGGGAACCGGGAATGATGGCTGGTGCCGCCACCGATATGGTCGTGACCGATCCGGCGTAGGCTTCCGCGATCGAGAGCCAGTTGTCGACTTCCTGCTTGAGCTGACCCAGCGTGGTTCCCGGCAGGCCGAGAATGCCTGACAGGTACATCTTGTAGTCAAGGCTCTTCGCCAGGTCCAGAGCCTCGATGACCCGGTCCGGGCCCTTGTTGATGCCCTTCGAGTTGCCCTTCAACAGTTTCGGGTCGAAGGACTCGATTCCAACATTCCACGTCTTCACGAAACCCTTGCAGAGCTCCGCCGACTGCAGGAACTCGTAGACCAGGCCGTAGGCGAGCATGAACCGCTGCCCGCGCAGCACCTCGGAGTCGGCACAGGCGGCGGCGAGGTCGTCGAGGAACGAGGAGTTCCCACCCCACTGTGCTTGAGACATCCCCAGCGTGGAGTCGCCGGCGGCGTAGACGTTGGACTTCAACTCGCCGACCACCACCTCAAGCGTCGAGACGGCCGCGCTGACGTCGGTCGTCTTCGGGGTGAGCCCCTGGATGGAGCAGTGCAGACACCGGCGGGTGGGACGTCGCCCCCAGTTGCAGCCACCGTCGAGCGGCAGCGTGACCATACGTTTCAGGTCGTAGTGCGACGCGTACCAGACCCTGAACGCGTCGTCGTAGTGGTTGGCCAGCTCGTCCTCGATGAGCCGGTAGTCGGGAAGCCTCCGGTTCGAGAGCGGATAGGTGGGAGCCGCCTGGTTGCGAATGTCCCCACTGTTTCCGCGATAGGCCAACGAGGGAATGCGGGAGATATCCATCTTCCCTTGCAACCACGACAGCAGGCCCATCATGGTGAACGGCCCGTTGTTTCCCGTACAGACGAAGTCCACCACCTTCGAGCCGTAGGTTCCCGAGAGGACCTCACGATGCAGGATTCCGGCGTGGTCGTTGCCGAAAACCACTACGGCGGCCGGGTTCACCCGCTTGATTTCGGCGGCGACGATGTAGGCCCACATCGCGGTGGAGGAGTAGACCGTGAACGCCGCGACGTCCGGCGGATCCGACTGGATCCGCGCCCGTACCTCGTGCCAGTCCAGGTGGCTCAGGTCCAGGTACCGCCAGTCCAGCTCGGGAAAGCACTCACTCTGGTACGTGATCATCTCGACCAGTGAGGCGTGCGGGTAGACCGTTCCCTCGTTCGCGTAACGCGCTTGGTCCCCCGCGCCGTCGATGAGCGCACCGCCACCGGAGTGGCTGCCGCGATGCGCGGAGGTGAGCGGAAGTCCCACGTACCAGACGGTCCGTAGCGTGCTGCGTGGCTCGGCTGACGGCACGTCGACCGGATAGGTCCAGTTGTATCGGGTGTCGCCGGCGGAGACGAGTTCCTCCACCGGTTCAAGGTTCATCATGATGACCTCTCGAAGTTCTACTGTGCTCGGCGCCAGGCGCGGCGTCAGCGAAGCTTGTCGGTTGACGTGTGTTCGTTCTCGTGATGGCCGCGCGGACCTACGCCGCACGACGCGCGGCGGCGAACCGCTGGTCCGCCTGCCGCTGGACAGCGTCGAGCTCGGGCAGGATCTCCGGCTCGGGCGTCGCATCCGGCAGGTCGTCCTCCAGCCGGCGCAAGGGGCGCCAGCACAGACCGAGCGCGCTCCAGACGACGATGCACAGCCCACAGATGATCATTAGGAGTGCCATGCCGCGACCGGGACCCTCACCCAGCACCGCACCCAGCGCGGGCACGCGATGCAGCAACGGAGTGAGCCCGTCATCGGCGAGGGGGCCCGCCGCGAGGAACCCGATCGGCTGCGTGGCGAGCGCGAGCATGAGGTTCGTGGCCAGCACCCTGCCTTGCAGTTGCTGCCCCACCTTGACCTGGATGATCGACAGCCAGTGGGCGTTCAGCACCGCCATCGCGCCCATTCGCACCGCCAGTCCCAGCGCGACAACGGCCACGGACGCGTGCACGCCCATGAGGACCGTCCCGGCGCCGACCCCGAGCGCGGCGCCGATCATGCCGGTCGTCCGGCGTCGGGTCCCGCCCCAGGGCAGCATCAGGAGACCGCCCGCTGCGGCACCCAGCCCGCCGACAGTCGTCACCCAGCCAAGTTGCGTGACTCCGGCGAACGACAGGACGAGCGGCTGCACCGCAACGAACATCACTGCGGCGAACAGGTTCAGAACCGCGGCGAAACCGATCATCAGGAGCAGCGGCTTACGTCGGATGATGAAGTGGAACCCGCCGGTGAGCGCCTTGCCGAACGATTCGCGCTGCCGGGGGAACAACTGATCGGGGAAGCGGACGGCGAGCAACGACCCGACGCCGACCGCGAAGAGGCCCACGCCGACGTAGACCACTCCGGACACGTCCGCGAACGCGATGAGCGTGCCGCCGAGCAGCGGCCCGACCGCCGTACCGAATCCCGTGGCGAGCCCGACCAACGCGTTGGCCTGCGGCAGGTAGGGCTTGGGCACCAGTTGGGCGGTGGCGGCCAGGTATGCCGGACGGTGGAACGCCGACGCGATCGAGGTGGCGGCCACGATGACACACACGGAGACCAGCGTCAGCCGACCGGTCGCCAGCAGCAGGGCGAGTACGGCCATCGCCACTCCGCTGGCCGTGTCCGCGACCAACATGATGCGGCGGCGGTCGACCCGGTCGGCGAGTGTGCCGCCGAGCGGTGTCACCAGCACCGCAGGCAGCGTGGCGAGCATCGTCACGAGCCCGAGGTCGAAGACCCGGCCGCTGCGCTGGTATGCCCACACGCCGAGGGCGAACATGCCCAGCGTGTAGCCGAGCATGGACATGAACTGCCCGCCCGCCACGGTGTAGAACGCGCGCAGACCGGCGGGACGAACGGCAACCCTCTCAACTGGCCCCGGCATCCGTCCCGCGGCCCACTCCGTCACCTGCTCCTTGAGGATGGAGGCGAGCGCGACGGCCTGGTGCCGTACGAAATAGTGGCCCGCGCGGGGGATCGTGGCGAGCCCGACCTGGTCGGCGAACGCACCCCATTCCCGGTACCGCTCCTGGTACAGCTCGGTGGCGTGGTCCGCTTCGCCCACCACACACAGGATCGGTGCCGCCAAGCGGGCGGGTGACGCGGCAAGTTCCCGGCCGAACCACTCCCGTGCCTCGGCGGCGTCGTGGCGCATGGCCCGCAACGCGGTCTCGGTGGCCGCCTCGTTCATGTCGTCCAGCAGCCCGCCCGTGGTGCGCAGGATGTCTCGGTAGTGACGGTTGGATGCCATACGTTCCAGGGGCAGCACGCGGTTGACCCAGGCGGCGACACGTCCCGGCAGGTGAGTGGCGGGGAAGTTGCCGGCCACGACCACCCCGAGCACGCTGCGTCCGCCGGCCTCCAGCCTGCGGGCCAACGCGACCGCCGCCGTGGCTCCCACAGAGTGCCCGTAGACGACGATCGGCCCGGTCACGGTCTCGTCGATCTCGTGGGCAACCCGCTGGACCAGCGCGTCGAGCGACAGGAACTCCTCGTCCGGCCGGGCCGGGTCATGCCCCGGCAGCTCGACGGCGAGCACCGCGAGGTTGTCCGGCAACGCTGCGGCCAGTGGTTGGTAGACGGCCGCCGACCCACCCCCGTAGGGGAAGCAGATCACCGACGCTGTGGTTCCGGTCGAGCCACTGAGCCGGTGCAGCAGCCGGGTGCCATCGGTGCCGGACGCGTCGAGGTGCGCCGCCAGTTCGCGGACGGTGGGCCGGGTGAACAGGTCGATGACCCGCAGTTGGGGATCGCAGGCACGGACGGCCCGTACCGCCGCGAACGAGTCCCCGCCGAGCGCGAAGAAGTCGTCGTCGATGCCGACCTCGGTGAGTCCGAGGATCTCTGCCCATACCCGCGCCAGCCGGTGTTCGGTGGGCGTACGTGGCAGCACCCGCTCCTCGCCGCCGGCTTCGGGCCGGGGCAGGGCGGATCTGTCGACCTTCCCGTTCGGTGTGAGAGGCAGTCGGTCGAGGACCATGAGCGAGGCCGGCACCAGGTACTCCGGCAGCTTCTCCCGCAGCCCGGTGCGGATCTGCCGAACCTCCAGCCGGGCTCCGGCGACCGGCACCACCCAAGCCGCGATCTCCTGGCGCTGCCCGTCGCCGAAGGGCAGGACAACGGCCTCGGCAATGCCTGGCAACTGCCGCAGCGCTTCCGCGACGTCGCCGGGCTCCACCCGGTAGCCCCGCACCTTGACCTGGTCGTCGACCCGCCCACGGAATTCCACCCAGCCGTCCCAGCGCACCCGCAGCAGGTCGCCGGAGCGGTACACGCGCTGCCCGTCGACCGTGACGAACCGTTGCGCGGTGAGCGCTGGCGCGCCGACGTAGCCACGCGCCACCCCGGGTCCACCCACGAGTAGTTCACCCGGGACACCGGGCGGCACGCGACGGCCCTCCCGGTCGACCAGGAAACCGAAGGTGTTGGCCAGCGGGCGCCCCAGGGGAACGATGCCCGTACGCAGGTTCTCCGGTACGTCGTCCACGTCGCAGACCGTGCGAACCATGGTGGATTCGGTGTGCCCGTAGTGGTTCTGCACCCGTAGTCCGGGCCTGGCGGCCCGGGCCCGCTCGACGATCGACCAGGGCAGGGCCTCGCCCGCGAACAGCAGCAGTTGCCGGGGAAGCACCGCGCCCAGATCACCATGGGAGGCGAGCAGTTCGAAGTGGCTCGGAACGAGCTTGATGACGTCGATCGGATTCTCGGCGAGGTAGCCGCCCAGGGCCACCGGATCCATCGCGATCTCACGGGCCACGAAGTGGACGGTGCCGCCGGTGGTGAGCCCCACGTGCAGGCAGGTGTGCGCGAAGTCGGCCGCGATCGTCGACATCACGGCGAAGGTGGCGCCGCGAACCTCGCCGCCCAGGTGTTCCAGGACGCCGTCCAGATAGTCGCTCGCGCTGCCGTGCTCGACGGCGACACCCTTGGGAGTGCCGGTGGATCCCGAAGTGAAGATGACGTGCAGCAGGTGGTGGGGGTGTACGGGCACGTTGGGCCGGTGCGCGGGACTGCCGTCGAGCGCGGCCGGGTCGTCCAGGACGACGACGCGCCGGCTGTTTCCCGCGACCATGCCGGCGAGTGGACGCACCGTCACCACCGTGCGGACGCCGGCGGTGTCCAGAATCGCGGCGATCCGGCTCGCCGGGTGCATGGCGTCCAGAGGAAGGTATCCGGCACCGGCCTTGAGGACGCCGAGCAGGGTGGCGGGGAGCGCGACCCCGTGTTCGAGCAGGACGCCGACGGGCTCGTCGGCGCGGACGCCGGCAGCGAGCAGGGTGTGGGCGATGCGGTTGGCCATGTGGTCCAACTCGGCGTAGGTGAGCCGGCCGTCGGGCGCCACGACGGCAAGCGCGTCCGGCGTACGATCCGCCCACTGCTCGACCAGCGGGTGGATGGTGCGGGCCGTACGCTGACGAACCTCTCCGCGAAGCACCGAACCGGTGGTGGGCGCCAGGGCCACCGCACCCACCGGCTGGTGGGAGTCGCCGAGCATTCCGGTCAACAGGTTCAGATACCACGAGGCGATGTCACGCACGGTCTCCTCGTCGAAGAGATCGCTGCGGTAGTTGAGACTGCCGACAAAACCCGCCGGTCCGTCCGAGAGGGTGAGGTGGAGATCCGACTTGGCCGCCGGGGCCGGCCGGATCAGCGCGGTCACGTCGAGCCCGGGGAAACCCGGGGCTTCCTCGTCCCGGCTGAGGAAGTTGAACAGCGTCTGGACGATCGGGGTCGAGGTGGCGCTCCGGTCGGGCCGCAGCCGTGCCACCACCTGCTCGAACGGCACGTCGGCGTGGGCGAACGCGTCCAGCGCCACCTCCCGGATCCGCGCGAGCAGTTCCGTGCCTGTCGGGTCGCCCGACAGGTCGGTACGCACGACCACGGTGTTCACGAAACAGCCGATCATGGCGTCGGTGCCGGGCCGGCGACGACCTGCCTCCACCACGCCCACCGCCACGTCCGTGGTGCCGCAGATTCGGGACAGCAACGCCTGCCAGGCCGCGAGCAGCACCATGAACGGGGTGCACCGGGTTCGTGCGGCGACGGTCCGGACCTGGTCGGCGAGCGGACCGGGGATCGTCACGGCCACGTCGCCACCGGCGGGGCCCGCGACCGCCGGCCGAGGCCGGTCGGTCGGCAGATTCAGCAGCGGCGCGAGACCGGCCAGCCGCTCCGCCCACCAGTCCACGGCCGCCGGCCGGACGGGGTGGGTGGCGGACCAGGCTGCGTAGTCGGTGTGCTGCGCGGCGGGCGGTGGCGCGTCGCCCAGGCCGAGCCGGGCTCGATACAGGATCGGCAGCTCGGCGCGGATCAGCCCGAGGGACCACCCGTCGACGGCCACATGGTGGAAGGTCAGGGAGAGCACCGACTCACCGCCGCTGCGGAGCAACGCCGCACGCATGGGAGGTCTCGTCGACAGGTCGAACGGCTGGTGGGACTCGATGGCGAGTTCCGCGTCCAAGAGCTGCGGCTCCACGTCCCTGGTGACGACGGGAACCTCGTCTTCGGAGACGACGACGGAGACGAACTCCCCGTCCCGTTCCTCGACCCTGGCGCGCAGCACCTCGTGCCGCCGCGCCAGATCGCGTACGGCGCCCAGCAGGGCCGGTTCGTCCACCGGGCCGCGCAGCCGGAGCGCGAGGCGGATGTGAAACGCGGGGCCGGTGGTGCCGAGCTGATCGAGGAACCACAGCCTGGACTGTGCGTCCGAGAGCGGAACGGGTGCGGAGGGATCGACTCGGCGGGGAATGATGTCGGCCGGTTCGGCCAGTGCCGCGGCCAGTCGTTGTTCCAGCAGTTCGCGGGATCGCGACTGGGGATCGAGGGTGGTCAAGTGTTCAGTCTCCATTGGCGTGCACACAGGTGGGCGGTGATCAGGGACGAGCCGTCATGGCTGCTCTCCGCCCGGTTCGGCCGCGAGGCGGTCGAGCATCATCTGCTGGAGATGGCCGGCGAAGTCCGCGAGCACCGACCGGTCGAAAATGGCTCGGACCGGTACCTCACCGAGCGTTTCGCCCAACCGGCCCGCCATTCGGGTCGCGGCGAGGGAATCCCCGCCCAGGGCGAAGAAATCGTCCTCCCGCCCGACAGCGCGGATGTGCAACACGTCGCTCCAGACCTTCGCGACGAGTTGCTCCATCAGGGTCCTCGGTGCGGTGACCGTTCGCTCCGGCTCGCCGGGCGCGGGCAACGCGGCGCGGTCCACCTTCCCGTTCGCCGTCACCGGAACCGCGTCGAGGAAGACCCATCGGCGCGGGACCATGTACTCCGGCAGCCGGTCGCGCAGATACGCCTCGATCAGCGGCCCCGCCAGCCCGTCGTTCCGGGCGACGACATAGCCCACCAGGTGGTGCTCGCCGGCCCGGCCCAGCACGGTGACAACGGCGTCGGCGACGTCCGAGTGGCCGCGCAGCGCGGCCTCGATCTCGCCCGGCTCGATCCGGTGCCCGCGCACCTTTACCTGGTGGTCGGTCCGCGCCAGATACTCCAGCGCACGGCCACGCCACCGCACCAGGTCACCCGTGCGGTAGCACCGCTCTCCGTCCGGCCCGATGACGAACCGGTCGGCGGTGAGCCCGGCCTGGCCGAGATAACCGTTGGCCACACCCGCGCCGGCGATCCACAGCTCGCCGACGCCACCGGGCAGTGTGGGTCGGTTCCGCCGGTCCATGACGTGCACCCGAGTGCCGGCGATCGGCCGTCCGATCGACACCGGGCCGTCGCCGACCGGCTCGTCCACCCGCGCCATCGTGGAGTAGATCGTGGTTTCGGTGGGTCCGTAGGCATTCCACAGCTCGCCGATCCGCTGGGACAGGTCCCGGGCCAGTGTGGGGTCGAGAACCTCGCCGATACTGATCACGCGCAGCACCGGGCGGCGCGGCGGCTCGGCCGCCATCAGGATGCGCAGCGTGGTCGGGGTCGCCGTCGCGACCGTCACGCCGGTCCGTTCGATCCAGTTCGCGAGTGCGCGGCCGTCGGCGGCGGTGTCCCGGTCCGCGAGCGCCAGCCGGGCACCCGCGGACAGTGTCACCCACAGCTCGTAGCCGAACACGTCGAAGGTGAACGGCACCACCCCGAGGGTCACGTCGTCCTGGTTCATGCCGGGCTCGGCGCGCATGGCCGCGACGAAGGCGGCCAGGTTCGCGTGCGTCACCGCCACGCCCTTCGGCCGTCCGGTCGAACCGGAGGTGAACAGGATGTACGCGACCGCCTGCGGATCCGGATGCGGCAGCTCGGCGTGACCGGACGCGACACCGACCTCGTCCACTCCCGACGAATCCACCTCGATCGCCGTCACGTGCGGCAGGGCCCGCGCCACCACGGCGGTGGTGTCGACGGAGAGCACCACACGCACCCGCGCGTCCACGGCCAGCCGGGCCAGCCGCTCGGCCGGATACTCCGGGTCCAGTGGCACGTATGCCGCGCCGGCACGGAGCACGGCGAGCAACGCGGCCGGCAGCAGACGGCCGCGCGGGAGGCACACTCCGACCGCGTCACCGGGCCGGACACCGCTGGCGAGCAGAGCTGCCCCCACCCGGTTCGACCACCTGTCCAGCTCGCCGTAGTTCATGACGCCGTCGGCGGCGAGTACGGCGACCGCGTCGGGTCTGCGCCGCGCCTGGTCGAGGACGGCCGCGACGACGGTGACCGGCTGGTGCTGCGGGAGCGGTGCACCGGTCGCGGCCGAGCGTTGTTCCGCGCGTTCCCCGGCACTGAGCGGCGGGTCGAGCCCGAGTACCGGCTGGTCCGGCTCACGGAGCGCGGCGTCGAGCAGTCCGACGAACCAACGCGCCCAGCGGCGCACCGTCGTCGCATCGAACAGGCCGGCCCGGTAGGTCAGGCTGCCAGCGAAGCCGGTGCCGTCGTCGACCAGGGTGAGCAGCAGGTCGACCTGCGCGTTGGTGCGGGGCGAGTCGACCCGCGTGGCGATCAGGTCGGCGAACCGGTCGGCGGCAGGCGGCAGGTCGAGGACGTTGAGCATCGCCTGGAACAGCGGTGTGGAATCCGGGTCTCGGTCCGGCCGCAGCCGGTCGACGACCTCCTCGAAGGGCGTCTCGGCGTGGTCGAGCGCCGCCAGCACCCGGGTACGGGTACGCAGCAGCGCCTCCCGCACCGTGGGATCGCCGGACAGGTCGCCCCGCAACACGAGGGTGTTCGCGAAGCAACCGACCATGCGCTCGGTGCCGGGCAACGAACGACCCGACACGGGTACGCCGACCGGCACGTCCTCCACGTCAGCGAGTCGGGCCAGCAGCGCCTGCCATGTGGTGAGCAGCACCATGAACGGGGTGCAGTCGAGTTTCGCCGCGACGCCACGCAGGCGCGCGGTCAGGCCCGGCGGCAGCACCACCGGTTCGGCCGCGCCCGCCCAGCCGGTGGCCGGTCCGCGTTGCCGGTCCTGGGGCAGCGTGAGTGGGGACAGGTCGTGGAGTTGGGCCGACCACCAGTCCAGGTGCTCGTCCGTGCCCGGGAGGCCGTGCCGGGACCGCTGCCACTCGGTCACGTCGACGTACTGGATGTCGAGCGGCTCCGGTGCGGGACCGGTGCCCCGGCGCGCCCCGTACAGGGTGCCGAGGTCGTCGAGGATCGTCGTGGCGGACCAGGCGTCCACGGCGATGTGATGCGCCGTGAGCACGAGCAGGTGTTCGGTCGCGGAGATTCGCAGCACGGACGCCCGGAAGGGGGGCTCCCGGTCCAGCGCGAACGACCGGGTTGTCTCGGCCCGCAGCGCGGCGGTGACACCGCTCGCGTCGACCTCCACCACGGTTGCCGGGACGGCATCGGGGGAAATCGCCACAGCCCGTGGGCCAGCGTCGCTCTCGGCTACGACGGTGCGCAGCACCTCGTGGCGGGCGGCGAGATCCCGTACCGCCGCGCAGAGGGCGTCCGCGTCGAGCGGTCCGGTCAACCGCAGCGCCAGGACGGTGTTGTACGCGTCGCTGTCGGGACGCAGCCGCCACAGAAACCACAGCCGTTCCTGCGCCGACGACAACTGGGCCGGGGAACCCGGATCGCGGCGCTGGATGACCGGCGCCGGGGTGTCCACGTCCGCCATCCGTCGCGCCAGTTCGGCGGCGAGTTCCCGCAGCACCGGTCGTTCGAAGACCACCCGCACCGGCAGCCTGCAACCGGTCGCCTCGGCCAGCATGCCCACCAGCCGGGTGGCGGCGAAGGAATGACCACCGAGGGCGAAGAAATCGTCGTCCGCGCCGATCCGGGGTGCACCGAGGACGGCCGCCCACGCCTGGGCCACCGCTTTTTCGGCGGGGGTGTTCGGCGCGACCTTGGCACGCTCGGGCTCGGCGGGCTTCGGTGCCTCCCGCAGGGCGGCCCGGTCAGGCTTGCCGTTGGCGGTGAGCGGGATGCGGTCCAGCACGACGATGTCGGCCGGCACCAGGTAGTCGGCCAGCGACTCCCGCAACCGGGCACGGATCGCGTCCGGTTGCGGCGCGTGGCCGGGGGCGGGCACGACCCAGCAGGCCAGCCGTCGCCGGTGCGCCTCGCCCTCGGGTAGCACGACAGCGTCGGCCACCTCCGGCAGCGCCCGCAGCGCGGCGGTCACCTCGCCGAGTTCGACCCGGTAGCCGCGCACCTTGACCTGGTCGTCGGTCCGGCCGAGGAACTCCACCACGTCGCCGTCGCGCAGCCGTACCAGATCACCGGTGCGGTACCAGCGTCCGCCCTCGGGATCGTCGACGAACCGTTCGGTGGTCAGATCCGGCCGTCCCACATAGCCGCGGGCCACGCCCGGCCCGCCGAGCAGCAGCTCGCCGGGGACACCGGTCGGCTGCGGCCGTCCCGAGCGGTCCACCACCAGGCCGGTCACATTGGGCAGCGGGCGGCCCAGCGGCACGAGCCTGGTGCGTGCCCCCTCGGGGACCTCGTCCACGTCGCAGATCAGCGACATCATCGTGGCCTCGGTGGGTCCGTAGTGGGTGTGCACGGCGAGGTCCGGTCGTAGCCGCCGGACCTGCTCCACCAGGGACCACGGGCAGCCTTCCCCGCCGAGGATCAGCAGTTTGCCGGGCAGGACGGCGGCCAGGTCGCCATGGTCGGCGAGCATCGTGAGGTGGCTCGGCACCAGTTTGACCACGTCCACCTGGTGCCGCGCGAGGTACCGGGCGTATGCCTGCGGGTCGGTCGCGGTTTCCCGGTCCATCAGGTGCAGGGTGCCGCCGGTGAGCCAGGCGCCGTAGAGGCAGGCGAGGCCCAGGTCCGCCGCGACGGTGGAGACCATCGCGAACGACCCGCCCGCGGCCTGGGGCATCCGGGCGACCAGACCGGTGACGCAGTGGGCCAGGTTGCCGTGCTGGACCGCCACGCCCTTCGGCGCCCCGGTCGAGCCGGAGGTGAAGATGACGTGGGCCAGGTTGTCCGGGGCGACCGACACGGTTGGCCGCGATTCGGGGCCGGCACCGTGGGCGGTTACCGGTTCGACCACGTCCGCGAGCCCTCGTACCCGCTCCGCCGGCTCGCCCGCCGTCACCACCAGCCGCGCGCCGGAGGCGCGGAGCATGTCCCGGACGCGGGAGGCGGGATAGGTGGTGTCCATCGGCAGGTACGCGCCGCCAGCCTTGAGGATGCCGAACACCGCGGTGGCGAAGTCGCAACCGGGGTCGAGCAGAATGCCGACCGGCTGGTCCGGGCGCACGCCGAGCGCGATGAGCCGGTGCGCCAGCCGGTTGGCCCGCAACTCCCACTCGCGGTAGGTGAGCCGGCCGTCGGCGCCCACCACTGCCGTCGTGTCCGGCCGCTCGTCCGCCCACCGCTCCATCAGCGTGTGGACGGGCACCACGGCGGGTTCTGTGCGGGGTCCGGCGAGGGCGGGACCGGCCACGGGTTCCAGCGGGATCTCGCCAACCGGCCGTTCCGGATCAGCGACCATCCCCGCCAGCAGCGTGAGGAACCACCGGACCAGGTTCTCGGCGGTCCGTGGGTCGAACAGGTCGCGTCGGTAGATCAGCCCACCGGAGAACCCGGAGTCGGGTCCGCCGTCGGCCAGTTCCATGTTCAGGTCGAACTTGGCCGCCTGCGGCGGCACGTGCAGCCACTCGGCGCGTACGCCGGGCAGGGCGGGCGCGTTCGTCTCGTCGTACACGTTGAGCAGAACCTGGAAGACCGGTGTGGCCGACAGGGTCCGCTCGGGGTGCAGCCGTTGCACGATGCGTTCGAACGGTGTCCGGGCGTGGGAGAACGCGTCCAGCGCACCGGCCCGGACCCGGGAGACCAGGTCACGTCCGGACGGCTCTCCGGTGAGGTCGGTGCGGAGCACGATCGTGTCCAGGAAGCAGCCGACCGCCGCCTCGCTTGCCGCGGTGTGCCGGCCCGCGTGCGGTACGCCGACCGCGACGTCGTCGGTGCCCGCGAGCCGGCCGAGCAGGGCCTGCCAGGCGGCCATGAGCACCATGAACGGGGACACGCCCAGTTCCGCCGCCACCGTGCGTAGCCGGGCCGTTGTCGCGGACGGCACCGCGAACGCGGTGGCGCCGCCCGGCCAGGCGGACGCCAACGTCCGTGGCCGGTCGGAGGGCAGGTCGAGTACGGGAGGCAGACCGGCCAGGTGCCCGGTCCACCAGTCGAGCCCGGCCGGGTCCTCCGCCTCGTCACCGACCACGTCCGCGTACTGCGGCGCCGGTGGCAACGGCTCGCCGTCACCACACCGGGCGGTGTAGAGAGCCTTCAGCTCTGACAGCACGATCCGCTGCGACCAGCCGTCGATGGCGATGTGGTGCACGGTCAGGGCGAGCACCCAGAAGTCGGGCAGCCGGAACAGCACCGCCCGCATCGGTGGTTCGGCGGTCAGCCGGAACGGACGCCCGGTCTCCTCGGCCAGCGCCGCGTCCAAATCCTCCTCGCTGACGTCCAAGGCCACTACCGGTACGTCTGCGGCTGGACGGGTACGCACCACCGGCTCGGGTCCGTCCGCGTCGATGACGCCGCGCAGCACCAGATGCCGCTCTGCCAGGTCTCGGAGTGCGCCGAGCAGGGCCGCCTCGTTCAACTGACCGCTGAGCCGGAACACCGAGGGCACGTGGTACGCCGGGTTCTCCGGCTCAAGCTGAGCGAGGAACCACAGCCTGCGCTGCACGGCCGACAGCGAGACCGGGCCCGTCGAAGTGGTCGCCGTAGGCCAGGCGGTTGCCCGGGCCACGGTCTCGTGGGCGGCTGCGAACCGCGACTTGAGCTGGTCGCGCAGGGCGTCTGACCAGTCCGGCTCCGGAAACGAGCCGCTCGGTGCCGTGTTGCTCATCTTCCAGTTCCTTGGGATCGTTCACGCAGCTCTTCGAGAACCATCTGCTCGATCGTGGCCGCGAAGTCGGCAAGTATCGGTCGGTCGAACAGCGCCTGCACCGGGATCGCGACACCCAGCGCGTCCCGCAGTCGGCCGACGACCCGGGTGGCGGCGAGGGATTGGCCACCGAGGGCGAAGAAATCGTCGTCTGCCCAGACCTGGGGCCGGTCGAGTACTTCCGCCCAGACGGTCGCGACAAGTTTCTCGGCGTCTCCGTTGGGCGATACGCGAGACCCGCCGGTGGTCGAGGGCTGCGGCAGCGCCGCACGGTCCACCTTCCCGCTGGCCAGGAGCGGCAGCGCCGGCAGCGTCACCCACCGCCTGGGCACCATGTGCTCGGGAAGCCGTGTCCGCAGGCGGGCCTGGACGGCGGCCGGATCGACGTGCTCGGGGACGAGGTAGCCCACCAGGTCGGCGTCCACGTCCGAGCGCGCCACCACGACGACCGCGTCGGAGACGTCGGGGTCGGCCTTGAGCTGTGCCGCGACCTCACCCGGTTCGATCCGCTGTCCGCGCACCTTGACCTGGTCGTCGACCCGGCCGTGGAATTCGAGAGTCCCGTCGGCGCGCCATCGGACGAGGTCGCCGCTGCGGTAGCAGCGCGCGTCGCTCCGGTACGGATCGGTGACGAACGAGGCCCCGGGCAGACCCCGGTAGCCGCGCGCCACTCCGGTCCCGCCGATCCACAACTCCCCGACCACGCCCGGCGGCACCGCCCGGCCGAGGGGATCCATCACGTAGCAGCGTGCTCCCGCCACCGGTCGGCCGATCGGAATCGGGTTGGCCGCACCGGCCAGAACCGGGTGCAGGGTCGAGATGACAGTCGCCTCTGTTGGCCCGTACTCGTTCCAGAGTTCGCCGACCCGATCGAGCAACTGCCCGGCCAGCCAGGCGTCCATCACCTCACCACCGCAGAACACGCGCAGCGCGGGATCCCCGCCCCACCCTGCGGCGAGCAGCATGCGCAGCGACGACGGAGTCAAGATGACCACGGTCACGCCACTGTCGCTGATCCGCTCGGCCAGTGCGTAACCGTCCCTCGCGCAGGCCCGGTCGACGACGACACACCGGCCGCCGACGGACAGGGTGGGCCAGATCTCCTGGGCGGACATGTCGAAGGAGAGGGGCGCGACGACCGCCACGGAGTCCTTGGCGGTGAGGCCCTGGGTCGCGGAGAACCCGGCGACGAACGAGGCGATGTTGGTGTGGGTGGTTTCCACTCCTCTGGGTTGGCCGGTCGAACCGGAGGTGTAGGTGATGTACGCGAGACCTTCGGGGTCCGGTGCGGGCAGCACGCGGGCACCCTGGTCCGTGGCCAACTCGTCCACGTCGAGGCCGGGCAACCCGGCCGGAGCCGGTCCTCGGGTCAGCACCACACCCGCACCGCCGTCTGCGGCCATCCAGGCAAGCCGCTCCGCCGGGTGTTCGGGGTCCAGAGGCAGGTAGGTCGCCCCGGCCCGCCAGACAGCGAGCAGCGCGGCCGGGAGCAGGTGGTCACGAGGCAGGCTCACCCCGACGATGTCGCCGGGACGCACACCGACCGCCACCAGACCGACCGCCACCCGGCGGGACCAAGCCTCCAGTTCCGCGTAGGTGAGATCGCCTCCAGGACTGCTCACCGCGACCGCGTCCGGTCGGAGTGCGGCCTGAGACAGGATCGCCTCCACCAGCGTCGCCGGCCTCGCCTCGGGCAGCGCCGGCCCGTCGGCGAGGGCAAGCAGGGCCGCGTGCTCCTGCGCGGTTACCAGGCCGAAGTCGGAGAGCGGGCGCTCAGGATCGGCCAGCCCGGTGTGCAGGATTCTGATGATGCGGTCCGCGAAGACCTCCATGTCCGGCCGGTCGAAGCGCCGTACGGAGTATTCGACCTGAAGTTCCACCTCGGTGGCTGTTCGTGCCACGTATACGGTGAGTTCGGTCGGAGCGGCGCCCGAGCCGAGTTCGGTGACCAGGTCCAGTCCGATCCGCCCGACGGTGACCGTCGCGGGCTCTTCGATCGGCAGCATGCTCAGGGCCACCGGCGTCCGCGAGGCTCCGGTGAAGCGATGGGTGGGCAGGTTTCCGAGGAGGCTGGAAGCAGGCAGTTCCTGGTGGGCGAGCCCGGCCGAGATCGTGGCGGCGCACTGGCGCACCAAGCCGCGAAAGGTCAGCCCTCCCGCCATGCGCAGCCGTAGCGGCAGCACATCGACCAACGGGCCGAGGAGCGCTTCCGTGCCGGCTCGGTGACGGCGTACGGCCGCCGCCCCCAGCACCACGTCGGCGCGACCGGTCAGGCCGCCGACCACGAGTCCCAGCGCGGCGAGGTATCCGGCAAACGGCGTGGTCCCGCTCGCGGTGGCGAATCGCTGCAACCGGTTCACCAGTTCCCGTTGCAGTGGGATCGTCAGCCGGACACTCTCGTGACCTGGTGGCTCGGCGCGGCCGGGAAGGTCGTCGGGGATGACAGCCCCGGCCAGCTCCGCACGCCAGTACGCGTCGAGCCGTTCCCGTCGTCCCGGCATCGCGTCAAGCTCCCGCTCGTGCAGCGCGACATCACCGACCTGCACCGGCGGGCCGGTCACCGGCTCGCCGGCAAGTTCGGTCGCCAACTCCCGCAGGAACGGCATGGCGGCGCCGCCGTCGAACGCGAAGTGGTCGACGACCAGGATCACCTCGGCGACCTCGTCGGCCAGGCGGGCCATGGTGGCCCGCATCAGCGGCACGTCCCGACGCAGGTCGAACGCGTACCCGGCCGCGGCCCGGCGAACCTCGGTCAGCTGTTCCTGCTGTTCGAGCGGAGGCAGACCGCGCAGGTCGACCTCGTCCACCGGCACCGGCGCTGGCGGACGGACCACCGAGTGCGGCTCCCCGTCGTCCACCACGACGCTGCGCAGCACCTCATGCCGCCGTACGATCGCGGTCAGCGCGTGGTTCAGCACCGAGGCCGTTACCGGGCCGTGCACGGCGATGGCTATGGCGAGTGTGGTGACCGGGCTCGCCGGGTCAAGCTGCCGAAGGAACCAGAGTTCGCGCTGCGTGGCGGTGAGCGGGTAGTGCTCAAGGCCCGGCCGCCGGCGCAGCGACGGTTCCGGCTCAAGTGTGGCGAGTGCCCGGGCCAGTCCCTCCACCGTCGGGTGGCTCAGGAACTCTGCCAGCGGTACGGCGGTGCCGCGCCGGCGGCCGAGTTCGTTCACCACCCGTGCGGCTGCGAGCGAGTGACCGCCGAGGTCGGCGAACCGGTCGTCCACACTGACCTCTGCGATCCCGAGCACCTCGGCGATGACGTCGGCGACCTGCTGTTCGGTCTCGTCTCGTGGGGCGACGTACGAGGCGTCCGGATCGCGGCCGACCGTGATCGGTGGCAGGGCTGCCCGGTCTGCCTTGCCACTGGCCGCGACCGGAATCGCCGGCAACACCGCGATCCGCCACGGCACCATGTATTCCGGCACCCGCGAGCCCAGCCAGGCCCGCAGCTCAGCCTCGGTGACCGCGTCCGATTCGACGTACCCGACCAACCGGTCGGAGTCGACGAGCACGACCGCGTGCCGCACCCCGGGGTGCGAGGCGAGCACGGCCTCGATCTCCCCGAGTTCCACCCGGTAGCCGCGAATCTTGACCTGGTCGTCGACCCGACCCGCGAAGTAGTACGTCCCGCCCTCACGTCGGACCAGGTCGCCGGTTCGGTAGCCGAACGTGCCAAAGCTCTTCGCGGTCGTCTCGGGGCGGCCCAGGTATCCCCGTGCCACACCCGCTCCGGCCACCCAGAGCTCACCGACCTCACCGTCGGACAGAACCCTGCCGTCGGAGTCCCGTACGGACAGTTCCGCCCCACCGATGGGTTGGCCGATCGCGGGCTCCCCGGCGCCGGACCGGTCCACCTCCGCCACCACGCAGATGACCGTGCACTCGGTCGGGCCGTACGCGTTGAGAACCCGTGCGACCTGCGGGTTGGCGTAGATCCGGTCGTACAACGCCCGCGTCGCCGCCTCGCCGCCGGTGACCACGATCCGCAGGTTCGGCGGCAGCTGCTCGCGGAGCAGCACCGAGAGCGCCGACGGCACGACCGCCATCATGGTCACCTCTGACCAGGCCGCCAGGGACGGCGCGGCGAGCAGGTTGTCGGCGAGGATCACCGTGCCGCCGCAGACGAGCGGCACGAAGATCTCCCAGACCGAGGCGTCGAAACACACCGACGACGCCGCCAGCACCCCCCGCACCTCGTCCGGCGAGAAGGTCCGCGCTGCCCAGCGCAGGAAGTTGACCACGTTGCGGTGCTCGACAACCACACCCTTCGGCGTCCCGGTCGAGCCCGAGGTGTAGATGACATAGGCGGCGTCGCCTCCGGTGACCGTGAGGTCGAGACTCGCCGTCGGCGCTCCGTCGTCGACCCGTACCAGCGTGCTCGTCGGCGGCAGGACCTGTGCGGCACCGGCGGACGCCACGATGACGTCCAGCCCCGCGTCCTCGACGACGAATCGTGTCCGCTCCACCGGATACGACCGGTCCAGCGGCACGTAGGCGGCACCAGCCTTCAGCACACCGAGCAGGGCCGGCACCAGCCACTCGTCCCGGTCCACGCAGACTCCGACCAACGCGCCCGGTCGGACCCCCTGCTCGTACAGCCGGCGGGCTACGCCGTCTGCCCGCTGGTCGACCTCGGCGTAACTGAGCCGTGTCAGGCCCACGACCACCGCCGTGCGGTCCGGTGTCCGCCGTGCCTGCCGCTCGAACGCCTCGTGTACGCAGGACACGTTCTCAAGAAGGTCGACGACGCTTCCGAGGGACCGAGGCGCGGACTGGTCGTGCTGGTGGGAGTCGTGTTCCATGGCTCTTACTGCTCTTTCACTGGGAGACCTCGGCGTGCCGGGGTGGGAGTTGTTCGGCTCGTACCAGCCGCGCGTGCGCTGGTCGGGCGGTGGCGGCTCAGCGGATGGCGGCGCGGATAGCGGCGCCGGCCTGCGCAGTGGTGAGCGTGCCCCCGATCTCCGCTGTGCAGCGCCGTGCCGTGACCGTTTCGGCGACCGCCGCCCGGATCGCCGAGGCGGCCCGGTCGAGCGCGAGATTCTCGCAGAGCAGCGCCGCGCTGAGGATCGCCCCGATCGGGTTCGCCAGCCCCTGCCCGGCGATGTCCGGGGCGCTGCCGTGCACCGGCTCGTACAGACCGAAGCCGCTCTGTGGGTTGAGGTTCGCCGAGGCCGCCATCCCGATACCCCCGGCGAGTTGGGCCGCCAGGTCGCTGAGAATGTCCCCGTACGAGTTGTTGGTGACGATGACGTCGAACGCCGACGGGTCCGCGACCAGCTTCATCGCCGCCGCGTCCACGTACAGATGGTGGTGCTGCATGTCCGGATGCCGGCGAGTCGCCTCTCGCCAACAGCGCTGCCAGAGCTGACCGCCGTTGCGTACCGCGTTGGCCTTGTCGACGAGCGTCACCGACCGCCGGGCGACCGAGAACGCGTAGTCGATCAGTCGGGAGACTCCCTGGTAGGTGTTCACCTCCTCGTCGATGGCGATCTCGTTGTCGGTCCCGGGACGCAGCGAACCGCCGATTCCGGCGTAGAGCCCTTCCGAGTTCTCGCGCACGATCACGCAGTCCACGTGCCGGCGGCGGGCGTCCCGCAGCGGGCTCAACCGCTCGTCCCACAGGAAGGACGGTCGGTGGTTCACGTACAGGTCCAGCTCGAACCGCAACCGGAGCAGCACTCCGCGCGCGTAGTCCGGCGTCCGGACCCGGGGGTCCCCGACCGCGCCGAACAGCACCGACCCCGCTCGTCCGATCCGGTCGAGATCCCCGGCCGACAGGCTCTCACCGGTCGCCAGGTAGGTGTCGGCGTTGATGTGGTCGAGAACGTCGAACTCCAGGCCGAGCTGCATCTCTGTGAGAAGCTGGACCGCCTCGGCCGTCACCTCGGGCCCGATGCCGTCACCGGGCACTACCGCGACCAGCGTCACCGTGACACTCCTGGGGCGAGTCGTTGCGCGGCCTGGTCGAGAAGCTGCGGCGGCTTGTTGAACGCGACGCGGATGAATCCCGAGTTCGCACCGCGATCCGAGGAGAAGATTCGCCCCGGTGCGACCAGCACGCCGGTCTCCGCCGCCAGCCGGTACACAAAGTCGGCGCAGTCCTGACCCTGGTACGGACCGTCCAGTTCGGCCACCACGTAGCAGCCGCCCTCAGGGACGTGGCACCGCAGTCCCAGCCCGCGGAAGATGTCCACGGCCCGGTCTCGCAGCTCCTGCAACTGGGGGCGGGGATCCCAGGCGTCCGAGCCGATCACTCCGGAGCGGGCCACCGCCTCCTGCAACGGCGCGACGACCCCGGAGGTCAGGCCCAGGTGCACCTGCCTCAGCGCCCGGGTGAGAGCCGGCGCGGCCCGCAGGAAACCGAGCCGCCAGCCACTGACCGCATATGTCTTCGAGAGGCTGCCCACCACGATGCCGCGCTCGTGCAGGCCCGGTACGTCGACCACCGACAGATGCCGGCGCCCGTCGTAGACGTAGGCGGTGTAGACCTCGTCCGAGATCACATGCAGGTCGTACCGCTCGGCGAGTTCCGCGATCTCGCGCCATTCGTTCGCGTCGAGCACCCGACCGGTCGGGTTGTTCGGCGAGTTGACGATGATGGCCCTGGTACGTGGCCCGATCGCCGCCTGGAGCGCCCCTTCCTCCCAGCGCCAGTGCGGCGGACGGAGCCGGACGAACCGTGGCGTCGCGGAGGCCAACGCGATGGCGCTGAGGAAGTTCTCGAAGGCGGGCTCCAGGACGACGACCTCGTCCCCGGGGTTGAGCAACGTGAGTGCCGCCACGCAGAGTGCCTCCGAGGCTCCCAGGGTGACTGTCACCTCGGTCTCCGGATCGGCAGGGGTCGCGAAGGAGGCGGCGAGTGCGGCACGCAGGCGCGGGTTGCCGCGCACGTCGGCGTACTGGCTGTGCCCGTCGCGCAGCGCGGTCGTGACCTCGTCGATCATCGCCTGGGGTGGCCGTGGCCAACTCGGGGTTCCCAACGCCAGGTCGATCGTGTCCGCCCGCACCGACTCGGTGAATCGACCCAGGCCGCCGACGGGCAGTTGGCGCAGTCGGCGGGCGCCGACGAATTCACCGGCGTCGGCTGGAGCACTCACTGTGTTGGTCACTGGTGACCGGCCTGGTCTGCGAAGGTCGCGCCGCCAGCGCGCCGGGTGGAGGGCAACCAGTGGGAGCGAGTTCTCTCGTACGCCTCGATGTCGGTCTGATCCCGCAACGTGACCTCGATGTCGTCGAGACCGTTGCGCAGCAGCCAGCGGGCGCGCTCGTCGATCTCGAACGACCAGACGTCCGTACCGGCGGTCACCTCGCACCGGTCGAGGTCGACGCTGATCTCGGAGTGGGGGTCGGTCTCGCATCGGCGCATCAGGGCTTCGACCACCCCGTCCGGCAGGGCCACTGTGAGCAGCGCGTTGCGCAACGCGTTCCGGTTGAAGATGTCACCGAACCGGGACGAGATCACAACCGCGAACCCCCAGTCGCGCAACGCCCAGACGGCGTGCTCTCGGGAGCTTCCGGTGCCGAAGTTGGAGTCGGCCAGTAGGACGCTGGCGCCCGCGTGCTCGGGGCGGTTGAGGACGAAATCCCCGTCCGCCCGCCACCGTGCGAACAGTCCATCGCCGAGCCCGGTACGGGTGAGGCGCTTGCAGAATTCGGCCGGAATGATCTGGTCGGTGTCGACGTTGCTGCGACGCAGCGGAACGGCCCGACCGGTGTGTGTCGTGAATGGTTGCATCGCTCGTCCTTCAGACCAGGTCGTTCGGGCTGGCCAACCGGCCGGTCACCGCGGTCGCCGCCGCGACGGCGGGTGACACCAGGTGGGTGCGGGCGCGGTCACCCTGCCGCCCCTCGAAGTTGCGGTTGGAGGTGGAGGCGACCCGCTCACTGCCGGTGAGTCGGTCGGCGTTCATGCCCAGACACATCGAGCAGCCGGGCTGCCGCCACTCGGCGCCGGAGGCGAGAAAGACCTCGTTGAGTCCTTCCTGCTCCGCCTGTGCACGAACCTGGGCGGAGCCCGGTACGACGAGCATCCGTACTCCGGGACTCACCCGGCGGCCTCGCAGGACCGCAGCGGCGGCCCGTAGGTCCTCGATCCGTCCGTTGGTGCAGGACCCGACGAAAACGGTGTCGATCCCGATGTCACGCATTCGGGTGCCGGGTCGGAGGTCCATGTAGGCGAGCGCCCGGCGTGCCGCAGCCTCGTCCGCAGGATCGTCGTACGACTCCGGTGCCGGCACCACGCTGTCCAGAGAGACCACGTGTCCGGGGTTGGTTCCCCAGGTCACGTGCGGCGCCAACGCGTTGAGGTCGATCTCCACCACCCGGTCGAAGACGGCCCCCTCGTCGGTGGCCAGCGTCCGCCAGTCAGCGACCGCGTCCTCCCAGGCAGGCCCGGTGGGAGCGTGTGGGCGACCCTGGAGATAGGCGATCGTGATGTCGTCCGGCGCGATCATCCCGGCCCGTGCGCCCGCCTCGATGCTCATGTTGCAAAGGGTCATCCGGCCCTCTACGGACAGCGCCCGCACCGCCTCGCCCCGGTACTCGATCACGTAACCCTGGCCGCCGTTGGTGCCGACTGCGCCGATCAGCGCGAGCACGATGTCCTTCGCCGTGGTACCCACCGGGGGTAGCCCGACGAACTCGACCGCCATGGTCTTCGGTCGAGCGACCGCGAGCGTCTGGGTCGCCAGGACGTGCTCCACGTCGCTGGTGCCGACCCCGAAGGCGAGCGTGCCCAGTGCGCCGTGCGTCGAGGTGTGGCTGTCGCCGCAGACGACCAACATGCCTGGTTGGACCAATCCGAGCTCGGGACCGACGACGTGCACGATGCCCTGCCGGGCGTCACCGAGTGAGTACAGTTCGATGCCGTGCTCGGCGCAGTTGCGCCGAAGCGCCTCAAGTTGCTCTCTGCCGACCTGGTCGGTCACCGACAACGACCGGGTGGGCACATTGTGGTCCTCGACCGCGAGGGTGAGGTCCGGCCGTCGCACCGGGCGACCGGAGAGCCGAAGTCCTTCGAATGCCTGCGGTGACGTCACCTCGTGGGTCAGGTGCAGGTCGATGTAGAGCAGGTCGGTCCGCTCGTCCACCGCCCGTACGACGTGCCGCTGCCAGAGCTTCTCGGCCAGGGTCCGGGGCGTACTCACGCGGTCGCCCCCATCAGGTCGCCAAGGATCTCCTGACGGAGTACGTCCAGTTCGACGCAGTCGCCGCCGGCCCGGCCGTTGACATACCGCTCGAAGAGCAGGTCGATGTCGTGGTCGGCCGGGTCGAGCCCAGCCTCGGTGAGGACGTGCCGCAGGATGGCCCGGCCCGAGTGACGCGCGATCAGCAGCGTGGTCTTGCGGCCGAACCGGGCAGGCCGCACGTACTCGTACGTTTCCGGGTTCTGCAGGATGCCCTGCTGGTGGATACCGGCGGCGGTGGCGAATGCGAAGGTGCCGACGATCGCCTTGTTCCGGGGCTCCACCAGACCGATCGCCGCACGCAGATCGGTGTACACCTCGTACAGCGATTCGGTTTTGACGTCGGTGTAGGCCCCAAGTTCCGCGCTCTTGTACGCGAGGAGAGCGACCACCTCCTCCAACGCGGTGTTGCCGGCACGTTCACCGATTCCGCCGACGGTCGCCTGGACCCCGTCGGCGCCGGCCGCGATCCCGGCGAGCGCGTTCGCGAGCGCCAGTCCGAAGTCGTTGTGGCAGTGCACGGAGACGGTCACCGGGGCGGGAACCCAGCCACGCACGGCGGTGATGAGGCTGCCGAACTCGGCTGGCGTCGCGCACCCGGTGGTGTCGGCGATGACGATGGACGTGGCCCCCGCCGCGAGGCTGGTCTCGATGGTGGCCTCGATGAGTTGGCGCGACCCCCGGCTCGCGTCCTCCAGCCCCACCGACACGTGCGCGACCCCGAGAGAGCGCGCGTATTCCACGGTGTCGCGCAGCTCGTCCAGGGCAGCTTCCTGGCTGATTCCCCGCTTGTGCTTCAGGTGGATCTCGCTGGCGGTGGCGAGCAACTGGACCTGGTGGTTCTCGATCCCGACCGCCTCGACCGCGAGGTCGATGTCCCGACGGTTCGCCCTGCAGAAGGTCGCGACCTCGGCCCGCGTAAGACTCTTCGAGATCAACTGCGCGGCCCGGTAGTCGCTCGGAGACGAAGCGGGAAAGCCGGCTTCAATCACGTCCACGCCAAGTTCCTCGATCCGCATGGCGAGATCGAGCTTCCGTTCGGGGTCGAGCGCGTTACCAGGGGCCTGCTCGCCGTCCCGTAGGGTCGTGTCGAAAATCGAGATGCGGCGTGGCGCTGGAGAGTCGGCGAAGTGCACTTGCAGTCCTTCGTATGTTCGGGCAGCTACCGCCCCTCGGGCGCCGATCCTGCGGCGTCGGCCCGAGGGGCCCGTGCCAGGGCGGCCATAGCCTTCGGGGCCACTGCATTCGCGGCGCAGCGCCCTGATCGCTTCGCGAATCGCTGCTCGTCGCGCGAATCGCTCTGCCACCACAGCACAGCCCGGCGTTCCCGAGACATGGCTTTGACGGGCCCCTGACGTCACCGGCGGCTTTCTTTACGACGCCCTGACCAAAGCCCGCGCCTGCGTGATGACCCAGGCTCCGACAGCCGGTAACTGCCCCGCTGCCGCCACCTCACGCTCTGCTACCACACGCGCCAAACGCTTTATCGCCTCTTCAGGTGAATGGCCGTGATTTTGACGAATTCGTCTGTCGAGGTTGGACGTCGCGGCGTTACGGCGGTTGCGTATTCACCTGGGCCGCTCAGGCCCCCGGCACACCGCCGGAGCCGCACGTCCGGAGGTGACGAACCCCGGGCACCGGAGCGTCCCGGTGGCGCCGTCAGCTCGTCGGGGCGGCCTGGACCGCGGCCCGATCCAGTGCGAGAGGGAGCAGACCGGCCAGTTGGGTCGCGGCGACGTTCCGCCCAGACGCGAGCATGACCACCACGTCGCCCCGGCGCCCGACCACACGGTCCTTGGCGAGGTACGCCTCGTCCCCGCCCGGGGTCGGCAGCGGTTGGCCGCTTCCCTTGCCGATGTTCATGACGACTCGCCCGGCCCGGCCGCGTATCACACTGACGGAGACCGCGAACGTGCCGGTCAGATCGTTGAAGGTGGAGTTCGTGTAACGCGGGTCGCCTCGGTAGCCCGAGTCCCGGTCCGGCCGCACCTGGCGGCCCACCGCGGCGCCGAGTTCGTCGGCGGTCAGCAGCGACTCGGCGACGTTACCGGCCACGGCGTCCGTACCGGCCGTGCCCTCGGTGAGGTGCGGCGCGGGAGGGGCCGCCCGCAACACGGTGACCTGCTTGACCCGGCGGGTCCAGCGCCGTACCTCGGCGGTCACCACGTCACCCAGCTCGCACTGGCCGGCGATCTCCTTCGGCAGGATCCAGGCCCGGGTCCGATCGGACCGACCGTCGTCGATGACCAGGTAGTAGTTGATCGGTATCTGGCGGCTGCTGTCGTCCGAGGTGTTGTACTGCCACATCTGGTACCAGATCACCTCGCCGGAGACCGTGACCGTGCTCCCCAGATCGGCGAAAACCCGGATCATCGTGTACGCCGCGTAGCCGAGCAGGACAAGCCCGACGAGGAGGATACCGAGGGTGAACGGGTCCAGTCCGGCCACGTTGCGCCACGGCTCGAACCACTGGCCGAAGAGGAAGTGGAGCGGATCGTCGGCCGGGTCGGCCGGCAGGCTGTCCTGGCGGGCCAACGCCGGCCCGACGATGCCGACGAGCGCCCAGCCGAACCAGGCGGCGCCGAGCGCCCGGACGAACGGCCAACCGAGTGGCTGACCGTACCGGGGCAGAGTGCTCGGGTAGCTGACCTCGACCTGGCGCCAGGTGCCGCCGTACGCCGACCAGACACGACTCCGGTCGGCCATGCCAAGGTGGATGACCTGCGACGCCCCCCGGGTCACGCCGAGCGCGGCCCCGTACGACAGGTAGCGGTGCCAGACCGTCACCGCCGCCGGGGGTAGGTCCACGAACGCCTCGTGCCCGGCCAACCAGGCACGGAGGCCGAGCCAACGAGCGGCGACGGCCCGGCCCAGCGGGGTGTCGCGTTCGCCCATGTTCCGTCCCGCGATTCCGGAAAGGACCATCACCGTGACGAAGAAGGCCGCACCCACTCCCCCCCAACGATCGGTTTCCTGGATCCGGGTCAGATAGTGGTAGGAGCCCGAGGCGACGCCCAGCGCGGCGAGGGCGCCGAGCACACCGAGCCCGACGACCAGGCCCTTGGGGAACCGTCGCCGGGTCAGGCCGAGCCGGCGGGCCTCGGCGATCACCGCGCCGCGCAGCGAACTGGACCAGAGACCGGCGCGCTTCTCGTCAGCGAAGGCCAGGGCGGTCAGCGGTACCATCCCGCCGACCGCGCGCTCGACCACCCGGTCGAGGACCTGGCGCTCGTATCCGGTGAGACCATCGGTGCGGCCCGTCGGGTGCACGGTGCTGTCACGCGGATCGGCGCCGGCCTGCCGCAGCTCCAGATAACCCCGGGCGGCGAGGTCGAGCAGGGTCGACTCGGCGACGTCGGTGGTGAGGCTCCACCGGTTGGCCAGCAGGTTGACCACCGCCGGAGACTCCGGGCCGGGCAGCGTCATCGAGGCCGGGGCGGGGGCAACGTCCGCCGGCCGGGTGAGCAGCAGGGCGGCCCAGTAGACACCGGCCCAGCCGAGCAGGCACACCGCCGGCAGTCCCAGCTCCACGGCCATGTCAACGGGATTCATCGCGTGACTCCAGTAGTCGTTCGGGTCTTCAGAACCGCACCGCGATGTCGGCGCGTTCGTCGCCCGCCGCCTCGAAGTACGGCTCGGCACGGAACCCGCCCAGACCAGCGATGATGTTGACCGGCAGCGTCTGTACCGCCGTGTTCATCGACTGGACCGCGCTGTTGTAGAACTGCCGGGCGTACGCGATCTGGTTCTCGGTGCTGGCGAGTTCGCGTTGGAGTTCGACGAAGTTCTCACTTGCCCGCAACTGCGGGTACGCCTCGGCCACCGCGAACAACCGGCCGAGCGCCTGGGTCAGCGCGCCCTCGGCGGCCACCCGGGCCGGCGTACCACCCGGCGTCCCCGACGCGGCGACCCTGGCGGCGGTCACCGCCTCCAGCGTCGTCCGCTCGTGCCCGGCGTACCCACGTACCGTCTCCACCAGGTTCGGGATCACCGAGTGGCGCCGCTTGAGCTGGACGTCCACCTGCGCCCACGACGCCCGCACCTGGGCCCTCAGCCGTACGAGCCGGTTGTAGCCGCGTACCGCGGCGACCAGCAGGACGAAAACCAGCAGGACCAGCGCCACCAGCACGCCCACCACCAGGCTGGAATCCACAGGAACCACCTCTCCGCTCAACCAGGTCGCCCGAGCATCCCCGTCGACCGCCAACATGATCTGCCGTGCAGTTGTCAAGGGGCTAGCGGCTGGTCATCCATCCGATGACTCCATCCGGTCGCCCGTGCACCCAGTTTGGGTGGGGTCCCGGGTCGAGCCCGGTCCGCGCGCGGATGCCGGCACGAACTGGTGAGTCAGGACGGTGGACGGTTTCGGGCCGGCGGGGCGGGCCACGACGGCGCATGCGCCTCGACCGTCAAGGCACTGGCGGCCGGTGCGGTGCTGGCCGAGACGTCGACGGCGGAACTCGACCAGGTCGTACGCTTCACCGCCGCCGACCTGGTCGCCCGCTCACCGGTCACCGAGAAGCGGGTGGACACCGGTATGAGCCTGCGCGAACTGGCCGACGCCGCAGTGCGATACAGCGCCAACAGCGCCGGGAACATGCTGTTGAAACGACTCGGCGCACCGGATCGTGCTCGCGATCCTGTCCACCCGCGACAAGCCGAACGCCACTACGACGACGCGTTGATCGCGGAGGCGGCAAAGGTGGTGCCTCGGCGTCGCGACCGTAGCCTTCGACCACGACGACCGCTGTCGCTCGACGGCGCTGGGTAACTGCCGATCCCTAGACGGCGAGGAAGGCTCGTGACTGGACCGCGGTCACGTCCAGGACCTTCGGCAGGGGCGGGTTACCCGCGCCGGCGAACACGTACCGGGCGGTGCCGGTGGGGGTTGCGTCCAGCCGGTAGACACCCTGGCCTCCGGTGATGTGCCAGACCAGACCCAAGCCGGTGGCGTCCTGCTCGAAACTGGGGGGCGAGGCATAGATCAGGTACTCGCATTTCGGGGCGAGCAGCGGCGACATTTCCGGATCCGGCGCGACGGGGTCGGCGAACTGTGCGATGCGCATGACGCCTCCCGGCCGTACCTGGCCCGCCCGCATCACGCCCGTCAGCGTCGTACGCTTCCCCGGCGCCGCCCACAACACCTCCAAGACCCTGAGGGTCGTGAGCGTGTACGGCAGCGACAGATCCTCCTGTACGGGCCCCGTTCCCCGCACGTGACGTGTCTTACGGATCGCCCCGGTCGCGGCAGCCCTCACCACCACGGCGCTCTCGGCCACAAGGTCGGCCCTCGTGTAGTCCTTCGGCCGTTGGATCCAGCTCTGAGCCGCCGGGGCCGGTTGACTCTCGGCACTGCACGGCGCCGGGCCGGGAATCACCAGCGCGTCCTTGTCCGCGTTCACGGAACCCGCCACGGTCAGCAAGACCAACGCCGTCAGACCGACCAGCCCAGCCCAGATCGTTCTCGACACCACTCACCTCGTCCCTGGTCGAGACTGCCGGCCAGGTCACGAACCAGCGCCCCCACGCTGCCTAACGATCCAACCGGTCCCGCGGACGAGGTCGCGTGTGATCCGACCAGAGAGCCCCGCCGCTGCGCGGAGCAGCATGCGCGTGCCGCGATCCGCCGCACACCGACGGCAACGCGGCCTGGCGACGGGCCCGATCTCCTATCTGGTCGGTGATGTCGTCGGTAACGGCGTCGAACCGGGGCGGTCCGGCTCGGACATCCGGAATGGGGCTCGACCCGATTCAGAAGACGGAGGTTAGCCACTGGGCGAGGCGCCTGTACCGGTCACTCGCGCGTTGGGCGGATTCAACCGGTTGTCGCGACACCTGGGACGGTACGAGTGTGACCCTGAACGGCCTGCGCTTCTTCCGGATTGCCGTACCGGCTGTATTGTCGTACAGTCGATCCGGACCATAGAGTCCGCATAATATTTCGAAGGGTTTCCCATGACACCGGTACGCATCAGTGACGCCATTCGCGACGTAGCGTTCGAGCCTCGCGGTGAGCTGCACGAGGCCCTGGACATGTACTACGCAGAGGGCTTTGTCCACAACAGCGACGGCCGTACGCGCGATCGCGAGGAGTTCGCGGAGATGTGCGCGGGTATCCGCGATCAGGTCGTCGAGGGTGAGGTGACCGTGCTCGACGAGTTGTACGACGGTTCGCACTATGCCGAACGGCACCGCTACCGGATGACGCTGACCGACGGGACGGCCGTCCACCGGGAGATGTACTACTTTGCGATCCTGGCCGAGGATGGGCGCTTCCAGCAGGTTTACGAGACGGGCTTCGACGTCGACTGACAGAGATGACGTTCACGAACACCTCCCGCCGAGGGCTGAACCATCGGTTGACCGACTTCGGTCCCGAACGGTTTGTCGTCCCCGGTCGGGAGGTGCTCGTGCACCCACCCGCGCCGAAAGCGTCGAACAACGCGCCTTGCTACGTGGTCTCGGACGCTACGTCGCCCGCGAGCTCTGACAGGTCATCACCGCAAACAATTCGCGAACTCGCCGCTGGCCGACCATATGGCCATCCATTCGGCGAGAGCCACCTCAACGAGCCGGGTGCAACGCGTCAACCACCATGTCGGCGTACCGGCGCCAGACCTCCGGGTCGCGTTCGTCGAGCACGATCAATTGGCGCACGGTCCCGCAGATCATGACGCGTACGTCTCGGTCGTCAGCGTCCGGACGGATCGGTCCGGCGCTCCGCGCCTTGGCGAGCAGTTTTCCGATCTGCTTCACGATTCGCGCGGCCTGCGGGCTCTCCTCGGCGAATAAGGTGTCGGCGAGCACCCGATTACCGGCCAGCGCGGCGAACAGATTCGGAACGTAGGCGCACAATTCGCGGTAGGCATCCGCGCCCGCGAGGGCGGCCTCGGTAAGCCGTTCGAGATTCTGGAACCCGTCGCGGCTAACCGCCAGGACGAGATCGTGCTTCGCCGGGTAGCTGCGGTACACGGTTGCCTTACCGACCCCGGCGCGCTCGGCCACCTGCGGGATCGTCACCGTGAGGCCGTACTGCGTGAACAGCTCGCGCGCGGCGGCGATGACGCGTTCGTGATTGCGGCGGGCGTCGCTGCGCCGGGCTGGCACAGCGACGCCCGAGATGGGCAGATCGATGGTCACGATCTCAGTTTGCCTCACTACGGTCACTGCGGGCCACGCCGGGTAGGCGGGCCGCGATGTGCCCGTGTGCGCCTGTGATCAGGTCGTCTTTCCGGCGGTTGCGGGCCGCGCGGCGACGGTGACGCGGGGGATGAAGGCCGCGACGACCGCGGCTGCGAGGGCGCCAGCGGCGCAGAACAGAAACGCGGCGGAGTACGCGGATGCGCTGGGGAGCCGACTCCCGGCGGATAGCCCGCCGGCCAGGATGCCGGCCATGACCTGGGTGCCGATCGACGAACCTACGGAGCGGATCAGGGCATTGACTCCGGCGGCCTCCGCCGCACGGGCGGCCGGCACCGCGTGGACGACGGTCGTGGGTATCACCGCCAAGGCCACGCCGACGCCAACGAGAGCGACGAACGACCAGCACAGGATCGCCAGCTGGCTGCCGTGCCCGACGGCGAGCAGGACAGAGCCGAGCGCGGTTACACCGGCTGCGGCCGCAAGCGCGGCACGGCCGCCGTAGCGGTGGTACAGGATGGCGGAAACCGGGCCGCCGGCCATCATGGCCAGGCTACCGGGCAGCAGGAGTAGGCCCGCCCGGGTGGCGTCGGCACCGAAGCCGTACCCGGTGCTTGTCGGCGCCTCGGCGAACTGCGGCACCAGAACGAACACCCCGAACATGCCGCAGCCAACCAGGAACGTCGTGATGTTCGTGATGAGCACCGAGGGCAGGACCAGCAGTCTCAGGTCAACCAGCGGGTGGGCCACACGCCGTTCCACCAGGCCGAAAAGCACCAGCACCGCCAACCCCACGGCGATCAAGCCGATCGTACGACCGGAGGCCCATCCCCAGGTGCTGCCACGGCTGACCGCGAGCAGCGGGAGCGTCACGCCGATGCCGAGCAGCACGGTGCCGATCAGGTCTACCCGCCCGCCGATCGACTGCCCTGCGGCTTCCGGCATGCCAAAGCCGACCGCCACGGCCGACGCGGCTGCCATCACGGCGGTGATCCAGAAGATCCAGGTGTACGAGGTGTGGTCCACGATCAGACCGCCCAGTACGAGGCCGAGCCCACTGCCGACGCCGAAGATCGCCGAGATGACGCCGATCGCTCGGGCACGACGCTCAGCGGGGAACGCCGACCGGGCGATTCCCACAGCCAGCGGGATGACTCCGCCGCCCGCACCTTGGAGCACACGGCCGGCCAGAACCACACCCAGATGGTCGGAAAGTGCGCTGATCACGGATCCAGCCGCAAACACCGCCAGGACAACTACGAGCATTCGGTGCCGCCCGAAGAGATCGCCGAGCCTGCTGAAAACCGGTGTGAAGACCGCTGAGGCGATCAGGTACGAGGTCAACATCCAGGTCACGTTCTGCTGCTCGGTGTGCAGCGCGGACGCGAGGGCGGGCAGGGCTGGCAGGACCGTCGTCTGGGCCAGGGCGTACGCGAGCGTCCCCAGCCCCATGGCGGCGAGCGCTCGGTTCATCGGAAAGGTGTCTTTCATGGCCCCTCATAGGTGGACTCCAGGGTTCGGTTAGCGGGACGAGTAAACCGGACCCTGGAGTTCGTTTGCCGACGAGGCGACCTGAATGTGGTCGACCACACAGCACTCTCGTGAACCGGGAACACAGCGGGAGACCCCTACCGGGCCATGACCGCGAGCTGTGCCTTTCGCCCGGTGACCGGTCACCGGTCACCGGCCGGATGGACGAGCCGGACCCGTCCAGGCGCCAAAGCAGCGGAACGGGCCCTTCACAGAGTCGGAGGACGCGGAAACCGATTCTCGACACTGCTCGGCAACTGCCGGGACGCATCATCGAGACTGGCGCAGTGCGCACGCCCAATGTGCAGTTGGCCCTTCCCCAGGCGACGGCCGCAAGCCACAACGCCTCGGCCTCGTCTTTGGTTTCGCCGAGTTCGACCGCTACCCGGTGAGCCTCGATTGACAGTCGCGCACCGTCCGCGGGCCGGTCCTCGCAGTAGACGAGAACCCTGGGCAGCCAAGTTTCGGACAGCCCTCTGGCGAACCGCCGAGGCTGGTCAGTCGATCGGCAGCGGGGCACCGGCGAGTTGCCGCGACCAAACGCCCAGCTCGATGACCAGGGTGATCAGCAGAACCAGGTTCGCCACCAGCATGATCGCGATCGGCGGCAGCAGCGACGCAGCCGGGCCAACGGCTGCCAGGGCGCCCAGCGCGGCAAGCCGAGACCAGAGCGGCCGGCGAGTCGCGACGAGGTCGAAGAGCACGGCGCCGATCAGGAACAGCGCGGGGCCGCCAAGAAGCGCGGCGGTCCAGCCAGGTGTCGTCTCGCCGAACGGCCGCTCGATGACCAGCGAGACGCTCGCCGACATCAACACGACGCCGCCGACCATCACCAGATGCGCGTAGGAGGTGTAGGTGCTGGACCGGACCCGTTCCACGACCGCGAGCATCTGCGGCCCCAGCAGTTGCCGGACCCGGTGGAAATACAGCTGGAACAGCAGGACCACGCTGGTGAACGCGAGCGCGCACGCGGCCACCCGATCAGCCGTGAACCGATGTCCGGCAAGTCCCAGGCCAGCGGAGAGAACCAGCTCACCGAGCCCGATAATAAAGATCTCCCGGTGCCGCTCGGCCAGATGAGCACCGGTGAAGATCTGGCTTGCCGGTTGGGTCGCGCCGAACCGCGGAGTGGGCCAGCCAATCCAGGCAGCCCCAATATCGATCGCCACCGCGATCGACCAGAGCACCAGCCGGGCCGTACCTTCGGTGAACAGCCCGGCTATCCAGGGCGTGGCGCTGACCCCGAACCAGAAGGCGACCCGCACATGGCGGGCCTGGATGTCCCGGTTCACCCGGGTCCGGGGAATGAGCATGGCGCCGCGGGCCACAGCCATGGCGTAGTACGCGGCCACGAAAATCCACCCGTGCGACCCGAAAGCCTTCGGCACCGCGATCGCCATCACCAACGTGCCCAACATGAGCAGCAACACCAGGGCCTGGATCACCGGCAGTCGCGGACTGAAGAGGTCCGTCACCCACGCGGTCAGCACCCAGATCCACCACGCGGCGAGCAGCAGCACGGCGGTCTGCAGGGCGTTACGGAGGCTGAGATCGTTGCCCAGCCGCTCGGCGAGCCGGGAGAGCATGAAGATGTAAACCAGGTCGAAGAAGAGTTCGAGGAAGGTCGGATACTCGGGATCGCCGCGCCGGCGCAGAATCCGGGGCAGCGGGAGATTCGTCATCGCCTCGTCCTCACTGGCGTTTCACACCCCCCTTTCGGCCGGCGACCGGGCCGCCGCCTGGAGCGCTGGCCACGGGCCACGACGCCAACCCCGGGGCCCATATCACCTATAGACTTACAAACCGGGAGGCAGTTCGAGGGCTGAACGCAAGGAGCGTGGCGGGATGGGGTGACCGGTCGATGACGGACAGCAGCGCCGAGCAGGCCGCCGCCGAGAGCAAGGATCCGGAGCGGCCGGCGTTCCTGGAACTCTTCTTCGACCTGGTCTACGTCCTTGCGCTGATCACGCTTGCAGAAAAACTGGCCGTAGATCCGAGTTGGGCGGGCGCCGGCCAGACGCTGATCCTGCTCCTGACCTTTACGCTGCTCTGGGCGCTGACGGTGTGGGCGGGTGACTCGTTCGATCTGGGCAGTCCGCGGACCCAGCCGCAGGTCGTGGGGATCATGGCGGGCAGCGTGCTCCTGGCGGCCACGGTTCCCGACGCGTACGACTCTCGGGGACTGCTGTTCGCGGTGACCTACGTGACGCTACATCTCGCGTCCGGCCTCTACTTCCAACTGGTCCTGCCAGCATCCCCGCCCAAGGCCAGAGGCGGCCGGATCGTCGTCTGGGAAGCACTCGCCGCAGTGCCGTGGATCCTTGGTGGGCTGGCCGCCGGGACGACCCGCGCAGTGCTGTGGGCGGTCGGGATATCGGTCGAGTACCTCGGCGTCTCGCTCGGCTGGCCACTCCCCCGATCTCGCCGCGTCCCAGAGCCGCGGCTGGTCGGCGAGCGGATCTCCGAACGCTACCGCCAGTTCGTGATCATCGCGCTCGGCGCGTCAATCTTCATCGCCGGAACCTCGTACAGCGAACATCGATACACCGTACGGTCAGCGCTCGCGCTAGCCACGGTGTTCATGATTACTGTGCTGATGTGGCGGATCTACATCTACCGCGCCGGAGAGCTGATGACCGTCGCGCTCATCCGCGCCGTCACTCCGGCCCGGCTCAGCCAACTCACCGCAGTCGCCCATCTGATCATGGTGGCGGGGATCGTAGGCACAGCGGCCACCAGCCAACTCGTCATCGGGCGCCCGACCGGCGACACCCCACCCGCCTGGGTGGCAGTCATTCTTGGCGGTCCGGCCCTCTTCCTGATCGGACGGGGCCTACTCGACTATCTGGTCTTCGGACGGGTCGCCCGGACCAAGGTGGTCGGCCTGGTCCTGTTGGTCGTCCTGGCACCCGCGGCAGCCATGGTGCCACCGATCTTGGTAACCCTGATCGCCGCGGTCGTCCTCACCGCCATCGCCGCGGTCAGCCTGCCGCTGACCCGGGCGAACCCCCCACCTCCGGCACCGCCGAGGCTGACCCGGGCGGCCTAGGCCACCTCGGCCGACCGCACCCCACCGGGATGGAGTGCGGTCGGCCGACGTCCGTCATTTCAGCGCGTAGGCCCGGATGATGGTCTGGCGTTGAGCGTTGCCGTCGGGGTCGGTGACCACGGAACGCAGCGAGACGAACTCCGCGCCGACCGGGTGGTCGACGGTGACCGCCCACCGGCTGCGGTCGCCCCCGACCCTGGTCGGTTTCCAACTCCTGCCGTCGTCGTAGGAGACCTCGACAACCGGGGTGGAGACCCTGCCCGGGCTGTCGCTGCCATTGCGCTGCACCGAGACCGGGATCGTGAACGGCTCGCCGGCGGGTGCGGCGTTGTGGTCGTCGAGATCCGGCGCGTACCGCACCGCGAGCAGCGGCAGGTGGACGGCGTGCAGGGGATCGTCGTTGCGCTGCGAGGCGAAGGTCCACTCCACGTCGACCCGGGTGGACAGTCGGGCGTAGCCGGACCGGTCGGCGGTGGTTCGGAGCGTGTACACCGCCCGTTCCGGTCCGACATCGAACACGCCACGGGTCGCCTCGTCGGACTCGCCGATCACCTCACCGTCGCGCAGCAGTTGGGTCTTCCCAAGCACGAAAGTGTCACCCCAGCGGCCTCGGCCCTGGTCGGAGAGGAGCGACTGTTGGAGGTACAACTGGTCCAGGCCACGGAACGACGCGGCGCCCCCGTACCGGGCGTCGGCCATGGCGGGTCCGAACACGCCCACGTTCCAGCGTACGGTGGTGGTCTTGTTCCGGCGGAAGACCATCGGCGCGTACTGCGTGAACTGGGTACGGATCTCGCCGTCGACGACCTCGCTGAAGGCACGCAGGTCCCACGGCACGTCCGGGGTGTAGTACTCGGTCAGGGCGCCGGGCAGGGGGATGGCGACGGCGAACTCGCGGAGCCCGGTCGAGCCGGGTGTGCTCATGGCGTGCTCGGCGCGGACCTGGGCGAGGTTCTGTCGCCGGTCGTTCCACCCCGGCGTGCGGGGGATCCCGTCCCTGGTGCGCTTGAGCTGGTAGAGGTAGGGGCTGTTGTCGAACGTCTGGCCGTTCCACTTCGCCATCAGCGTCTCGACGGTGAAGGTGAAGTCGTCGTGGCGGGTGGTCGACGGTTTGACGGTCAGGTCGGGGAGTCGCCCGGCCGGTACCCAGGTCGTCGCGCCGACAGGGCCGCGTCCGTTCCCGAGTTCGCGGGTGTAGTCGAGCTGGGTCTGGACGTGCCGCGCGGTCCGGTCGTCGATCGTGATGTCGACCGGCACGGTTTCACGGGCGTCGTAGACCACCTCGGTGTCCCGGGTGACCACGAACGTCGGCTCGGCGAAGTCCGCCAGGCGCCCGGTGTCCGGGTCCGAGATGAAGCCGGTGTAGGTGTATTCCCCGCGCGGCAGGCGGAGGGTGATCGGGCCGGTGGCGAAGCCCTTGTAGATGCCGATGTGGTCGATCGGCACGAACCGGTAGCGGTACTCGTCGGCCGGCGTCCCGTCGTGACCGATCGCCTTCACGGTGACGTCGTAGCTCTCGATCTCCCGGCTCACCGCGACCGGCGTACGGACCGCGCCGCCACCGTTCGACGGGGTCGCGTTGACCACGCCGGTGAAGGCGCCGGTGGGTCCGTCGAAGGTGGTGTCGGCGGTGACGGTGGTGGTCGCCTGGCCACCGGCCGGCACGGTCAGCGTCGCGGGGGCGAAGGTGAACATCCCCTCCGGTGCCGGGGACCGGTCCTCGCTCCGGACATCGGCCGCGAGGTCGAGCGTGACCGGGCTGGTGCCGAGGTTGGTGTAGGTAACGGTTCTGCTGATCGGCTGGTTGTCGTGGTGCGGCCACCGCACGGTGCCCAGGTTGAGGTTCGTCGGGAAGGCGACCACCGTCGTCCTGACGGCCGCGGCGAGGTCGACCCGGCCGGCACCCTGCTCGAAGATCGTCAGCCCGTCGTTCGGGGCGGCGCTGCCCATGAGTGCGGCCTTGAGCTGGTCCGCTTTCCAGTCCGGGTGTGCTCCGGCGAGGATCGCGGCCGCGCCGGCGACGTGCGGGGTGGCCATCGAGGTGCCGGACAGCGGCAGGTGGCTCTGCCCCGGCTCACCCTGCCCGCTGTTCCTGGCCCGCGCTGCGGTGATGTCGACGCCGGGCGCGGTGATGTCCGGTTTGATCCCGCCGTCCAGGATCCGCGGGCCGCGTCCGGAGAACTCCGCCAGCTCGTCATCGCGGTTGACCGCGCCCACGGTCAGGGCGGCGTCAGCCGCGCCCGGCGACTCGATGCTGGCCGGGTCGTTGCCCGTGGCGACCACGAACAGCGTGCCCGTCCTGGCGGTGAGTTCGTTGACCGCCTGTGACAGCGGATCCGTGCCGTCGCTGGGGCTGCCGCCCAGGCTCATGTTCACCACATCGGCGCCCTGCGACGTGGCCCACTCCATGCCCGCGATGACCGAGGACTCGCTTCCGGTGCCGTCGTCGCCGAGCACCTTCGCGTTGAGGATCCGAGTGTCCGGCGCGACCCCCCGGTACCGGGCGTCCCGGCCGGCGACGATGGACGCGACGTGGGTACCGTGCCCGTGCCGGTCGTCGGGGTCGGCGCCGCCGGTGAAGTCACTCGCGCCCACCACCGCGTCGGCCAGGTCCGGGTGCCCGGCGTCGATCCCGGTGTCCAGCACCGCGACCGTGGTACCCGCCCCGGTGTGCCCGGCGCTCCACGCCACCGGGGCGCCGATCTGCGGCACCGAGTGCTCCAGCGAGGCCCGGACTCGCCCGTCGAGCCAGACCCGCTCGGCGCTCCGAGCCGTCGGCCAGTACACGGCGGAACGCTCCACGGAGACGGCCGTCACGCCCACGGCCGGCAGCACCCGGTTCACCCGGGCGGCCGCGCTGCGCGGTGTCGGGCCGGCGTGGTCGACGATCAGCGGCAGCCGGGGGGCCGTGGCGTCGTCGAATCCGGAGTCGACCAACTCGGTGACGTTGAACAGCCGCGGGTCCAGCCTGCCCGCTCGCAGGAGGGCCTGCGCGTCCTCGGGCACGATGTGTGTGTCACCCCGTTCGTCGGTGTACGAGTGGAACATCAGGTGTTCCCGGCCCTTCGCCGCCCGTACGTTCACCACGCGGGTACCGCTGACCGTCACCGTGTCGCCGGTCAGCAACGTCACGGTCGCGCTTTCGGCGGCGAGCCGCTGAGCCGTCACAGGGCTGGCCGCCGCCTCCGGCACGACCACCCCGGACGCCGCCGTGACGACGACCAGTAGCGCCGACAGTGCCGTTCTTCTTCGCATCACCATCTCCCCACTGTTTCTGGCAAGGGTTCGTTCGGCGCGGTGACCGCGCTGGTGACCCGGTCGGCGTGCGACGCCTCGGTGGTCGCCGGCACGTACGCCTGCCGCAGCCGGTACTCGCGCGCCTCCTCGCGCCGATGCTGACTGACCGTGTTGGTGGCGATCCCGTACAGCCACGGCCGGGCGTCCGGATGGGCGGTGTCGAACCGCTCCCGACGGCGGAACGCCGCCAGAAACGTCTCGGCGACCAGGTCGTCCGCGATTTCGGCACCGCGCCGCCTCGCCAGGTAGCGATGGATGTACGGCTCACGCCTGTCGAAGATCGTCGCGAAGCTTCCGGGATCCCGGACGGACCGCTCGATCACCGCCGCGTCCGTCAGCACGCCGACGTCGGCGGTCCTGACTCGTCTCAAACGATTCATGCACGACCTTTCGCGGACCGGGGAACCATCACCTGTTATCCGCAGGCCACACGAAAAGGGTTCACGGGCTGGGCGCCCACGTCGCCGAGCGCCGACGAACGGCGAGTGCCGACCGCGTTCCAGCGGCGGACATCGGAGGACACGTCAACCAGCTGGCGGTACCCGTCCCGCGTCTCGGACAGCCTCGCTCGTAAACCGTTGTGGGACCCGTACGATGGTGGGCGGTGCTGGTTCGCCCGACCCTCACAGGTCGGGCGTCGTAAGAGGGAACCCGGTGGAAAACCGGGACTGCCCCGCAGCGGTGAGTGGGAACGACCGCCGTCAACAAGCACTGGACCGGAAGGTCTGGGAAGCGACGGCCAGTAGGCGACCTTGTGTCATGCCCACGAGTCCGAAGACCTGCCAGCGCTGCGCACGCCGCCCGGTGTGCGCCGCCGGCGGTCCCTCGGGAGGGCCAGGGCGGAGAGACGGCACCTCGCTGTGCCCTGTCTTCCCCTCTCCCGTGCCCGCCGGGCACTTCGAGGGAAGGACCCCCTGTGAGCACCACCGCATTTGGTCAGAGCACCGTGCTCGGCTATCCGCGCGTCGGCGCGAATCGCGAGCTGAAGAAGGCCGTTGAGGCGTACTGGGCCGGCACCATCGACGCCGACAGCCTGGAGAACATCGCTGCCACGTTGCGGGCTGAGGTCTGGCGGACGCTGCGTGACGCCCGCCTCGACTCGATCCCGTCGAACACCTTCTCCTATTACGACCAGGTGCTCGACACCGCGGTCGCCGTTGGAGCAATTCCCGACCGGTTTGCCCGCCTGGGTTTGTCCGAGTTGGACACCTACTTCGCTATGGCCCGGGGTGTCGACGCCGAGCCGGCCCTCGAACTGACGAAGTGGTTCGACACGAACTACCACTACCTGGTGCCGGAGATCAGCGCGGGTACCGTCTTCGCCGCGAACCCGGCGAAGGCACTGCGGGAGTACGCCGAGGCCCGCGACCTTGGCATCAACACCCGCCCGGTGTTGGTTGGGCCGGCGACCTTCCTGCTGTTGGCCAAGGGCGACGATCCGTTCGCCCGCCTCGACGAGCTGGTCGAGACGTACTCCGGAATCCTCACCACGTTCGCGGAGGCGGGCGTGGCGTGGGTGCAACTGGATGAGCCCGCCTACGTCGCCGACCGCACCGCCGCCGAGATCGACGCCCTGCACCATGCCTACACCCGGCTCGGTGAGATCGCCGATCGGCCGCAGATCTTCGTGGCCACCTACTTCGGCGAGCTCGGCGACGCCCTACCTGCCCTGCTGAACACCCCGGTCGAGGCGGTCGGACTGGACCTGGCCGCCGGACCGGGCAACCTCAAGCGGCTCGCCACCGCAGGCCCGCTGCGCGGCAAGACCATCGTCGCCGGCCTGGTCGACGGCCACAACATCTGGCGTACCGACCTACGCGCCGCCGTCACCACCGGGGCGACGGTCACCGGGCTCGCCGACCACGTAGCCGTCTCCACGTCCTGCTCGCTTCTGCACGTCCCGGTCGACCTGTCCGCCGAGACCCGCCTCGACCCCCAACTGTACGAGCGGCTCGCGTTCGCCCGGCAGAAGGTAGACGAGGTCGTCCTGCTCGGACGCGCGCTACGCGACGGCACCACGCACCTGCCCGCACCTCTGCCGCCCGCCCCGGCGGTGTGGCGGCACGACAACGTCCGGGCCCGACTCGCCGCGCTCGACGCCACCGACCGGCAGCGCGGCGACTACACCAACCGGGCCGCCCGCCAGCAGGAACGGCTGGGGTTGCCGGACCTGCCGACCACCACGATCGGGTCCTTCCCACAGACGGCCGAGTTGCGCAAGGCCCGCGCCGCACTGCGCGCCGGCACCCTCGACGACGCCGGCTACACCGAACGGATGCGCGCCGAGGTCCAGCACGTCATCCGGCTTCAGGAAGCGCTGGGCCTGGACGTGCTCGTGCACGGCGAACCGGAACGCAACGACATGGTCCAGTACTTCGGCGAACAGCTCGACGGGTTCGCCGCCACCGACCACGGCTGGGTCCAGTCCTACGGCTCCCGCTGCGTACGCCCGCCGATCATCTACGGCGACGTGACCCGCAAGGCGCCGATGACCGTGACGTGGTCCACCTACGCCCAATCATTGACCAGCAAGCCCGTCAAGGGCATGCTCACCGGCCCGGTCACCATCCTCGCCTGGTCGTTCGTCCGCGTCGACCAACCCCGGGCCAACACCGCCGACCAGGTCGCGCTCGCTCTGCGAGACGAGTGCCGCGACCTCGAGGCGGCCGGGATCGGGGTCATCCAGGTGGACGAGCCGGCGCTACGGGAGACACTGCCGCTACGCAAGGCCGATCAGAAGGCGTACCTGGACTGGGCGGTGGCCGCATTCCGCCTGGCGACCAGCGGCGTCGCCGACGACACCCAAATCCACACCCACCTCTGCTACAGCGAGTTCGGTGAGGTGATTACCGCGATCGACGCCCTCGACGCGGACGTGACCAGCATCGAAGCGTCCCGCTCGAAAATGGAGGTCCTCGACGACCTCGCCGCGATCGGCTACCACCGAGGCGTCGGACCCGGCGTCTGGGACATCCACTCGCCCCGGGTCCCCACCCACGACGAGGTGGTCGACGCACTACGCGGAGCCGTCGCGGCCGTCCCCGCCCGCCGCCTCTGGGTCAACCCCGACTGCGGCCTCAAAACACGTGGATACCCCGAGGTCGAGGCATCACTGCGGCACCTGGTCGCCGCCGCCACCGAGATCCGCGGGAGCTGACAACACTGCGCCGGGTGGGCCCTCTCGGGGACCCACCCGGCTTGACCCGGATACCCGCCCTGTTGCTGGAGACCGACGACGACCGTCACCGCTACCAGGAGGCGCAAGTCCGCCGCGAGCATCGCCTCACTCTGCGGCTACCGCGACGTCGAGGCGTCCCTGACACGGCCCGGCAAGGCCGCCCTCCTAATAGAAAGTTCGCTCCAACCATCGGCGCGATCCTCAACTCCGATCCCCCAAAAGTCAGCACCCCGAAACAGCGGCGGCCGACGTGGTAGCCGCCGCACCAAGTTCCGGCCCGGCGCGGGTGCCCCGGCGACGGGTCAGCCAGAAAAGGCCACCACCGAGGGCGAAGGTGATCAACACGCCGGCGATCCCGGACAGACCGGTGGAGAGGTACGCGTTCTCCACCCCCTTCACGCCGTAGTCGGCGAGCGGGCTGTCGGCGAGTTCGTGGTCCTTGGTCTGCTGCGCCGGGCAGCTTCCGCCGGTGATGTTGTCGTCGGCGTCGAAGGTGCAGCCCGTACGGAGCGAGGAGTCAAGCCCGTCCGGGTGGCATCCGCGATGACGCCCTGGGCCGTCGCGCCGGACAGTGCTCTCGTGCCGCCCGTACCTGTCATCAGGTTCCACGGCCAGACCGGGCCGACTACTGATACCGGGTGCGACATCGCCAGCGACGACAAGATGGTTCATCGCCCGCAGTAGGAGGTTGGGGACGGGTGGATCGCCGGTGAGGTCGTCGGCCGGTGGGGCGAACATCGCCCGTGCTGCCCACATATCCGGAGCTGCGTCCGAATCATCGGCAAATTTGATCGATACCCTTGAAGACGGGGGCGCAGCGGACAGTGGGGCGAACCGTCCTGGACATCGAAGGAGTTGGACTATAACCCGACAAGCAACCGCGCAGCAGATCGACTCTCTGCCATACCGGGCTACCTCGTGTTTTTTCGTCCGGACCAGTCCGTCCGCCTTCCGCCCAGGCGGCGTCTCCCAGTGTGTAAGCCTCGGCCCGCACGGTGAGGTGCTGCGGGCGGGTCTTGGGAGCCGGGCGCCGAGTGGGTGACCAAGTAGCACTGTACCGTCAAGGGCCGACCAGCGCTGACCAGCGTCGATTACTTAGGGTGAGAGTGAGGTGATGAGGATGAAGGTGATCTTCGTGCACGGCGTACCCGAGACATCCCGGGTCTGGGACGACCTGCGCGCACAGCTCGACGTCGAGTCAATGGCGTTACAGCTTCCCGGGTTCGGGGTGCCCGTGCCGGAGGGATTCGTGCCGGACAAGGACGGGTATGTCGCCTGGCTCGTCGACGAGCTGCGGCGCTTCGACGAGCCGGTGAATCTGGTCGGGCACGACTGGGGCGCGTTGCTGGCGCTGCGGGTGGCGACCTTGGGTGAGGTCGAGTTGCGCAGCTGGGCGGTGGACGTGGCCGGGGTCTTCCACCCGGACTACGAGTGGCATCCGTACGCGGTGAGCCTGTGGGAGCCGGGTACCGGGGAGCAGGTCCTGGCGGCCCGGCGCGACGCCGCGCCGGATGACCCGAACGGTTCGATCGCGTTTCAGGTCAGCCTCGGTGTGCCGCTGGAGGCGGCGGTGCGGATGGCAGCGGCGCACGACGAGCTGATGAGCCGCTGCATTCTTGGCCTATACCGCTCCGCTCGGCCAAACGTAGGCGCCGACTGGGGCGACGCGCTCACTGGGCCGACCGTCGCGCCAGGTTTGGTGCTTACCGCCACGGCGGACGCGGTCGAGAACGAGCAGTGGTCCCGGGAGGTGGCCGACCGGCTGGACGCGCGGGTGGAGCGGCTCGATGGTATGGGGCACTGGTGGATGTTCGACCGGTCCGGGCGGGTCGCGGACGTACTGCGCGACTTCTGGCGCTCGGTCGACGGGCGGACGCAATAAGAACGTGACGCGGGGATGTGCTCCGCAACCCGAACACGGTCCGTAGCTACGCGACCGGCGTCGGAAAGACCGCCGAGCGCATCGGTGAGGCCCGCCCGTTGGGGTCGGTCGCGGACGAACAGATCGGCGAGGCCCTGGAACCGCTGTGGGCACGGCGGCGGCCAATCGTTCTTCGCCACCATCAAAGCCGAGCTACTCGACCGGCGGGCCTGGCCCACCCGCGACGCCGCCCGTGCGGTGAGCGGGACTACGACTCGGCGTGGATCACCATCAGCCCACCGGCCGGCGAGGCCGGCGACTGCCACAGCCTGCTCGTGCGCCGCCGGATCAGCGACGGCGAGCTGGCCTTCTACCGCTGCTGGACACCCACACCGGTGCCGTTGCGGGCGATCATCGGTGTGCGTCGGTGCGTCGCAGCCGTAACCAGCCGAGCAGCGCGACGCCTATGCCCCAGGCAAGGAGGACCGCGACCGAGGAGGTCATTGTCATCCCTGGCACTTGCCGCGTGATGATGAATATCGTGCCGGAGCCGGGCAGGATCTCAGCTATCGCGGAGGTGAACGTGCCGAATTGCCGTAGCACCTGCGGAAGGACGAGCATCAGGAGAAACATGGTGACCAGTGCCCCGGCTGTGTTGCGCAGCACGAAACCGATCCCGGCCCCGATCGTCGCTCCAGCAGCGAAAACGGCAGCGACCGTGCCGACGAAAGCCGGAAACTCGTTGAGCTGCAGGGTGAGCGCGGAACTGGCGGTCATGAACGCGGTCAGTGCCGCCATCACGGCGAGCACCACTCCGGCCCCTGTGGCGGTCGCGACGGTCACGAGCGAGCGGGCGAGGAACAGGACCGTTCGGCGCGGCGTCCACTGCAACGCTGGCACGATGCCACCGGTGGCGTAGTCAGCGGTCACCGTGATTGCCGCGAGGCTCAAGAGGGCGAACTGTGCTGGCAGGGCAATGAAGCGGACCTCTGTCCACGCCGACTGGCTGGGCAATTCCGCCGGGCGGGCCGCGGACTCGAAACCGGCAATAGTGCCAAGAGCCAGCATCACGAATGCCGCTGCGGCAAGGAACCACCAGGTGGCTTTGACGCTCCACAGCCGGGCCCACTCGGCCGCACACGTTCTGGCGAAAATCCGTCCGATGGAGACGTTGGGGCGCAAGTCATCGCGGTCGGAGACGATCGTGGTGGCCGTCATGGCGTTTCCTTAAGGCTGTGGTGTTCCACGCTGCCGTTGGTCAACTCGAGGTAGGCGTCTTCGAGGGATTGGTGAACTTCGGACAGGTGGTGCACGGCGACATTCAAGGTGTGCGCCAGATTGCCAACGTCCTCGGCGGTGCTGTTGCCGACCTTCAGTTCATGTGGGTCAACGCGTTCGACGGTCAGGCCCTGCTCGGTTAGCCGGCTGGACAAGAGGTCCGGCTGTGGGGTGCGGACACGCACCTGGCGGTTTCCCAGCCCGTTCAGGATGTCCTGCGTCGTCGCGTCCGCGATCAGGCGGCCGCGGCCGATGACCAGCAAGCGATCAGCGGTCTGCTGTATCTCGCTCATCAGATGACTGGACACCAATACGGTGCGGCCTTCGTCGGCGAGCTGGCGCAGCAGGTCGCGGATCCACAGGACACCGTCGAGGTCTAAGCCGTTGATGGGTTCGTCGAACAGCAGGACCCGTGGCTCGCCGAGTAGTGCGGCGGCGATGCCGAGCCGCTGGCGCATTCCTAACGAGTACCCTCTGATGGGTCTGCCAGAAGCACCGGTGAGCCCGGCCTGTTCGATGACCTGTTGCACCCGGCGCATCGCAATGCCGTTGGTCTTGGCCGCGATGCGCAAGTGGCTGCGCCCGGTCCGTCCCGGGTGCATGAAGCTGGGATCAAGGAGCGCGCCGGCTTCCCGCAGCGGTTCGGCGAAGGTCGCGAACGGTCTTCCGTTGATGAGCGCCTGCCCCGAGGTGGGCCGGTCGAGGCCAAGCATCATCCGCATCGTCGTGGACTTGCCGGCACCGTTCGGGCCGAGGAATCCGGTCACCTTTCCGGGTTCCACGTCGAAGCTCAGGTCGTCGACAGCCAGGATGCTGCCGTAGCGTTTGGTCAGTCCCCGGACCTCAATCATCGCTGTCTCTTTCCCAGCGCAGCAGGTCTCCCGGCTGGCATTCGAGGGCTTCGCATAGTGCTTCCAAAGTGGTGAAACGCACCGCCTTGGCACGGCCATTCTTGAGGACGGCTAGATTGGCGGGAGTGATTCCGATGAGGTCGGCTAGCCCGCTGACGGAGATCTTGCGTTTGGCCATCATGACATCGATATCGACGATGATGGGCATCAGACCACCTCATCGAGTTCGGCCTCAAGGTGCGCGGCCTGAGCGTCGCGGGCGACGGCTTGGGCCAGGAGCATCCGCAGCACGAGCACGATGAGAGCAGCGCCGAGGATCGCCACGACGACTCCGCCCATGATGAGGAGCATTCCAGGGGTGTCACCCTCGCCGGGGGCCAGGATGATCACGAGGGCCGCCGCCAGGACAGCGGCTGCCAGGATCGCGCCAATCACGATGTCGACATAGCGGAAAGCCGCGTGGGAGAACACGGTTCCCCGTTTCACCATGGTCACGAGGCGCCAAACACAGACCAGGATGACCTGAAAGGTCAGTAGGCCAAGGATCACGATGGCGATCACGACATAGGGACTGTTCCCGGCTGCGAGGCCTTCGTCAAGCTGCACCGCATTGGAGGCCACCATCACGACTTGCAGGTAAAGCGAACCGGTGAGGAGCGCCACGATGACGGCCCGCAGCGCGAGCACCGTCAGCTTTCCCATCGTCTCTCCTTCGATCGAACCACGATGGAAATCTACCGCTATTCGATAGGCATGGCAACTCTCTCAGCGAGCGGGCGAGCCCGCTGCGAAAGCTGGAGTAGAACGACAGCACCCCGCGCGCCCGGGTCAAGGTGACCGCCGTCACAGTCAAGGCCGAGAACCGCACCCGTCCACTCCGCCATCCACAGAGACACGAAAATCCACATTCGGCGTCAAACCGGTCAGAGCACTCTGGGGGTCGACCGCCAGCACGGGCATGCCCCGCCGCAGCACATGACGCCGATGGCACCAAGGCCCACCCCACCCAAGAACCGCCATGAGCGTCGATATTTACAGTCCGATCAACACAACCAAAGGATCGATGCTCGCCCGACCAGGACCCGAGGGATGCGCGGAACACGGCCACCCGAACATCGGAAGATACTAATCTTTACCTCGGTAGCAAATGCGAGAACGATCCACGTCCCGCTATCCCGGGTTGCCTCGGTTTTTTCGTGTGCCCGGACTGTGCCCGGAATGAAAATCAAGAACCCGCCCCCAGAAATTCGGGGACGGGCTCTGACCTGCACTTTCCTTTGTAGCGGGGACAGGATTTGAACCTGCGACCTCTGGGTTATGAGCCCAGCGAGCTACCGAGCTGCTCCACCCCGCGTCGGCAACAGGTAGAACCTTAGCGCACCCGTTCGACCACACCCGCACGGGGTCACCCGCCCCGGTTGCTTGCCGTGGATCCAGATCGGACAGAGGCTTGGGACAGGCGACGACGGGAGCCGTACCGCGCCGTCAGGGGCCGGCGAGTTGGTTGCCGGGGGTGACGCTGGCGGCGACCACCTCGGTCTCGCCGGCGATGGCGCGTACAAGCCGAGCCCGTCCGACGGTGGGTACGAGGCGGCCGGCTCGCCAGGCCACGCCGAGTCCGGCGGCCAGTACGAGGAACGCGCCGAGGGTCTGCAACAGGCCGGCGAACATCCCGGCGATCCCGACCAGCGGGGCGGCGAACATCAGCAACCACCCGTCGGAGTAGCTGAAAACGCCGGAGTGCAGCACCGCCCAGCCGGCCAACAGCCAGCCGAGTGTGTAGAGGCTGGCGCCGGTCAGGGCGAACGCACGTCCGGCTCCGCCGTACACCGTGGTGCCTTCGGGCAGCCCGGCAAAGGGCAGCATCAGCATCGCCCCGGCCAGGGCCGCCAGCAGCCCGGCCGTCGCGGTCCCCCGGCTGCGTGCGGTGACCAGCAGTCCGGTGACTGCCATCAGTGCCAGCAGGCCGAGCCAGATCGCGATCGCCCATAGCACCAGGGGGAACGAACGGCCGTCGGCCGAGACCGGAGCGGGACCGTCGCCGATGAGCGTGACGATGCCGTACAGGAGGGCTGATCCTGGCAGGATCCAGACCGCGCCTCGGGCGAACCGGCGCAGGGTCCAGGCCCAGGAGGTGTCGGTTGCCGGTTCCGGCTCGGACCCTTCCTCGAAGAAGGGCAGCAGGTGGAATCCGCCGGATGGCCGGGCCGGCTGGGCCGATGGCCGGGGTACGGGCGAAGAGCCTTTCACCGGTCGCTTGGGCTTCATCGCGTGGCTCATGCGTCACCTCGCTCCACTCGCCGGACTTCGTGTCAAGGTTCCGCACGAACGCTCGGCCTACTGGTCACCGCTCGGCTCTAGCCCGATCGTGGCAAAGCCGAGTGGGGCGGCGCCGGGCTTCGCGTTTTTCCGTACGACCGGCACGACCGCGACCGGCGCCGCCACGTTCGGCAGGGTCAGCCGGGACCGGCACGTCTGGTTGACAAAGTCGTAGGCGGGACAATACTTAAGCGAGTGCTTAACCAACTCGATCGGCAGCTCGACCTGATGTTCCACGCGCTCGCGGATCCGAGCCGCCGCAGCATGGTGGAGCGGTTGAGCCGAGGGCCGGCATCGGTGAGCGAACTCGCCCGGCCGCTCACCATGTCGCTGCCGGCGGTGGTGCAGCACCTCCGGGTGCTGGAAGCCAGCGGGCTCGTCCGGTCGGAGAAGGTCGGGCGGGTGCGGACCTGCCGCATCGAACCCGCGGCGTTCAGCCAGTTCGAGCAGTGGATCACCGATCGGCGCAGAGGCTGGGAACGGCGCCTCGACCGACTGGGCGACTACCTCGCCGAGCATCCCGACGAGCCGGACGAACATTCCGCAAAGCCATCAGACAGGAGCGGACCATGAGCCAACGGTCGATCACCCACGCGAGCTTCGTCATCGAACGCGAGTACGCCGCGTCGCCCGCCCGTACCTTCGCCGCCTGGGCCGACCCCAGCGTCAAGACCCGCTGGTTCGGCGACCCCGACGGGTCCGGTGCGTCCGAGTACCACCTTGACTTCGCTGTCGGCGGCAGGGAAACCAGCCGAGCCCCGCTGGCGGATGGCTCGACCTACTCCTACAACGCCCTCTACCAGGACATCGTGCCGAACGAACGGATCGTCTACACCTACGACATGCACCTGGGCGACGACCGGATCTCGGTCTCGCTGGCGACGATCGAGTTCCGCCCCGAGGGCACCGGCACCCGACTGGTCCTCACCGAATACGGTGCATTCCTCGACGGTCACGACAAGCCGGCAGACCGGGAGCAGGGTACGGGCGACCTGCTCAACGCGCTCGGCGCGGAGCTCGACCGCCAGGCCGCGCAGGGCTGAAGCAGGGCTGAACCACACACGCGTGGTGGCCGTACCCCGGGTGGAACAACCCCGAGGCACGGCCACCACGATCGATCAATACCGCTCGGTACGGTCCGGATCCGTGCTGGTCTCGTCGAGCAAACTGGCCGGCGAGACGGGCTCGGGAGCGGGCAGTCCCTTGGCGCCGGAGGAGGACGTCACCTGCGCCTCGGCCGCCCGTACCTGGTCGTGCACCTCCTGGGCCGCCGCAGCCGCGGCCTGGGCCGCCTCGGCCGCCTCGCGCTCGACGTCGCTCGCGGTCCTCGACGCCTCCGGAGCGGGCGCGTCACCGGCCATCCCGGCCAGGCCGCCGAGGGCACCGCCCAACCCTTCGAGTGCCTTGGTCAACTCGGCCGGTACCACCCAGATCTTGCTGGCCTGACCGTTGGCGATCTGCGGCAGCGCCTGGAGGTACTGGTAGGCCAGCACCTTCTGGCTCGGATTGGCCTGGTGGATGGCGTCGAAGACGGTCCGGATGGCCTTGGCCTGACCTTCGGCCTCAAGAATGCGGGCCTGCCGGTCACCGTCGGCCCGCAGCACCGCGGCCTGCTTCTGCCCCTCGGCGGTGAGGATCTGGGACTGCTTCTGCCCCTCGGCATTCAGGATCGCCGCACGACGGTCCCGCTCCGCGCGCATCTGCTTCTCCATCGAGTCCCGGATGCTCGGCGGCGGCTCGATCGCCTTGATCTCCACGCGGGTGACCTTGATGCCCCACCGGCCGGTGGTCTCGTCGAGCACCCCGGACAGGTGGCGATTGATCTCCTCGCGACTGGTCAGCGCCCGCTCCAGATCCAGCGAGCCGATGACGTTGCGTAGCGTGGTGACGGTGAGCTGCTCGATCGCCTGAAGGAAGTTGGAGATCTCGTAGGTCGCCTTCGCCGAGTCGACCACCTTGAAATAGAGCACCGTGTCGATCGAGACGACCAGGTTGTCCGAGGTGATCACCGGCTGCGGCGGGAAGCTGACCACCTGCTCACGCATGTCGACCTTGGTCCGGACCGCGTCGATGAACGGCACCAGCAGGTTCAGCCCGGGCTGCAGGGTCCGCTTGTACTTACCGAGCCGCTCGACCACGTCCTGCCGCTGCTGCGGCACGATCCGCACCGCCTTGGCGAATGTGATCACCACGAGTAGAGCCACGGCGGCGAACAACACCGCGATCGCCACATCCATACCGCTCACCTTTTCGTATCCGAAGACGTATCGGTTGAAGAATCGTCCCGCCAGACCATGGCGGTCACACCTTTGAGTTCGATCACCCGGACCCGCTCGCCGGGTAGGAACACCTGGCTGGCGTCGTAGGACCGGGCCGACCAGACCTCGCCCTCGATCTTGACCGCGCCGTGCGCGGTATCGACCTGTTCCAGCACCAGCGCGTCGGCACCCTCGATCGCCTCCACCCCGAACGGCCGCTCGCCGCTCTCCAAGGCGGAGCGCCGATGTCGTCTGATCACCGGTCGTACCGCCACCACGGTCAGCGCGGAGACGAGGGCGAAGACCAGGACCTGCGCGAGCGGCGGCGCGCCGAGGGCCGCCGCGCCGGCCGTGACGAGTGCGGCCACACCGAACATCAGGAGGAACAGCGTCGTGGTGAAGACCTCGGCCACCAGCAGCACGACGCCGAGAACGATCCAGAGGAGGGGTTCCACCATTCGATCCTGTCACGGTGGCGCACGCTTCGACGACCAGTGGAAACCGCCTGGATAGGTAAGATCACCGATTGCCGTACCCGGTCGACCGAGAGGGCCGTCGCCATGGCGTTGCTGCTCGACACCACCCGTCGTCTCGACACCCTCGTGGCGCAGACCCAGGCGAGCGCGGCGGTGCCGACCCTCGTCGCCGGGGTGGTCCGGGACGGGGTGCTGGCCCACGTCACCAGCGCCGGCGAGCCGCCGCCGGACCCCGGCACCCAGTACCGGATCGGTTCGATCACCAAGACGATGACCGCCGCGCTCGTCCTCCGGCTCCGTGACGAGGGACGACTGGCCCTGGACGACCCGCTCGACCGGCACCTGCCCGGCACCCCGGTCGGCACCGTCACCCTGCGCCAACTACTGGGGCACGCCAGCGGCCTGCAACGCGAACCGGAGAGCGACGGCTGGTGGGAACGGACCGAGGGGACCGACCTCGGCACCCTGCTCGCCGGGCTGACCCCGGCCAAGCTCGCCCACCCGCCGTACCGGGTCTTCCACTACTCGAACCTGGCGTACGGGCTGCTCGGCGGCGTACTCGAAGGGCTCACCGGGCAGTCGTGGTGGGACCTGTTGCGCGAGCGGTTCCTCGGCCCGCTCGGCCTGACCCGGACGTCGTACCAGCCGGAGGCGCCGTACGCCCTCGGTTATGTGGTCCACCCCTGGCACGGCACCCTGCGCGAGGAGCCGCGTACCGACACCGGTGCGATGGCCCCGGCCGGGCAGCTCTGGGCCAGCACCGCCGACCTGGCCCGGTGGGCGGCGTTCCTGGCCGACCCCGACCCGGCCCTGCTCGCCCCGGAGACGGTGACCGAGATGTGCGCGCCGGTGGTGATGAACGACCTCGACTCGTGGACCTCCGGCCACGGTCTCGGCCTGGAGCTGCACCGCAGCGGTGAACGGGTCTACGTCGGTCACGGCGGCTCGATGCCCGGCTACGTCGCCGGCATGCTGGTGCACCGGCCGACCCGGACCGCGGTGGTCACCTTCGCCAACGCGTACGGGTTCCGCGACGGCTCCATCGGCGCCCTGACCCGACAACTGCTGACCGAGGTGCTCGACCAGGAGCCGGACCCGGTCCGGACGTGGCGGCCGGCCGACGCGCTGCCCGAGCCGGCGGTGGCCGAGTTGACCGGTCGCTGGTGGTTCATGGCTCGGGAATTCGAGGTCGGCTGGGACGGGGAAGCGGGGGAACTGCTCTTCACCCTGCTCCGGCCGGCCGGGGCGGCGCCGTGGCGGTTCGCCCGGCTGGAGCCCGACCGGTGGCGCGGCCGGTCCGGGATGAACGACGGGGAGATCCTCACCGTACGTCGGAACCCGGACGGGACCGTACGGGCGCTCGACATCGCCACCTTCGTCTTCACCCGCCATCCGGACCAGCTCGACTGAATCGGCGGCGACTCACGACACCTGCGGGGCCGGGCTGACCGGGTCTGGTTCACGGGCGCCCTGGTCGACGGCCGGCTCACCGTGCAGGTAACGAATGGCCAGCACGCCGACGGTGATCAACGCCCGGCGGTACGGTTACCAGGTTGCGATAGAGGTAGCCACGGAACAGCAGCTCCTCGGGAAGTGCCTCGTACAGCAGGACGAGCACCACCAGGAGCGCGACGGACCGGAGCACCTCGGCGGCAGGTGCGTGCACCTCGACCGTGGCCCAGCCGAGCGCCACCGCCAGGAGCAGGCCGACCGGGACCGGTACGAGGTACGCGGTGGCACCGACGAGCAGCGGACGCCAGCCCGGTACGCATGGACGTCAGTCTCGGCCCTGGAGTCAAACGGCCGACGTTTTTCCCAGGTCAGGACGGTACGGTAACGAAGTCGATCATCCGCTCGACCGCGTTGATCAACGGTGTCTCCACGTCCTGGTAGCTCGACACCCGGGAAAGGATCAACCGCCACATCTGTGCCGGCTCGGCCACCCCGAGCGCCGCGCAGACCCCCTCCTTCCACGGCTGCCCCGGTGGCACCACCGGCCACGCCCGGATACCGAGCCGGGCCGGCTTCACCGCCTGCCAGACGTCGACGTAAGGGTGCCCGGTCACCAGGACGTACGGAGACGTCACCCCGGCCACGATCCGGCTCTCCTTCGAACCCGCGACAAGGTGGTCGACGAGCACACCGAGCCGCCGCTGGGACCCCGGGCCGAACTCGCGTACCCGCGCGGGCAGCTCGTCGATGCCGTCCAGCGGCTCCACCACCACACCCTCGATCCGCAGGTCGTCGCCCCAGATCCGCTCCACCAGGGCGGCGTCGTGGATGCCCTCGACCCAGATCCGGCTCGCCTTGGCCACCTGGGCACGTACCCCGGCGACGGCGACCGAACCGGAGGCGGTCCGCCGCCGGGCGGCCGGGACCGCCGCGGGCGCCGGCCGACGCAGCGTGACCGGCGAGCCGTCCAGCAGGAACGCCGCAGGCAGCAACGGGAAGTTGCGCCGCCGGCCGTGCCGGTCCTCCAGCACCACCGCACCGGACTCGAACCCGACAACGGCGCCACAGAAGCCCGAGTCGGCATCCTCCACCACCAGGTCCGGCTCGGCGTCGACCTCGGGCACCGCCTTGCGTCGCCGCCAGTTCCCTGCCAGTACGTCCTCGCCGTACATCCTCCCCATGGCGCGACGCTAACCCGATTCGGGTGATCGGTGAAGCAGACGCGCCGCGCCCCGCCGGCACCCGAGACACGGCAGCGGTGAACACGTACCCTTGCCTGCATGTCCCCCGCAACGGGCGCGGCGACCCTTGCGCCGCGCCGGTCGAGCCGGTTCGTGGCCTGGGTACGCGCATGGCGCGCCGGGCTGGTGCCCTATGACGAGGTTGCCGACGAGGTGGCCGGTGACGAGGAACACCTCGTTGCCGACGCTCCCGGCACCTGGACCGACGTGCCGCTCGCCGACGCCCTGCCCACCCTGTCGAAGCTCTCCCCGGACGACATCCGGCTGGTGCTGCCCGCACCCGGTGACCCGCGCGGCCTACCCGGCCCCGGTGCGTTCGCCGGTGCGGCGCTACTCGCGGGCGAGGCGGTGATCGCCGGCAACATGGGTCTGATCCCGGAGGTACGGCTGCACACCTCCGGCTCGGGAATGACCTTCGAGACGGTGCTCTGGCGGGTCTACCCGCTGCCCGAGGCGGCACCGGTCGCATCGCTGGCGCACCACCCCGGGCCGGCCGAGGCGGAAGCCGACCTCGCCACCGCCCTGGCCGAGGCGACCGCCGCGCTGACCCGGCTGGACGTGGCCCACTGGCGGCCCGAACTCGCCGGGGCGCTGGCCGCGTTGCGCCGCCCGGACGGCGGCACCGACCTGCCGCCCGGTTTCGACCCACGGGCGCGCCGGCTCTTCGCCCGGGCGAGCGTGCTCGACCAGGTGCTCGCACTCGCCGAGCACGTGGCCCCGGGCGGCGCGGTCAACACCTACGAGGTACAGCAGCGGGACGCGGCACTGCGACCACTCACGGTCGCCTGCCGACGTGCCCTGGTGGCCGCCTGCAACGCCCCGCTGACCAACTGACCCGCGTCGGCCGGCCCGCCACGCGACGGGTCAGATCTCGTCCATCAGGTCGACCACCGAGTTGATGATGCGCGACGGCCGGTACGGGTAACGCTCGACCTCGGCCTGGTTGCTGATCCCGGTCAGCACCAGGATCGTCTCCAGCCCCGCTTCCAGTCCACAGAGGATGTCGGTGTCCATCCGGTCACCGATCATCGCGGTCGACTCGGAATGCGCGTTGATGGTGTTCAACGCCGACCGCATCATCATCGGATTCGGCTTGCCGACGAAGTACGGCTCGACCCCGGTCGCCTTCGAGATCATCGCCGCGACCGACCCGGCGGCGGGCAACAACCCTTCGTTGGAAGGGCCGGTCACGTCCGGGTTGGTGCAGATGAAACGGGCGCCGGCCTCGATCAGTCGGACCGCCTTCGTGATCGCCTCGAAGCTGTAGGTCCGGGTCTCCCCCAGTACCACGTAGTCGGGCGCGAAGTCGGTGAGGATGTAACCGACCGCGTGCATCGCCGTGGTCAACCCCGCCTCACCGATCACGTACGCGGTGCCGCCGGGGCGCTGGTCGGCAAGGAACTGGGCGGTGGCCAGGGCTGCGGTCCAGATCGCCTGCTCGGGCACCTCGAAACCCATCCGCGCCAGCCGGGCCTGGAGGTCACGCGGCGTGTAGATGGAGTTGTTGGTCAGGACCAGGAACGGTTTGCCGGAGGCACGCAGCCGGTTGATGAACTCCGGTGCGCCGGGCACCGGCTGTCCCTCGTGCACCAGCACGCCGTCCATGTCGGTCAGCCAGCTCTGCACGGGCTTTCGTTCCCTCATGCCATCCCCTCGCTACGCCAGCTCGACCGACCCGGTCCCGGCCCGCCGGAGCGGGAATCGTGCCTGTCACCAGCCGCCGGGGCGGTGGTGTGCGTCCCCCGAACCTGTCAGGGACACCGGGCGACCTGTCAGGGACGCCGGGCGACCTGTCAGGGACGCCGGGCGACCTGTCAGGGACGCCGGGCGACCTGTCAGGGACGCCGGGCGACCTGTCAGGGACGCCGGGCCACCGGCACGCAACAACCCGCAGGGCAGGTGTCCCAGACCGGGAGCGTACCGAGGCGACGTCGCGGCGACGTATCCGGCGGGTTAACCCGCTCGATGACCAGTTCGCGGACCATGGAGACGAACCGGGGGTCGGTGCCGGGGGTGCCGGCGCGGGCGAAGTCCAGCCCGAGCCGCTTCGCCGTGGCGGCGGCCTCGGTGTCCAGGTCCCACACCACCTCCAGGTGGTCGGAGACGAAGCCGATCGGGCTGACCACGACCGAGCTGACCCCGTCGGCCGCGAGCACCGCCAGGTGGTCGTTGACGTCCGGCTCCAGCCACGGTACGTGCGGCGGGCCGGACCTGCTCTGCCACACCAGGTCGTAGCCCAGGTCCGGGGCGGCGGCAGCGGCGACCAGCGCGGCGGTCTCACGCAACTGCGCCTCGTACCGTCCGCCCTGCGGCCCGGCGGCGGCGGCCATCGCGGTCGGCACCGAGTGGGCGGTGAAGACCAGGCGGGTGGTGGCCCGCCGGGCCGGGTCGAGCGTGGCCAGGGCGGCCCGGACCGCGTCGGCGTGCGGCTCGACGAAACCCGGGTGGTCCCAGAACTGGCGCAGCTTGTCGATCATGGGCGCCTCGGGGCCGACCGCAGAACGGGCGGCAACCAGGTCCTCCTGGTACTGCCGACACGAGGAGTAACCACCGTAGGCACTGGTGACGAAGGCGAGCGCGGTGCCGATCCCGTCGGTCCGCATCTGCGCCACGGTGTCGGCGAGCATCGGGTGCCAGTTCCGGTTGCCCCAGTAGACCGGCAGGTCGACCCCGTTGGCGGCGAAATCGGCGCGGATCGCGGCGAGCAGGTCACGGTTCTGCTGGTTGATCGGGGAGACGCCGCCGAAGTGCTGATAGTGCTCGGCGACCTCGGCCAACCGTTCCGGGGGTACGCCGCGCCCCCGGGTCACGTTCGCCAGGAACGGCAGCACGTCCTCGGGCCGCTCCGGACCACCGAACCCCACCAGCAGCAGTGCCTCGTACGCCATGAAGGATATTCTTCCCCCGCCGTCTTTCCGGCGCGGCAGGACCCCGGGCTATAGCGAGCGCGGTAACACGGGGCCCCACCTCACCAGTCAGGCGCCGAGCGCGTGGTAACCGCCATCGACGTGCACGACCTCACCACTGGTCGCCGGGAACCAGTCGGAGAGCAGGGCCAGGCAGGCACGCGCCGCCGGCTCCTGGTCGGTCAGGTTCCAGCCGAGCGGTGCCCGCTCCGCCCAGGCATCTTCGAACTGCTCGAAACCGGGGATCGACTTCGCCGCCATGGTGCGCAGCGGTCCGGCCGAGACGAGGTTGCTGCGGATGCCCTTCGGCCCCAGGTGCAGCGCCAGGTAGCGGGAGGCGGACTCCAGCCCGGCCTTGGCCACACCCATCCAGTCGTAGACCGGCCACGCCTTGGTCGCGTCGAAGGTGAGCCCGACCACCGCCCCGCCCGGCGCCATCAGCGGCAACGCCGCCATCGCCAGCGACTTGTACGAGTACGTCGAGACGTGCAGCGCCGTCGCCACGTCCTCCCAGGGGGCGTCGAGGAAACCGCCGCCGAGGCAGCTCGCGGGTGCGAACCCGATCGAGTGCACCACCCCGTCCAGCCCGTCCACGTGCTCGCGGACCCGGTCGACGAGACCGGCCAACTGCTCGGCGTTGGTCACGTCCAACTCGATCACCGGCGCGGGCTCGGGCAGCCGCTTGGCGATCCGCTCGACCAGCGAGAGCCGTCCGTACCCGGTGAGGACGACCGTCGCGCCGTTCTCCTGGGCGAGCTTCGCCACCGAGAATGCGATCGACTGGTCGGTGATGACGCCGGTGACGAGCAGCCGCTTACCGGCCAGGAGTCCAGACACGTGTAGCTCCTCCAAAGGTTGGTTGCTTGATGGGACCGGAGTCGGTGACCCGACGTGATCGGAATGGTTGGCCGTACCCGGGTTCAGTGCCCCATCCCGAGGCCACCGTCGACCGGGATGACCGCACCGGTGACGTACCCGGCAGCGTCGCTGGCCAGCCAGGTGACCACGCCGGCGATCTCGTCCGGGGAGGCGAACCGCCCGGCGGGGATCGTCTTGCGGAAGTCGGCCTTGCGCTCCTCCGGCAGGTCGGCGGTCATGTCGGTGTCGACGAAACCGGGGGCGACCACGTTCGCGGTGATGTTACGGCTGCCCAGCTCACGGGTGATGGAACGGGCGACACCGACGAGGCCGGCCTTGCTCGCCGCGTAGTTCACCTGTCCCGGGTTGCCGGAAAGGCCGGTGATCGAGGAGATGAAGATCATCCGGCCCCAGCGGGCCCGGACCATCTTGGTGGCCGCCCGCTTCGCGACCCGGAACGCCCCGGTCAGATTCGTGTCGATCACGTCGGTGAACTGCTCCTCGGACATCCGCATCAACAGCGTGTCCTTGGTGATGCCGGCGTTGGCGACCAGCACCTCGACCGGGCCGAACTCGGCCTCCACGGCGGTGAAGGCGGCGTCGACGGCAGCGGCGTCGGTGACGTCGCACTGGACGCCGAAGAAGTCGGCCGGAGCGGTGCCCCGGTAGGTCACCGCGACTCGGTCGCCCTGCTTGGCGAACGCCTGCGCGATGGCCAAACCGATGCCGCGGTTCCCCCCGGTCACCAGCACGGTGCGGGCCATGGGCTCTCCCCCTTGTCTGCGTACGGATGGTGCGGGTTGGAGATTAGGCGCTACCGGCAGGTAAGCAGTAACGCGGGCCAGGTCAGACCGGGCACGACACACCCCGGGCGCTGTCGCCATCAGGCCCTTCACACCGGGGTACGACGAGCAGGATCCCACCAACCCGGGACGACCCCACGGTTCCCGCGCCGTACCGGTCGCCGGCTCGTCGACCGGTCGTGCGGCGCCCGCTCGACCGCGGTGTTGACCAGCCCGAGAAGCCGTACGCGGCTGAGCCGATCGGCAGGACTCCACACCACCGATCGGCCAACTTCGCCCCACGCCGACACGGGTGTACGATCCTTGCGTTCCGGTCCGGTTCGACAGGTGGAGGTGATCGCTGTGCGAGATAGCGATCCTCCTAGTCGTGGCCGGGCCGCTCGTCAGTCCCGCTGAGCCACGACTCTGCCGGTGAACTGACCCAGTCCCGCTCCTCGCACCGCCCGTCAACCTCGGCCGCCGCCCGGGTTCAGCACGTGTGGTGCGATCCCCCGCCGCCCGCTCGGCGCCGGGGTGCGTGGAGCGCCCGGTCACGACTTCGTGTGCGCGTCCCTACCCCTCAGGCCCCTGCCGGTCCGGTCACACCGGCGCGGGCCGCCTGAGCCGCCACCGGAGAACACAGTCATGAACCGTTTTGTCGCCCCCGTCGGCTTCACCCTCGCCGCTATGTGGGTCGTGGTCCTGTTCGTCCTGGTCAGCGGGACGCCCTGACCGTACCCAGCCCTCCGGGGCCAGCCGGTCGACACGAACCGGCCGGCCCACGGGAGATGGTCGTCAGGGCAGCCGCGAGGTCCACAGCAGACTCATCGCCGCCGCGCAGAGCGCGAGCAGCAACGCCGCCCCGGCGTACCACTGGGTGACCTCACGGGGTTCGGTCCGGAACCCGATCGAACTCCCCATGTCCTGGTAGACCTGCTTCAGCTCGGTGACCGACGCGGCCTCGTAGAAGAAGCCCTGGGTGGTCTCGGCGAGCTGGGCCAGAGCCATCCGGTCGACCGGCACCCGCTGGACCTGCCCGCCGATGTCGACCTGACCCGAGTCGGTGCCGAACGCGATCGTGGATACCGGCACGTTCGCCGCCTGCGCCGCCGCCGCCGCCTCCTCCACCGACCGCCCGGCCGTCCGGAACCCGTCCGACAGCAGCACGATCCGGGCCGGCGGAATGCCCTGCGCACCGTCGGCGGGCACCGACCGGATCGCCTCCAGCGAGGTGAAGACCGCCTCGCCGGTCGCGGTCGCCTCGGCCAGCACCAGACCGTCGATCGCCTGGGTCACCGCCGAACGGTCCTTGCCCGGCGGCACCAGCACGTTCGCCGACTTGGCGAACGAGACCAACCCCAGGTTGTACGTCGGCGGCAGCTCACCCACGAACTGCTTGGCCGCCTCCTGCGCCGCCTCCAACCGGTTCGGCGCGACGTCGTCGGCCTCCATCGACAGCGACACGTCGATGGCGAGCATGATGGTGGCCCGCTCCAACGGCTCCTCGGTGTCGACCGACGGGCGCGCCATCGCGGTCGCCAGGATCGCCAGGCTCAACAGGAAGGCGCTCGCTGCCGCGTGCCGACGCCAGCCCAGCCCCTTCGGAGCCAGGGTGCGCAACAGCTCCACATTGGTGAAACGGATCGCGTGCTCGCGACGGTGTAACTGCCGCCAGACGTACGCCCCGGCGACGGCGAGCACCGGCAGCAGCGCCAGTAACCACCACGGTTGCAAGAAACGAATCATCGCGTCGTCCCCCTGGTACGTGCGTGCCGCTGCGCGGCGACAAAACGCACCATGTCCAGCAGCCAGTCTGAGTCGGTGCGCAGCCGCAGGTGTGCCGCACCGGCGGCGCGCAGCTGATGGGCGATCGCCGCCCGTTGGGCCGACGCGGCCTCGGCGTACCGCTGCCGCAGTCGGGGATCGGCGGTCTGCACCTCGTGCAGCGCGCCGGTTTCCGGGTCGACCAGCGCGAGCACCCCGACGTCGGGCAGCTCCAGCTCACGCGGATCGACCACCTCGATCGCCAGCACGTCGTGCCGGACGGCCAGTTTGCGTACCGGCCGCCCCCACTGCTCCGGCGGCGTCAGGAAGTCGGAGATCACCACCGCCACCCCGCGCCGTCGCGGCGGGCGGTTGAGCATGTCGACCAGGGCGCCGAGATCACTACGGCCGGGTCGGATCTCGGTGGAGGCGATCGCCCGCAACAGCCCCTGCGCCTCCTTGCGGCCGGGCCGGGCCGGCAACCGCAGCACGCCGGGCCGTGTGCCGGCCGAGCCGGTCACGGTACGGGAGGCACCACCCACACCACCACTGCCGACCACCGCGCCGATCCGGTTCCCACCCCGTACGGTCAGGTGCACCATCGCCGCCGCAGCGGCGACCACGAGGTCACGCTTGAGCCACTGCCCGGTCCCGAAGTCCAGGCTGGCCGAGAGGTCCACCGCCAGCCAGGTCTCCAACTCCCGGTCGGCGACCGTCCGGCGCACGTGCGGCGTGGTGGTACGCGCGGTCACCGGCCAGTCCATCCGGCGTACGTCGTCGCCGGGGCGGTACTCCCGTGACTCCCCCGCCTCACTCCCCGGCCCCGGCAGCAGGCCCGCGTAGTCCCCCTGGAGCAGACCGTCGAGTTTGCGGGTGACCAGCAGTTGCAGTCGCGACAGCACGGCCTCGGCGCGGCCCGAGGTGGCGTCGGAGGTCGCCGGTCCGACGCCGGGGAACCGGGCCCGGTCGGCGGCAGGTGTCACGGCCGTCCCGGCCAGGCGGCGACGGGTTGCACGGGGGTGGGCGACACCGGCGCGGCGTTCTGCCGGGGTGCCACCGACGGCAACGGGATGGTGGACATCACCCGGCCGACGATGTGGTCCGCGGGTACGTCGTCGGCGAGCGCGTCGTAGCTGAGCACCAGCCGGTGCCGCAGGATGTCCGGGGCGATGTCCTGGACGTCCTGGGGCAGCGCGTAGTCCCGCCCGCGCAGCAGCGCCAGCGCCCGGGTGGCCCGGACGATGCCGAGCGAGGCGCGGGGGCTGGCACCGTACTGGATGAGCTGGGCCACGTCCGGCATCCCGTGCTCGGCCGGGGAGCGGGTCGCGAGGACCAGCCGTACCGTGTAGTCGACCAGGGCGTTGTGTACGAACACCTGGTCGGCCTTGCGTTGCAGGGCGATCAGTTCGGTGGGGCTGAACACCGGCACCGGCTCCGGCGCGGTGACCCCCATCCGGTAGACGATCTCGCGCTCCTCGGCGTCGGTCGGATAGCCCACCAGGATCTTCATCAGGAACCGGTCGCGCTGTGCCTCGGGCAGCGGGTAGACGCCCTCCTGCTCGATCGGGTTCTGGGTCGCCATGACCAGGAACGGGTTCGGCACCCGGTGGGTCTGGCCGCCGATCGAGACCTGCTGTTCCGACATCACCTCCAGCAGGGCCGACTGCACCTTGGCGGGCGCACGGTTGATCTCGTCGGCGAGCAGGAAGTTGACGAAGACCGGACCGAGTTCGACATCGAACTTCTCGCTCGACTGCCGGTAGATCCGGGTTCCGACGATGTCCGCCGGCACCAGGTCCGGGGTGAACTGCACCCGGGAGAAGGTGCCCCCGACGACCTTGGCGAGGGTCTCCACCGCCAACGTCTTCGCCACCCCGGGCACCCCCTCCAGGAGGCAGTGCCCGCGGGCGAGCAGGGCGACGAACATCCGCTCCACCATCCGGTCCTGACCCACGATCACCCGCTTGACCTCGAACAACGCGCGTTCGAGCAGGGTCGCGTCCTCCGCCGGGGTGCTCCCGGTGGTGGTGCCGCCGGTGGCGGATTCGGTCGGTGTCGGGGCGTCGGGCGTGGTCGGCTGGGCCACCGGTCCTCCACAGCGGGGTCGCGTGATCGAAAATGTCGGCGAGGCAGTCCGCCCTCCCTCGGCCGGACTGCCGCATCAAGCCTCGCACGTCCGGCCGGAAAGCCGGGTGGCGAGAACACCATTTATCACGTGGCCGTCCCCGTCGCGGCCGGATTCGTACGCCGGGTACGGCTCCGGAGTTCGTCGACGGCAACATGAAACGTCGCTCGTGGGTAGACACGACCCGGCGGGTGACGTGTACGATTCAGCCGTCGCCGGGCGGCTCCCCCCGTGGTCGCCCGGCGCTCAACCGCCCGTGTCGACTCCGGGCGCCTCCTGCGGCACCGCGCGTGCGGCCCTCCGTACACTCGCCGGGTGACCGACTCCGACCCACTCCCGACCACCCCGGTCTGTTCGGCACGAGGTTGCCGGGCGCCCGCGATCTGGGCCCTGCGCTGGAACAATCCCCGGTTGCACGCTCCTGAGCGGCGCAAGACCTGGCTTGCCTGCACGGAGCATCGGCAGAGTCTCGGCGATTTTCTCGACGCTCGCGGTTTCCTCCGCGAGGTGGCATCGATGGACCGATCGCCTACGCTCGACCCGTGAGCGAGCGAAGCGATCTCCGCTGTAGTGGTGTCCCGGTTCGCGGCGTCCACCCGCGACGTGGGGTGACCAGTTGAGCGACCCCGACACCCCCGGTCCGGCACCCGCTCCGGACAACGCGGGTCACGCCGACACCCCCGATCCCGTCCGACCGGACCGGTCCGACACTCCCGGCGGCACCGGTACGTCCGGCGTCCCGGGCGCGACCTGGGTGGGACAGCCGGCCCCCGCCGGGCCGACGAGCCCGCTGGAGCCGTGGCCGGAGACGGTACGGTGGCAGCCGGTCTCCCGGGATCTGATCTGGGTCGAGGTGCTGCGGCTCGCCGCCGGCCTGGGGGTACTGCTGGCCGGGCTCGGCATCACCTGGGCGATCACCGGCTACTGGCTCTTCGGGCTCCTCCTCGCACTGGCCGCGGTGCTCGGCGGCTGGCGGGTCTTCGCGATCGTACGGGCCGTGCACGCCTGGGGGTACGCGGAACGCGACCACGACCTACTGGTCCGGCACGGCCTGCTGGTCCGCCGCCTGTCGATCGTGCCCTACGCCCGGATGCAGTTCGTCGACGTCAGCGCCGGCCCGTTGGAACGCGCCTTCGACCTGGCCACGGTCCAGTTGTACACCGCCGCCGCGGCGAGCGACGCCCGGGTGCCGGGGCTTCGCCCGGCCGAGGCATCCCGGCTCCGGGACCGGCTCACCGCCCTCGGCGAAGACCGTGCGGAGGGCCTGTGACCATCCGCGGGTACCGGGGGCACGGCCGGTGACCGAGCCACCCCTGCCGGGCAACCCGGCCGCCCAGCCCCAGCCCACCGAACCATCGGCGGCCCAGCCGCAGGCCGTCGAGCCACCGGCCGCCCAGCCGCAGGCCGTGGAGCCTCGGAAGCGGCTGCACCCGCTGAGCCCGCTGCTGCACGGCGCCAACTCCCTCGTCGTGATCATCGCGGCGCTCTCCTGGCAGACCCTCGGCCGGGTGGGAATCGGCTGGTACGCCGCCCTGGTGACGGTGCTGCTGGTCGGCGTCGTCGTCCTGTCGCTGGTCAGCTGGTACAACACGGGTTACCACGTGGTCGGCCGGGAGCTGCGGATCCACGAGGGGCTGCTGTGGCGGCGTACCCGGGCCATCCCGCTGGAGCGGCTACAGTCCGTCGAGGTGGTCCGCCCCCTGCTGGCGCAACTCAGTGGCCTGGCCGAACTGCGCCTGGAGGTGGTCGGCGGCGGCAAGACCGAGGCGCCCCTGGCGTACGTCGCGGTCGCCGACGCGGTGGCCCTGCGCGAACGCCTGCTCAGCCTCGCCGCTCGTACGCCACTGCCGAAGCCCTCCGGTGACGGTCGGGTCGAGACGCCCGTCCCGGTCGAGTTGAACCGTCGGCACCTGCTCTCGGTGGCGAACCGGGACCTGCTGGTCAGTCAGCTGCTCACCCCGCAGGCGCTGCTGCTGCCGTTCGGGCTCGCGTTCGTGCTGTTCCAGTTCCTCTCCGAGGGGTCCTGGTCGTTCATCGCGGTGGCCAGCACCCTGACCGCCATGGCGGGCGTGCTGCTCCAGCCGCTGCGCCGGGTGCTCGCGGACTGGAACTTCCAGCTCGGCCGGGACGAGGCCGGGCTCCGCGTACGGCACGGTCTGCTGGAGACCCGCGCGCAGACGGTGCCGCTGGACCGGGTCCAGGCGGTCGGGGTGACCTGGCCGCTGCTGTGGCGGTTGAAGGGCTGGCTGCGGCTGCGACTGGAGGTGGCCGGCTTCTCCACCGACGCGGACGCGATCAACCGGGCGGACCAGCTCATGCCGGTCGGCGACCTGGGCACCGCCCAACGGATCATGGCCGAGGTGCTGCCCGGCGTGGACCTCACCATGACGCTGCCCCCGCCGCCCCGGCGGGCCCGGTGGGTGCACCCGTTGGCGCAGCCGGTGCTCGGTGCCGGGCTGGGCGAACAGGTGTTCGCGGTCCGGCACGGGTTGCTGACCCGGCAACTCGTGGTGGTGCCGTACGCCCGGATCCAGAGCGTCCGGGTGGTCCAGGGACCGTTGCAGCGCCGGCTGCGGTTGGCCACGGTGCACGCCGACACGGCGGGCGGGCCGGGCGCTGCGGCGCAGGACCGGGACATCACCGAGGCGTGGGCGTTGGCGGCCGAACTGACCGCCCGCGCACGGGCCGCCCGGACGCCCCGCTGACCCCCGCCGCCCTGACCCGCCCACCGGGTGTGGCCGGGTCATGCCGATCATCCGGCAACGGCACAGGCCCTAAGCTGCATCCATGGAACAACCGCCGGATCCCGGCTTCGCACCCGGTCTGACCGCCCGGGTTGAACTCACCGTCAGCGACACCGACACCGCCCTGGCGGTGGGTTCGGGTGACGTGCCGGTGCTGGGTACGCCCAGGGTGCTGGCGCTGGCCGAGGCGGCAACGGTGGCCGCGACCGCCACCCGGCTGCGGCCCGGGATGACCACGGTCGGTCTGCGGGTGGAACTCGACCACACGACGCCCACTCCGGTCGGGCGGACGGTCGTGGCCCAGGCCAGGTTGACCGAGGTGACCGGCCGACGGCTGTACTTCGACGTGAGCGTCACCGACGGCTCGACCACGGTGGCGCAGGGACGGGTCGAGCGGGCACTGGTCGACCGGCACCGGTTCGTGGAAAGGGCGTCACGGACACCATGAGCATCGGATTCGACGAGGTCGGCGAGCGGGTCTACCTGCTGCGCCATCCCGTACTCGACGTCAACGTGACCGTCGTCGTCGGCGACGACACGGCGCTGCTGGTCGACACGCTGTCGACCGCGACCCAGGCCGCCGAGCTGGCCGTCGCCGTACAAGCCCTCACTCCCCACCCGTGGATCCTGGTCAACACCCACCACCACTTCGACCACTGCTTCGGCAACGCCACCCTGGCCGGGGAGACGACCGGGCCGGTCTACGCGCACACGGCCGCCGCGGCCCGGTTGCGCGACCAGCCGGAACTGGTCCGCCAGCAGGCGTACGACGAGATGCGCGACCGGGAGCCGGCGCTCGCCGAGGAGTTGACCCGTACCACCATCCTCGCCCCGACGCACACGGTCCACCTGGAGTCCACGCTGGATCTCGGCGGGCGGAGGGTGGTCCTGCGGCACCTCGGGCGGGGCCACACCGACGGCGACCTGGTGGTGCAGGTGCCCGACGCCGACCTGCTGGTGGCCGGGGACCTGGTGGAGTCGAGCGGGCCGCCGTCGTTCGACGACAGCTATCCGCTGGAGTGGCCGGAGACGGTGGCGGAGCTGCTCCGGCTCACCACGCCGAACACGGTGATCGTGCCGGGGCACGGCCCGGTCTTCGACACCGACCAGGTACGCGCACAGCACGAGCAGCTCGCCACGCTCGCCTGGTTGATCCGCGACGGACACGCCGACGGCGCACCCGCCGAGCGGGTCGCCGCACGGGCACCGTTCGGCCCGGAGGTGACCCTGCCCGCGATCCGGCTCGGCTACGCGGAGCTGCGCGGCGACACCTGATCCCGACCCCGGATCGGGGTGGGAAAGCGGGAGGCCACCTGCGCCCGGGTCGGCATCGCGACCGCCGCGCCCGGTGCCTCGCAGACCAGCCCGGCGACGCGGAGGGCGTACGTCACCCGTTCCGGCCAGTCCTCCGGTGCCGGTGGCCCGGCCAGGAGCAGGTCGGCGATGAGCGCACCCATCACCGAGTCACCCGCACCGGTGGCGTCGACCGCGTCGACCTCCGGGGCGGGCACCGAGACCAGCTCGTCCCCCGTGCCGGCGGTGACCAGCGCGCCGGCCGGCCCCCGGGTGACGACCACGGCGGCGCAGCCGAGCGCACGCAGCCGCTGCGCGACCCGCTCCAGCGGTTGTCCGGGATAGAGGAGTGCGGCGTCGGCGGCGCTGAGTTTGACCAGGTCGGCACTGGCCGCGAACTCGGCGACCAGGGCCCGCAGCCGGTCCATCGCGGCGGCGTCGGGCAGCAGCCGGGGTCGTACGTTCGGGTCGAAGACGCGCCGGCCCGTGGTGAGCGACCAGGCCCGGCGGGCGGCGGCGAGCACCGGGGCGCGGAGCAGGGCGATCGAGCCGCAGTAGAGCACGGACGCCGCACGGATCAGGTCCTGGTCGAGAGCGTCCGCTTCCAGCAGGCCGTACGAGGGCGGTTCGCCGTAGAAGCGGAAGTCGGGTTCGGCACCGGCGAAGGTCGCCACGGCGAGCGCGGTCGGCGCCGGTACGGTGACCACCCCGCGCTGTCCCACCCCGGCGTCGGCGAGCAGGGCGCGGATCCGCCCGGCGAGTACGTCGTCCCCGAGTGATCCGACGAACTCGACGGCGGAGCCGAGCCGGGCCGCTCCGACGGCGACGTTGAGCGGCGCACCGCCGATCATCTGCCGGTAGACCGGCTCCCCGTCGACCTGCCCGTCGAGGAGGTCGACCAGCGCCTCGCCGATCACCACCGCGTACCCCATGACTACCCCCATCGCCGCCGTGCCGGCCCGGTACGCCGCGCCCCGGTCCGGGCTTCCGTTCGTGAACAGCATGCAGGGTGACTCCCCCGGTGGTTCGGGTCGGGCCGGGTTGTGGGCGGCCGACGCGGCCGGACGCCCAGGCCCCGGCACGGCGGTGGCACCGGATCGACCGAATGACGCGTTCGATAGACGTCTACCTATTGCCATGGAGTCCTCGTCCATGGTGCACTGACGCATACCGGGACAGCGCGGGGGCTAACGCGCCGTGCCGGATGCCGCAGGGGCCACGCGAGCAGCAGACCCGTCCGTGATCGGACCGGGCGCCGTGTCGTCGCCTGCCCGCCACCTGGGACCTCAGCACAGCGACAGGGTTCGGCGACACCTCGCGCAGGTCTGGCGACACCGCTCCCGCGCTCGCGGGATCCCACTGGTAGTCCGCAGCACCGGCATACCCACCCGCGTGCGGCACTAGCCCGAAGTAAGGAGAACTCGGTGAAACCCTTTCGCAGAGTCGTGGTGCTCGCCACCGCGGCCATGCTCACCGCCGGCGTCCTGACGGTGGTGACTCCCAACGCGGCACTCGCCCACGGTGCCGCCATGGCACCCGGCAGCCGTACGTTCCTGTGCTGGAAGGACGGGCTCAGCCCGCGCGGCGACATCCAGCCGAACAACCCGGCCTGCGCGGCGGCGGTGAACCAGAGCGGCGCGAACTCGCTCTACAACTGGTTCAGCGTGCTGCGCTCCGACGCGGCCGGCCGGACCACCGGCTTCGTCGCCGACGGGCAGCTCTGCAGCGGCGGCAACGCCAGCTTCAGCGGTTACAACCTGGCCCGTAACGACTGGCCCCTGACCCACCTGACCGCGGGCGGCACCTTCAATTTCAAGTACAGCAACTGGGCCCACCACCCGGGCACCTTCTACTTCTACGTCACGAAGAACAGTTGGAGCCCGACCCGGGCGCTGGCCTGGAGTGATCTTGAGGAGCCGTTCCTGACGGTGACCAACCCTCCGCAGAGCGGTGGGGTCGGCACCAACGAGGGTCACTACTACTTCAGCGGGCAGTTGCCGAGCGGCAAGAGCGGTCGGCACATCATCTACTCCCGCTGGGTGCGCTCGGACAGCCAGGAGAACTTCTTCGGCTGCTCCGACGTGGTCTTCGACGGCGGCAACGGTGAGGTGACCGGGGTGGGACCGGGCGGTTCCAACCCGCCGAACCCGACCACGCCCCCACCGAACCCGACCACCCCACCACCGAACCCGACCACGCCCCCGCCGAACCCGACGACGCCGCCGCCGGGCTCCGCCGGCTGCGCGGCCACCTACCGGGTGACCAACAGCTGGTCCGGTGGGTTCCAGGGCGAGGTGACGGTCCGCAATACCGGCAGTTCCGCACTGAGCGGCTGGACCACTCGGTGGACCTGGGCGAACGGCCAGACGATCGGCAGTCTCTGGAACGGCAGCTTCACCCAGAGCGGATCGGCCGTTACCGTACGTAACGTCGGGCACAACGGGAACCTCGCCGCCAACGGCACCGCCACCTTCGGCTTCACCGGCAGTGCCGGCGCCACCAACAGCGCCCCGACGGTGACCTGCACCAGTCCGTAGCTCCTCCGCACCGAAGCGGCCGGGCCCGACGCGTGACGCGTCGGGCCCGGCTCGGTGTGCGTGCTCCGGCCCGTACGGCCGGTCGTGGTGCGCCGCTCAGGCGACCATCGAGCCGACCACCGGCTTGGTGAGCAGGGCGGACTGGTTGCGCTGGATACCCGGGTCGAGGGTGCGCTCCACGAAGATCGCGTGCCAGATGCAGAAGATCAGAACGGTCCAGACCTTGCGCGAGTGGTCCGCCTCCTCCCGCTTGTGCTCGTCGAGCAGCCGCATCGCGTACGAGAGGTCGAGCAGGTCACCGGCACCGGAGGTGGCGAAGATGTGCCGGACCCACTCGTACATCTCGCCCCGCAGCCAGACCCGGGTCGGGGTCGGGAAACCGAGCTTGCGCCGGTTGACGATGGCGGGCGGCACCACGTTGCGTAGCGCCTGGCGCATGGCGTACTTGGTGGCGTCGGAACGCGGCGGCAGCTTGAGGTCGACCGGGATGCCGGCGGCGACCTCGAACACCTCCCGGTCCAGGAACGGCACCCGCACCTCCAACGAGTGCGCCATCGAGATCCGGTCGGCCTTGACCAGGATGTCGCCGCGCAGCCAGGTGTAGAGGTCGATGTACTGCATCTTCGTGACGTCGTCGAGTTCGGCGGCCTCGGCGTAGAACGGGGCGGTCACGTCGGTGTAGCGCACGCTCGGGTCGTAGCGGCGCATCAGGCGCTGCTTCTCCTCCTCGGTGAACATCCGCGCGTTGCCGTAGTAGCGCTCCTCGATCGGGGTGGTGCCGCGTTCGAGGAAGCTCTTGCCCTTGACTCCCTGCGGGATCGCCTTGGAGACCGCCCGCAGCCCGCGCTGCATGCCGCCGGGCAGGCTGTTCACCGCCCCGAGCGAGAGCGGCTCGCGGTAGATCGTGTAGCCGCCGAAGAACTCGTCCGCCCCCTCGCCCGAGAGGACCACGGTGACGTGCTCGGCGGCCTTCTTCGCCACGAAGTAGAGCGGCACCAGCGCCGGGTCGGCCACCGGGTCGTCCAGGTGCCAGACGATCTTCGGCAGGGCATCCATCATGTCCTGCGGACCGATCTTGGTGGCGATGGTGGTGACGTCGAGCGCCCGGGCCGACTCCTGGGCCACGTCGATCTCGGAGTAACCCGGCACGTCGTAGCCGACCGTGAAGGTCAGGATGTTCGGGTTGAACTCGCGGGCCAGGGCGACCACCGCGGTCGAGTCGATGCCGCTGGAGAGGAACGACCCGACCGGTACGTCGGCCCGCATGTGCATCCGTACGCTCTCCCGCAGCGTCTCCCGGATCTGGTCGTAGAGCCGCTGCTGGTCGTCGACGGGGGCGGGCCGGAACACCGGGCGGTACCACCGGCGCACGTCGATCCGGCCGCCCGGCGTCCAGGTCAGGTACTCGCCCGAACCGATCCGGCGGATGCCGTGGTGCAGCGTGCCCGGCTCGGGCACGTACTGGAGGGTGAGGTAGTGCGAGAGGCTCGCCCCGTCCACCCCGGCGTCACCGGCGTGCGCGGCCGGTGCGAACGGCAGCAGCGCCTTCTTCTCCGAAGCCAGGTAGACCCCGTCGTTGGTCTCCAGGTAGTGCAGCGGCTTGATGCCGAAGTAGTCCCGGCCACCGAACGCCCGCCGCTCCTGCCGGTCCCAGATCACGAACGCGAACATGCCGCGCAGCCGGGTGAGGACCTGCTCGCCCCAGTAGTGGAAACCGGCGACGATCACCTCGCCGTCGCCCTGGGTGGCGAACTGTGCCCCGAAGTCCCGAGCCAGCTCCTCGCGCAGCTCCAGGTAGTTGTAGATCTCACCGTTGAAGGTGAGCAGGTAGCGGCCGTCGGCGTACGGCAGCGGCTCGTGACTGAGCGCCACGTCGATGATCGACAACCGCTTGTGCGCGAAGACGGCGTCCGCCCGGGTCCCCGTCGCGTCGGCGATGAGTTCGACACCGGTCTCGTCCGGTCCCCGGTGATGCAGGCATTCCAACGCTCCGGCGAGGGCGTCTCGGTGCGCGCTGGCGTCGCCGCGCGCGCTGAAAAAGGCCAGGAGTCCGCACATGGCGGTCATCTTTCCACGCGCGCCGCACACGTGTGCCGGCACCGCTGGGAGATCTCGACACGCAGGCGCGGTACGGTCTGAAGGCAGGCTGGCGTGGGAGGAGCGGGACATGGGTGACGAGCAGAACAAGAACACCCCGGAGACGACACGCGTCGAGTCGCACGACCCCGACTTCCCGGAAAAGTTCCTCGCCTTCATGCGGGGCGGGTGGCGTGACGCGGCCCTGACGGTGAACCCCCGTCCCGAGGTCCCGAACTACGCCAAGCGGCGGGCCGCCCTCTCCGCCGCGTTCGCCGGTGAGACCCTGGTGATCCCGACCGGCGTCGAGAAGGTACGGGCGAACGACACCGACTACCCGTTCCGGCCGGGCAGCGACTTCGCGTACCTCACCGGTGACCACGACCCGGAGAGCGTGCTGGTGCTGCGCCCGAACGGGTCCGGCCACGAGGCCACCCTCTTCACCCAGCCGCGCAACTCGAAGGAGTCCGACGAGTTCTTCCGCAGCCGCAACGGCGAGCTGTGGGTGGGTCGCCGGCACACGCTGGCCGAGAAGTCGACCGAGCTGGGTGTCGAGACGGCGCCGTTGACCGAGCTCGGGGCCGCGCTGGCGGACTGCGCGCCGGGGCGTACCCGGGTGCTGCGCGGGCTCGACCCGTCGGTCGACGCCGCTGTCCGCCCGTACGACACGGCCGCGGCGACCGGCGCGAAGCCGGCGGGCAGGCTCGGCCGGGACCGCGAGCTGGCCGCGGTGATCAGTGAGCTGAAGTTGGTCAAGGACGAGTGGGAGATCGCCCAGCTACAGGAGGCGATCGACGCGACCGTACGCGGCTTCGAGGACGTCGCCCGGGTGCTGCCGGCCGACCGACCGGTGGCCGAACGGCTGCTGGAGGGGGTCTTCGCGCTGCGGGCCCGGCACGACGGCAACGACGTCGGTTACAGCTCGATCGTCGGGGCCGGCGAGCACGCCACGATCCTGCACTGGATCCGCAACACCGGCGCGACCCGTCCGGGCGATCTGCTCCTGATGGACATGGGCGTGGAGGGACGGAACCTCTACACCGCCGACGTCACCCGGGTGGTGCCGGTGTCCGGCACGTTCAGCCCGTTGCAGCGCCAGGTCTACGACATCGTGTACGCGTCCCAGCAGGCCGGGATCGAGTTCATCCGGCCCGGGGTGAGCTTCAAGGACGTGCACCGTACGTGCATGCGGGTGCTCGCCGAGGGGCTCTCCGAGCTGGGGCTGCTGCCGGTGAGCGTGGACGAGGCGATGGACGATTCGTCGACGCTCTACCGCCGCTGGTCGCTGCACGGGTTCGGGCACATGCTCGGCATCGACGTGCACGACTGCGCGAACGCCCGCAAGGAGCACTACCGTGGCGGCACCCTGGATGAGGGCTACGTGCTCACCGTCGAGCCCGGTCTCTACTTCCAGCCGGAGGACGAACTCGTCCCGGCGGAGCTGCGTGGTGTCGGCATCCGGATCGAGGACGACGTACTGGTGACGCCGGCCGGTGCGGTCAACCTCTCGGCCGGCCTTCCCCGGCAGGCCGACGAGGTGGAGACCTGGTTGGCGGCCCAGCGTGAGGCGGGGCACCGGCTCCCGGGCTGACGGGTTACCGGCACTTGTCGATCCTTGTGGGGGCGAATCGCAACGGTACGATGACGCTGCGTTCATGCCCGATCCCCCACGGGAGGCGTCGTGCCCGGCAGGAATCTCGGCGAGCCGCCACGCGCGCCGACCATGGACGTGTTGCGCCTGATCTTCGCGATGATCGGGGTGGCGTCGCTGGTCCTCGGCTATCTCGGCCTCGACAGTTTCCTCGATGGGGACGCGCACCCGCTGGACCTGCTCTACTACGACCTCCAGCTCTTCGTCCTCGGCTCACCGCCGCTGGACGACGGCGGCACGTTCCCGGTGCCGCTGGAGATCGCCCGGTTCACCGCCCCCGCCGTCACCCTGTACGCGTTCATCGAGGCCGGCCGGCTGGTCTTCGCGACCGAACTGCGCCGGCTCCGGGTACGGCAGGCGCGCAACCACGTGATCGTCTGCGGTGACGGCATGATCGCCAACACCCTGGCTCGCCGGCTCCGGGCCGACGGCGAACGGGTGGTGACGGTTCCGTCGGGTGCGATACCGACAGCGCCGGGGGCCCGGCGCGTCGCCCGCGCGGCCCGGGATCCGGATCTGCTCCGGGCCGCGGGCGTGGGCCGGGCACGGGCGCTCTACGCCTGCACCGACGACAGCGCCGCGAACACCGCGATCGCCCTCGCCGCCGCCCGCCACGGCCGGCACGGCCAGCACAGCCCGCTCTCGGTCTACGCCGAGGTCGCCGACCCGGAACTCTGCCTCGCGCTCCAGGCCCGGCACCTCGGCCTGACCGGCCAGCCCGGGGCGCGGGTCGAGTTCTTCCACATCGACGACCTGGCCGCACGGAAGCTGCTCAGCCAGGAGCCCCCGGTCCCGGTCCACGATCGACCACCCCGGGTGCTGATTCTCGGTGCCACCGCATTCGGCCGCTCCGTGCTGGTCGAACTCGCCCGGCGCTGGCGGGTCCGCGACCCGCAGGACGAGCGACCGATTCCACTCGCCCTGGTCGACGGGGCTGCCAACCAGGCCCGGGAGCAGCTCACCCAGCGTTTTCCCTTCCTCGACCGGGTCTGCCAGATCACCGCGTACGACGGGGACCTGGCCACCTTCCTTTCCGCCGGTGGGTTTCCGCTACCGCCGGACCGGGTCTTCATCTGCTACGACGACGAGCAGCGGGCGTTGAAGACGGCGCTCACCGCCGAGCAGTTGTGGCACGGCGAGCCCGGCTCGGTGGTGGTGCGGCTGGACCGGCTGGCAAACCTCCGGGACGCCTTCGGCGGCCCCGGTGAGCGGCTGCTCGACGACCTCTCCGGCACCCTGCGCCTGTACGGCGTGGTGCGCGCCGCCTGCGATCCGGAACTGATCGGGGACGACCTGGCCCGCGTGATCCACGAGAGTTATGTCGCGTCCCGGCAGCGGCGGGGCGAACGGCCGGAGGAGGCGCCCGCGCTGGTTCCCTGGGAGAGGTTGCCGGAGACACTCCGGGTCGCCAACCGCGCCCAGGCCGAGGACTTCGGCGGCAAGCTGCGAGAACTGGGATGCGCACTCTCCCCCCGGGTGGGGCCGGGTGAGGAGTACACACTGGCGGAGCCGGAGATAGAACGGCTGGCGGTGCTGGAACACGAGCGCTGGGTGCGGGAGCGTACCGCCAACGGCTGGCGGTACGGTGAGCCGCGCGACGACGCCCGGCGGCTGCACCCGGCGATCATGCCATGGGAAAATCTCGGGGCGGAGATGCGCGCACGCAACCATGATGCGATCAGGGAAATGCCCGTCATCCTGGCCGATGCCGGCTTCCGGATCGTCCGGGTACGGCACGCGTGACAACGAACGGACGGTGTGCCATGCCGCGAATCGGGGTCACCGGGCACGTGATACTGGCCCACGGCACCGCTGAACTCGTCTCCGCCAGCCTGGCCGAGCACCTGAGACCGTACGCGGGACCCGGGCTGCGGGGGATCACCTGCCTGGCCAACGGTGCCGATCAGCTCTTCGCCCGGCAGATCCTGGCGCTCGACGGCACGTACGAGGCGGTGATCCCGGCCGCCGACTACCGCCAGCGCGCGGTCGAACGGGAGAACCTGGCCGACTTCGACGAACTGCTCGACCTCGCGGCGAAAGTGGACTACATGCCGTACCCACGGGCCGGTCGGCAGGCGTACATGGCGGCGAGCGAGGAACTGTTGGATCGCTGCGAGATGCTCGTGGCGGTCTGGGACGGGCACCCGTCTGTCGACATCGGTGACACCGCCGACGTGGTCCGTGCCGCCCGCGAACGGGGACTGCCGGTGACCGTGCTCTGGCCGGACGGCGCCCGCCGTGGCCGATCGTCACGATAGGACCTGTCGGCGGGCTCGTGGTCAGCGAGCTCCTGGTCAGCGGGGCGGGACCTCGACCGTGATCTCCGCGCCGAGCCGCGCGCCGTCGGCGAGTTCGAGGTCGTCGCCGCTCCAGAACCGGCCCGGGTCGTACCAGTTCGGCCGGCGACCGCCCGGGAGCAACCCCATCTCCTCGTACGTCACCGCCACCACCTCGGCGCAGTAGGCGGTCTCCAGCACGCTGTCGCGCTGTCGGGCCACGGCCGATCCGGGGGCCGCGTCGGACGGGTCGGCCCGATCCGGACGTTCGGCCCCGAACAGCCCAGGCAGCCGCAGACTGGGCACCCGGCCCTGCGCCCATCGCCAGGCGAGCCGGGCGGTGGAGGGGAACGGGGTGCCGTCGAGCCGGGCGATCGTCCGGAGCACGGCGTCCTCGCGGGCACGACCGGCCGGTGGTTCGAGTTGCCGGAGCCAGGCGCGTTGACCGTACCGGTTCGCCCAGACACAGACGGCGTCGCGAAGGTTGTGCAGTTGTACGCCGCGCTGGTGGGTGCCGGACCACATGTCCGGTAGTGACCGGCCCAGCTCGGCGTGCCACATCAGCGGGGGCAGGTCGTCGAGGACGACAGCCATCCCGACGTGGTTGATCGGACTGTTCGTGGTGAGCTGGATGGCCCGGTCCGGGACGCTGCGTCCACGGAAGAGCCACACGTCCCCGGTACGGGTCACGTCGACGGCCTCATCGAGGCTGATGCTCGTATCGACCACTCGATTACCCTAGGCGGATGCGCTGGTGGAAGATAGTTGGCCTGGCAAGCGTCGTCGGCGTGGCGGCGACCGGGGTGGTGATCGCCCGTGCCGAGCGGCGGCGGCGGGCGTACACGCCCGATCAGATCCGCACCCGACTGCGGGACCGGCACGCCGAGGCCACCGCGCTGGGGCAGCCCCCGACCAACCGATAACGACCCACATGTCCGGTATATCCGATCGATAGGGCGGGCAGCGGCCACGTTATCTTGATCAACTCGCCGTACCGGCCATCTCCCGGAATGCCGGGGGCCCCGGATCGGTTATACCCCCGTACGCCGGAGCACCCCGAGCGGGTCGGCTCCGTGACCGGCCCCCGGGCGAACATCCCCGGAATGATTCACGGGCCGGACCGGTTACATCCCCCTGAACGCCGGAGCACCCCGAGCGGGTCGGCTCCGTGACCGGCCCCCGGGCGAACATCCCCGGAATGATTCACGGGCCGGACCGGTTACATCTCGAACGCGTCCCGCCACCCCCATGGCCTGGCGACGCATTCGCCCCGCGCCTGTCTCCCATGCGCGGGACACCCCCACTGGAAGGCAACCATCATGACTACCTTTAGTCAGTGGCTACCGGCCATCGCAAAGACTTCCGCAGTTCGTAAGGGCGCCATGACCGCCGCTGGTCTCGCGTTCGTCGGCGGCGCCATCGCCGGGCCGCTCGGCGCCACCGCGCACGCCGCCCCGGCCAATCCGGCCCCGGCCATGACGACCGTCGCCCACGTCACCTCCGACAAGGGTCACGGCGACACGGACAAGGGCGACAAGGGCAAGGGTCACACCCCGTCGGCCAAGGAACTGAAGGCCGACTACCAGGCGCAGCCTAACTTCTACTGGTGTGGCCCGGCCTCGACCCGGATCGCGCTGAGCGCGGACGGTCACAACCTGAGCCAGGACGAGGTCGCGAAGAAGCTGGGTACCACGGTCGAGGGCACGCCGTCGGCCGAGGACACCACCCGCGTGCTGAACGACGTCGTGGGCGGCAACGTCTACAAGACGACGGCCATCCCGGACGCCACCGCCAAGCCGGAGCAGATGGACAAGCTCCAGGCTGACGTGAAGCGCGCGATCGACGACAACCGCGCCGTCGTTGCCAACATCATCGGCACCGGTACCGACACCGACGGGGTCTCGCACTCCTACGAGGGCGGCCACTACCTGGCCGTGATCGGTTACCGCGATGACGGTCGGGCAGTGAAGATCTCCGACCCGGCCAACCCGAACGACTCGTCGTACTGGATGAGCACCATCGACATGGCCAACTGGATCGCCACCCGCGGTTACTCGGCCTGATCCCGATCCGGGACGACAACCGAACAGCAGCATGGTGTGACCGAGGGGCCAGCTCATCGAGCTGGCCCCTCGGCGTGTCTCTACCTGAGCCCGAACGCGCGCACCACGGTCTGGCTGACCGTGTTGCCCTGACCGTCACGAGCGGTGGTGCGTACCGAGACGAAGGTCGCCGACGCCGGTGCGCGTAGGCTCGTGCGCCAGCCGTCCCCGGTCCGGGTCAGGCTGGTCGGCTGCCAGGTCACCCCGTCGTCGTACGACAGCTCCACCGTCACCCCACGGATGCCGGCCGACCCGGCGACCGCTTCGAGTCGGACCGGCGCGACCGTGAGTTCCGCCCGCCGACCGGCGCGCCCGGCCTCGTCCGTCGACACCTGGTAGTCGACCTGGATCAGCGGCAACGTGACCGCCCCGCCCTCCGGCCCCGGGGCCGAGGTGAAACCCCACTCGGTCCGGGTCCGGGTCGAGTACGGCGACACCGTGCCGTCCTGGGCCGTCTCGGTGACCAACCGCAGGGTCACCGGGTCCGGGCCGACGGAGGCGACGACGGATCCGCCCGGTGCCTCGGCGAGGAGCTCATCCCCCTGGTAGAGGCCGGTCGTCTGGGTGAAGCCGGCGGCGCTCGGCGTGCCCTGGTGGTGGGGGTCGGAGTCGCCCCACGCCGGCAGGTCGAAGACGACCACCTCCTCGCCGGAACGGGTCGGCACCGGGGCGAGGCCGGCGGCGAGAACACGTGGACGGGCCACGGGCGCGAACCAGGTCACGTCGGTACGTTCGCCGCCGGTGTACGAGACCACCGAAGAGGTCTGCGTGAGTTCCGGCATGACGGCCAACTCCACCCACCGGTTGTGCTGGTCGGCGGTGAGCCAGTCGGTGCGTACGCCCTGCGTGGGGATTGGCAGGGCCGCACCGGAGAGGCCGGCCTGCGGCTGTTCCGGCGAGACGTCGAACCGGATCCCGACGCCCTCGCCCGACCGGTGGTGGCGGAAGTCGACGTTGACCCGGGCCAGCTCGGTCCGCGCGGGCCGGTAGCTCAGGTTCGCCGGGATCGAGCCGTCGTAGCGCCGCACCAGGTCGTAGACGTACTCCGGCGCGCGGTGCGCCTCGACCGTGAACGCGGTATGCCCCGAAACGAGCCGCGCCACCAGTTCCTCGCCCCGCTCCCGGTCGAGCGAGGCGACCGGCAGCGGGGTACGCGGGTCGGCCACCTCGTACCAGGCGTCCAGCCGGCCGACTCCGTTGTTGACCAGCAGCAACAGCTTCGCGCCCGCCGCCGCGGCGGCATCAGCCTGGGCGAGCGGCCCCACGGTGTCGTTGACCCGGACGACCGCAACCTTGCCTCGGACGTCCAGCCGGTCGTAGTCGGACGGGGCGCCCTGACCGGCGAAGACCGCGTCAAGGGGCTGCTGCCCGTCGGGCAACGCCACGGAACCGCTCTGGACCAGCAGGTCGTCGAAGGTCTGACCGTTCACGGTGACTGCCAGTGGTGGCTGCACCAGGCTCCACCGGGCGCGGAACGTGAACGTACCCTTGCTGACCTTGGCTCCGGTGGAGGCCGCCCAGACGCTGTCGTACTCGTGGCCGACGACGTAGTTGTCGGCGAGCGGGTGTCGGTCGGGGTAGGACCGGAAGTAGTCGAGCCGGACCTGGGCGGTGGCGGTCGACTGCGGGGCGATCGCCTCCACCCGGTGCAGCCGGCGCCCGTCGAGGGTGACGGTGCTGTCCTGGCTGAGTTCGATCTCCGGCTCGGCCAGCACCGCCCGACCGAGCGAGTACGGACCACCGGCACCCGGCACGTCGGCGTACATCCAGGCGCTGTAGGTGCTCGGCGGCAGGCTGACCTCAAGGGTGCCCGAGTCGTCGACCGGGTAGATCCGGGGTGCCGTGTCCCGGGCGATGTCCTTGATCGTCACACTTCCGGCCAGCGCCTTGCCGTCCGGTCCCCGGGTCTTGAGGGTCAGTTCGACCCGCTCGCCCTCCTTGTTGACCCCGACCACCGTGTGCACGCTCGGCGTCCCGCCGGGCCCGGTGGCGACCACCATGCCGCTGGCGTACTTGTCCTCGGCGAGCCGGTCGACGTCGACCGCGACCACCACCGTGCTGGTTCCGCGCGCGGGTACGGTCACCTGGTCGGCCGGCAGGGTGAAGAGCCCGGCCGGCGCGGTCGGCGCGTTGACCCGCAGGTCGAGCGTGACCGGGGCGTCGCCGGTGTTGGTGTACGTGACCTTCTGGTCGACCCGCTGTCCGGGCGCGTACGGCCAGTCCAGGTCGGTGAAGACGGTCCCGGTGGCGAAGACCGTGGCGGTGACCGCGGCGGCGGCGTCGAGCCGACCGCTGCCGGCCCAGTACGCGTCGTACCGTTGAGTGATCTTGGTGGTGCTGACCAGCGCGTCCTTGAGCTGCTGGCCGGTCCAGTCCGGGTGGGCGGCGGCGAGCAGCGCGGCGGCGCCGGCCACGTGCGGCGCGGCCATCGAGGTGCCGTCGATCGCCCAGTAGTACCCCTCCCCCTCGGCCACGTACTGCGAGCGGGCCGCGAGTATGCCCACGCCGGGGGCGGTCAACTCCGGCTTGAGTCCGTTGTCACCGCGGCGCGGGCCACGGCTGGAGAAGACCGCGAGCCGGTCGAGGTTGTCGACCGCGCCGACGGTCAGCGCCGCGTCGGCCGCCCCGGGCGCGCCGACCATCTGCATGTCCGGACCCGAGTTGCCGGCCGCGATGGTGAAGAGCGCACCGGTCTCCGCGCTCAGCCGGTCGACCGCCTGGCTCAGCGGGTCGGTACCGTCGGTCGGGTCGCCACCCAGGCTCATGTTGATCACCTTGGCGTGCTGGTCCCGGGCCGCCCACTCCATCCCGGCGATGATCCAGGAGTCCTGGCCGCCGCCGGAGTCGTCGAGCACCTTGCCGACGTGCAGTTGCGCGCCGGGCGCGACGCCGCGTTCGGCGCCACCGGAGGCGGCGCCGCTGCCCGCGATGGTCGAGGCGACGTGCGTACCGTGGCCGTGCCGGTCGGTCACCTCCTCGCCGGGGACGAAGCTCACCGACTCGGCGACCCGTCCCACCAGGTCCGGGTGGCCGAGGTCGGCGCCGGTGTCGAGTACTGCCACCGACACCCCGGCACCGGTGTTGCCACTGGACCAGACCGCGGGGGCACCGATCTGCACGGTCGACTCGGCCATCGCCGCCCGGACCTTGCCGTCCAGCCAGACCTTGCTGATGCCGGCGGCGAGGCCGGGACGTTCCGCCTTCGCCCGGGTGGTCGCCGGTCCGGTGCCGGTCAGCCCGGTCCAGAACTCCGCCGCCCGGTCCCGCCGCGCCGTCAGCGCCGCCCCCTGGATGCTCTCCAGGCCCCGCACCCGCTCCGCGCCCGCCGGCACGCCCTGGGTACGGCTGCGCGCCGCCGCGTCGGTGTAGCTCACGATCAACGGCAGCCGGTCGGTGTGCGCGTCGTCGTAACCGTCGGCGAGCAACCGGGTCACGTTGAACAGGTTCTCGTCCAGCAGACCTGCGGCGACGTACGGCACCGCGGCGTCCGGGTAGACGTAGGTGTCGGCGCCGACGGTGGTGATCCGCGCCCCGCTCGCCCGACCTCCGGGCCCTCGTACGGTGACGGCGGTCAGGTCACCGGCGGCGGCTCCGACGGTGACCCGGTCCCCGGTGATCAGGGTGACCGTGCGCGGGGTGCCGTCGGTGGTGCCCGGGGCGCGGGTCGCCACGACGGCGGTCGCCGCTCCGGTGCCGACGGCCGTCGTCGTGTGACCGCCGGCGGAGGCGGGGGCGGCGGTTGCCGCGATCGCGAGCGTGGTCGCCACGGCGACCATCGGCCCTGGTCTACGGAACGAGAAAACAGGCAAGGGGGCATCCTTCGGCCGGTGAAAACATCACCGAGCAGCATGCTCCCTTGATCATCTCAAACCAAGGGAAGGTCAATGACGGTGTTGCGCCATGGCGGAAATACGCCACGGTTCGGCCGTTGACACCGCGCCCGGAGCCCTGTTCACCAGAGCCGGGCCAACCGGTCGCTACTCGCCCCCGCCACCGGTGTCGCCGTCGCCGGACACCGGCGAGGAGTCGGCGTGACCGCCACCGCTGTCGCTCTCCGCGCCCGGCTCGCGTACGGCGTCCGGGGCGCAGAGCACGGTGACCCGGTAGGTGAGCGCGACGTTGGACCAGATGGTGCCGTGCACCCAGAGGCAGAGGCCGACCCCGGCGCCGCCTTCCGGGTGCTCGTAGAACTCGATCACCGGGTCGGCGATCGCACCGACCAGGCCCTGGGTGCCCTGCGCGGTGCCGGGAACCTGGAGCAGGCCGACGCTGAGCTGCACCTCCACATCGGAGAGGGCGTCCAGGTCGTACCAGTGGGTGTCCGGCAGGAAGAGCCGGGAGTCGACCTCACGGCGCTTGTATTCCGGCCCCATCAGCCCGGTCTCGGCGTCGGGCTCGCCGCCGATCCAGGCGATACCGGCGTAGTCGCTGCGCAGTCGCCGGGCGTCGGTGAAGAATCCGGTCGCCACGGTGTCGATGCGGGTCTGGGCGGCGAGCTGGACGGTTGCGTCGGTCACTCGCGGCACCCTAGCACCGCCGACTCACCCCGGGGACCACCCTCCGCCGGAACGGAGTGCCGGGAAGCCGGCTTGCGCCAAGTAGCAAGACGGACGTACGGTTTGAATAGCCGAAGGAAACCGGTTGGTAAGTGTTACCTAAGCAGCGCATGGCGGTAACAGGTACGAAAGACTGCGCAGGACTATTCACGGTCGCCCTTCGGCCGGAAGGCATCGGCCGGAACGAACACAGCGTGAAGGAGTACGACGTGGCGAGCCTCGACACCTTCGGTGCGAAGAGCCAGCTACGCGTCGGAGACGCGAGCTACGAGATTTTCAGGATCAACAAGGTGGCCGGGCAGGAACGTCTGCCGTACAGCCTCAAGATCCTGCTGGAAAACCTGCTCCGCACCGAGGACGGCGCGAACATCACCGCCGACCACATCACCCAACTCGGCGGGTGGAACCCGGACGCGGACCCGAGCGTGGAAATCCAGTTCACCCCCTCCCGGGTGCTGATGCAGGACTTCACCGGCGTGCCGTGCGTCGTCGACCTCGCCACCATGCGCGAGGCGGTCCGTGACCTCGGCGGCGACCCGACCCGGGTCAACCCGCTCGCCCCGGCCGAACTCGTCATCGACCACTCGGTCATCGCCGACCTGTTCGGACGCGAGGACGCCTTCGCGCGCAACGTCGAGTTGGAGTACGAGCGCAACAAGGAGCGCTACCAGTTCCTGCGCTGGGGCCAGACCGCGTTCAACGAGTTCAAGGTCGTGCCGCCGGGCACCGGCATCGTGCACCAGGTCAACATCGAGTACCTGGCCCGCACGATCATGGAGCGCAACGGCCAGGCGTACCCGGACACCGTGGTCGGCACCGACTCGCACACCACCATGGTCAACGGTCTCGGCGTACTCGGTTGGGGCGTCGGCGGCATCGAGGCCGAGGCGGCCATGCTCGGCCAGCCCGTCAGCATGCTCATCCCCCGGGTCGTCGGCTTCAAGCTCTCCGGCGAGGCGCCGACCGGCACCACCGCCACCGACCTGGTGCTCACCATCACCGAGATGCTGCGCAAGCACGGCGTGGTCGGCAAGTTCGTCGAGTTCTACGGACCCGGCGTGAGCGCGGTGCCACTGGCCAACCGGGCCACCATCGGCAACATGTCCCCGGAGTACGGCTCCACCGTCGCCATCTTCCCGATCGACGCCGAGACGATCCGCTACCTCCAGCTCACCGGCCGCACCGAACAGCAGGTGGCACTGGTCGAGGCGTACGCCAAGGAACAGGGCCTCTGGCACGACCCGGACGCCGAGCCGAACTACTCCGAGCGGCTCGAACTCGACCTGTCGACGATCGAACCGTCGCTGGCCGGGCCGAAGCGCCCGCAGGACCGGGTGCCGCTGGGCAACGCCAAGACGCTGTTCCGCTCCGCGCTGATCAACTACGTCGGCGACGACAACCCGGTCGCGCACGGCCCGGCCGACGAGGCGAGCGAGGAGTCCTTCCCGGCCAGCGACTCGCCGGCCAACGGGATCAACGACCCCGACGACGCCCCGGTCGACCTGGTCTCCGCCGCCACCGGCGCGAAGGGGCGGGCCAGTGCCCCGATCCGGGTCACCGGCGACGACGGCACCGAGTTCGAACTCGACCACGGCGCGGTGGTGATCGCCGCCATCACCTCCTGCACCAACACCTCCAACCCGCAGGTGATGATCGGTGCAGCCCTGCTCGCCCGCAACGCGGTCGACCGTGGCCTGTCCCGCAAGCCGTGGGTGAAGACCACCCTGGCACCGGGCTCGAAGGTGGTCATGGACTACTACGAGCGTGCCGGCCTGACCCCGTACCTGGAGAAGCTCGGCTTCCACCTGGTCGGCTACGGCTGCACCACCTGCATCGGCAACTCCGGCCCGCTGCCCGAGGCGATCTCCGCCGCGGTCAACGAGCGTGACCTGTCGGTGGTCTCGGTCCTCTCCGGCAACCGGAACTTCGAGGGCCGGATCAACCCGGACATCAAGATGAACTACCTCGCCTCGCCGCCGCTGGTGGTCGCGTACGCGCTCGCCGGCACGATGGACATCGACCTGGCCAACGAACCGATCGACCTCGGCTCCGACGGTCAGCCGGTCTACCTGCGCGACATCTGGCCCAGCTCGACGGAGATCGAGGAGGTCATCGCCAGCGCGGTCCGCAGTGAGATGTTCACCGCCGACTACGCCAACGTCTTCGCCGGTGACGAGCGCTGGCAGGGGCTGCCGACCCCGACCGGGGACACCTTCGCCTGGGCCGGTGACTCGACCTACGTGCGCAAGCCCCCGTACTTCGAGGGCATGGCGCGCGAGCCGCAGCCGGTCGACGACATCACCAACGCCCGGGTGCTGGCCAAGCTCGGTGACTCGGTCACCACCGACCACATCTCGCCGGCCGGCTCGATCAAGGCCGACTCCCCCGCCGGCAAGTACCTGGCGGAGCACGGCGTGGCCCGGCACGAGTTCAACTCGTACGGCTCCCGCCGGGGCAACCACGAGGTGATGATCCGGGGCACCTTCGCCAACATCCGGCTGCGCAACCAGCTCGTGCCGGGGGTCGAGGGCGGCTTCACGGTCAACCACCTGACCGGGGACCAGACCTCGATCTTCGACGCCTCGGTCGCGTACCAGGAGGCGGGCGTACCGCTGGTGATCCTGGCCGGCAAGGAGTACGGCTCCGGCTCGTCCCGGGACTGGGCGGCGAAGGGCACCATGCTGCTCGGCGTACGGGCGGTCGTGGCCGAGTCGTACGAGCGAATCCACCGCTCGAACCTGATCGGTATGGGCGTGCTGCCGTTGCAGTACCCGGTCGACGTGACCGCGGAGACCCTCGGGCTCACCGGCACCGAGACGTTCACCATCACCGGAGTCACCGCGCTCAACAACGGCGAGGTTCCGCGTACGGTGCGGGTCAGCACCGACACCGGGATCGAGTTCGACGCGGTGGTCCGGATCGACACCCCCGGCGAGGCGGACTACTACCGCCACGGCGGCATCCTGCAGTACGTCCTGCGCCGGATGATCGCCAGCTAACACTCGTGTACGGGTAAGGAAGGGGCCCTTGTTAACGCATAGCGTTAACAAGGGCCCCTTCCTTACCCTAGGACCGCCGTTGACCACGCCGGCGGCTGCCCGCCGCGCCGCCTCAGAACGGCACCCTGGGGACGTCCTGTGCACCGAGCAACCCGGTGGTACGGAGGAACTCGCCGGGCGAGAACCGCCTGACCAACTGCAATGCGACATCGGTGTCGTTGCGCCACTCGCGATAACTGAGCGGTCGATCTCGCCGGCCGTACGGCCCGTCCCGGACCTCCGCCGGGATGCTGTTCCTCTGCAGAACCGCCTTGGCGGGCTCGTACGTGATGCTGGCCAGGATGCCGGCGTCGTGTCCCTGTGCGACGAGGTAAGCCGATGCGGCGCCGAGGTCGAGTCGGCCGACCGAACCACCGTCGGTGCTGCCGAGCACTGGCCGGGTCAGGTGGGCGGGCAGGGTGGCAGGATCGCCGGGGGGCAGGAAACGGTGCCCGGTGAGGAAGGCGTAGTGCAGGGCAATTCGCGTCAGCTCGTTGACGAACGTTGTCGGCAGGACCTCGGTCGTCGTCTCGCGATAGAGAAACGGCACGTAGTCGCGCAGCGCCGAAGCTGACCTCTGGGCGTCCAGTTGCGCGTCGGCTCCGAGGTAGCCGCTGTCCGCCTCCACCAGGTGCAGCGTCGCCCGCAGCAGCAGAGCGCGCATGTACATGCAACTGGTGTTGGTGACCCAGGCCCGAGTCGCCGCCCGCTTCTTGATCTTGGTGGACGGGAGGGTGTAGTTGTACTGGATCTTTCCCAGCTCCTGGTAGGCGTCACCGGCGGAGGCCAGCGCGTGGGTAGCGAACTCGCTCAGTCGCCGCAACGCCCTGGCCCGGTCGTACCCGCCACGAGTCGCGTACTTCGGGTGCGAGAGCAGCCACTCCGTGATGCGTAGGTACAGACCGGTGGCTTGGAGGACCACCTGCTGGCGGGCGTCATGGAGCTGCTTCAACTCGTCCTCGCTGCGGCGGTAGCGGCCGTCCGCAAGCCGTCCGTCCAACCATTGTTGGGCCCGCAGGATCCACCGCTGGGCGTCCGGGTACCGGTGCGCCTTGCTGTGCTGAATCGCGATGGCCCGCAGCACGTTCGCGACGAATGGTCCGCCGCGCCCGTCGGAGAGACTTGAGATCATCGGCAGGAACAGCCGCTCGGTTTCCTCGGGAGCAAGCGTGCTCATGTCGAAGGAGAGCATCTGGACACTGTTCATGATGTCGGCGATCGCGGCGTCGTCGGTGGAGAGGTCCCGTACCCGCGCGGTCAACGGCACGAGCAACTTCTTTGTCAGGTCGAGCCGAGCATCCCGGTCGGGGTGACGACGCAGGGTCACAGCCCATTCATGCAATTCGTCCGCGTCGCCGAAATGCAACTCGGCCGCTTTCGCCGCCGCGTCACCGATCGTCACGTCGCTGTCGTGGTAGCGCAGCCGCCTCTCCAGGCTGTCCAACCGGACGTCGTCCTGCCGCCGTAACTCCTCCTGCGCCTGTGCCCGGCCCACTGGATCTGGCGAGCTTCCTGGTGCCAGGATTCGCTGCCTCGGCGGTCTCCACGGGCGCTTCGTCGCCAGGGCCTCCCGGAGCTCGCCGGCCACCTCGGCGTAGTCCACCGTCACCGCGACCGCGGTCAGAAACAGCCGCTGGGCGGGGGTCCACTGGGCGATGGGTCGAACCGGTGCGGCCTCCAGGGGTGGCCGTATGTCGGCGGCGGCGAGTTCGACGAGGGCGGCAAACTTCGCGGCCACCCCGGAGTTGCCCTTGTTCTCGGGCATCGTCCCTCGCAGGATGGGTCCCCGCTCCACGAGTGGGGCGAGTTCCCCGAACGCGCAGTCGAAAGGCTCGACCCACTGATCCCAGAGGGCCACCCAGAGCGCCGGCACCGGAAGCCGTTCCAGCAGGTGGGAGGCGCTGCCTGGTGCGGGCCCCGGCAGCGGCTCGGTGGCCACGACATCCAACCGTCCACCGTCGCCGAGGGGCAGTAGGATGTTCCAACGCTCGGGGTCACGCCACCCTGGATACCGCACGTCGAGGTACTGGGCGACCCGACAGTAGGTGGCGAGCTTCCAGGCTCGGTAGAGGGTCGTACCGACGATGACGCGCTGCCCCCGGTGGTCCACGCTACCAAGGCGCAGGTGCGAGATGAACTCCTGTCGATGACGGGAGCCGAAGCTCGGCATCTGGCGGTGGTGTTCGGCGAGGGCCTCGGCGAGATGCGCCTGGCGCTGCCGGTCATCCATCAGCCGGAGCACTTCCTCGTCGGGGCAGACGCGGACCCACGCGGAGGTAGCTGCGGACCGCTTCCTCTCCTGGTCGACACCGCCCGCCAGGTGCGCCGCCAGCCGCCTGTGGAAGTCCTTTTCCGGTACGGGTCGAATCTGCACGTACCGGTAGGCGACTTTCGGTCGTGGCGCCGGCCGGACCTGGAGGTGGACGGCACCGGCCTCGACGAGGCTCCGCCGATCAGCGGCGATTGCCTGGGGCGGTCGGGCGGCCGGGCGCCCCAGCGGTCGGTGGTGCCCTTTCCAGTACGCAAAGAGATCTCTGACCTGCTCGTAACGCGCCACGGCGGCGCGCTCCTCCGGAAGGATCAGCAGAGTACCCGCGATCGTACTGAACCATGTCTCCTCAGCCGCCCAGGCCGGCGTCGGCGGTCCGGGCCGGGCCGACGCGGCCGTGGTGGAGCCGCCGCCCCAGGAACGGATCCGGCGACGCAGCTCGGGCAACCGCAACCAGTCCCCGTCGGCGGCGACATAGCCGCCGACCGCCGCGAAAATGGCGTCCGGGTCGGAGTCGGCGGCACGGCGTCGCCCGTCCGGCAACCCTCGGAGGAGCTGCGCGGCGCGCCCGTCGAGCAACGCTTCCCAGGCACGCAGCACGAAATCGAAATGGTCAAATCCGGCGACGCCATGTTCCTCCGACACGTGGCCTCCCCATGGATTGGATTCACCTATCGTGCACAGTGGAGTAGAGGAACTGCATTGACCGAACAGCCGATCGCGTCTCCTGCAGGTAGTTGACCGTCGTCAATTGTTGGCGGAGCTGCTCGTTCGGAACGGCAGCCGGGTCGACACCAATCGTCTCCACAGCACAGCCGTACGGAATACCGAGGACCCGTATGGCGTCCGCATGCTGAAAGGGAACGAAGTGTTCGGTGGTGACGAGAAGGATCTTCTGACCCGGACGCGGCCGGGCCACGGAGTCCGCCCAGAACGTACAGGTGTCCGCGGTGTTGGCGCGGCGACTCGGATCCGACGAGGGCGCCGCCAGCACTCTCAGGCGAGAACCGTTCGGGGTCCGGTACTCACGAGTCAGAAAGGAGACATGCGGCTTGTCGGCGACAACATTTCCATTTTCACGCTCGGGCAGGGCTCCGGCGAAGGCGGCCCGTAGCGCGATGTCCATGGCACCAAACTCGTCGAGGCATTCGCCGACCGCCAGCCTCGACGCCAACGCCTTCTCCATCTCGGTTGCCGGGCGAAAGCTGCCCAGCCCGCAGGTCTCCGCGGTGTCGATGGTCCCGTCGAGCAGGGTGGCCGCGTACCCGGCGCGGATCAGGCATCCACGCAACAGGCCACCATGGATCAGGACATGGTCGTACGAGCGTTCGGCGGGGATGTTGTGATGACGCAGGCCAAGGGCGGCAGCCGTCGCGTGCACCCGCTCCGTCACGCCTTCTGCGAATTCTCGCGTCAACGCGGCGACGCGTTCGCCGCCACCCCGGAAGTCCCAACATCTGGCGGAAATCTCCTCCAGGCCGGCCAGGAGAGCACCCGTGTCGCCGGACGGCCACTTTTCCTCGAAGCACTCCACCAGATCGCGCATCGCGGTTGACGCCGCCCAATTGGTGATCTCCGAGCGCAGTTCGGCAAGATCGGTTTCTCCTCGCCCGCGCCACCGCGGCAAGATGACCTTCGCGTAGCTGACCATGACTCCTCGCCTTCCGACCCTCACGTGCCGCACGGGACGTTCCAAAGTAGCCGCTCGTCGGCCACCCATCGGTCCGCCCCGGCCAACCCCCGCGAATTTATCGACCACGCGCGCGAGAACGACGGCCATACCCGCGTCTTCCCATGCCGGATAACGAGCTCGCGCCGCTCACGGACATTCTCGGCGGAGTCAGCGGCAAATGATCATGAAAGACGCCCACCCGACTGCCTAATGGGTTCCACACAGAACCTGAGGAGGCAGGATGAACCCCGAGGAGCAGCACCGTCGCCCCCAACCGTACGAACTCGCGTGGGCCGTGGCGCGCGGTGCCGGGTCCATCGCCGGCGCCACCGCCGCCGTCACCGAGGCGCGCGGCGTCGCGTACGTCATCGCCGCCATGATCATCATCGGCGACATGGTCGTTACGGTTCGCCGTCACCACGGCTGAGCACGAAGGAAGGGCCCCTTGTTATCGCCTGAGCGATAACAAGGGGCCCTTCCTTACATCTCAGAAGGTGACGGGGAGGCTGCGCAGGCCACGGGTACGGAAGCTCGGCCGCCAGGACAGGTCAGCCGGGTCGACCGCCAGCATGAGCTTCGGAAAACGCCGGATCACGGCACCGATCGCGACCTGGAGTTCGAGCCGGGCCAGTGGGGCGCCGACGCAGTAGTGGATGCCGTGGCCCAGGGTCAGGTGGCCGCTGTCCGAGCGGTTGACGTCGAGCAGCTCCGGCCGGTCGAACCGGAGCGGGTCGCGGTTCGCGGCGGCCACGTTGACCAGGACAGCGGCACCGGCCGGGATGTGCACCCCGCCGATGGTGACGTCGGTGAGTGGGAAGCGGCGGAAGGCCACCGGTGCCGGCGGCTCGTAGCGCAACAGTTCCTCGACCGCACCGGCGGGCAGTTCGGGCGCCGCACGCACCGCGTCGAGCTGCTCCGGGTGTTGCAGCAGGGCGAGCAGACCGGTGCCGATCAGGTGGACGGAGTTCTCGTAGCCGGCGAAGAGCACCAGGAAGGCCAGTGACGTCAGCTCGTCCTCGCTGAGCCGGTCGGTGCCGCCGTCCGCCTCGGTGTCGCGGGCGTCGATCATCGCGGAGAGCAGGTCGTCACCGGGCCGCCGACGCTTGTCGGCGATCAACGCCACCAGGAACTCCTGCAAGCGAAGGATCACCCGGGCGCCGGCCCGAGGATCGTCGGCGGGCGGGCTGAGCATCACGTCGGTCCAGCCGCGCAACGCGGCCCGGTCCTCCTCCGGCACTCCGAGCAGGTCGCAGATGACCGTGACCGGCAGCGGGCCGGCGAAGTCGGCGACCAGGTCGGCCTGGCCGTGGGGGGCGACCCGGTCGAGCAGTTCCTCGGCCGCCGCTTCCACCCGGGGACGCAGGCCGGCGATCCGCTGGGGTCCGAACGCCTGGGCGATCAGCCGGCGGATCCGGGTGTGGTTCGGTGGGTCCATGTTGAGCAGGTTCGCGTCCAGCGCCGGGGGGAGCGAGAACCCGCGCCAGGAGCCGTCCGAGTTCGCCTTGTCCAGGGAGAGCCGCTGGTCGGCGAGGGCCGCGCGCACGTCCGCGTAGCGGGTGACCAGCCAGACGGTGCTCCCGTCCGGCAGTGTCACCTGATGCACCGGACCGGCCTCACGCAAGGCGGCGTAGGTCGGGTACGGGTCGGCGACGAAGTCGGGTCCGAACGGCGATGACGGCGGGCTGGTGGCGGCTTGTCCTGTCACGGTTCGAGGTTAACCGGCTCGGCTGAGCCCTCCCCCGTTACCCGGAGCGGCGCAGAGACCGACCACCGTCGGGAGGACCCGGCTCCGGCGTACGGGGGACCGTCCGTACGCCGGAGCCGGACCGGGGGTCAGCCGGTGATCCGGCCGACGCCCGCGCCGGCGGTGACCGCGGCCCGCACACCCGCCGCCGGCTGGAGCTGGTACGCGTAGTAGGTGCCCGGTTCGACAACGGTGCCGGTCGTCTCCGGTACGCCGGAGTTGACGAAGATGTTGTTGCGCTGCACCGCCCGGCCGGGTCCGCTGTCGGCGTAGCCGCTGGCGGAGTAGATCGGGAACGGCACGTTCTCGAAGTAGTTCCCCTCCACCAGCACACCCGCGTTCTCGGTGGACGCGACCGCGTACAGGTCGTTGCCGAGGAAGTAGTTGTTGTAGACGTGCACCGGCTCACCGAACCGGACCCTCGGGTGGCGTTGCCGGGAGTGGTCGAAGAAGTTGTGGTGGATGCTCACCTTCAGGTGGCCGATGTCGGTGGAGCCGGCCCCGTCCGAGTGGCTGATCAGCATGCTCTTGTCGGAGTGGTCGAAGTGGTTCCAGGAAACGGTGACGTAGTCGGCGCCCCGGACGATGTCGACCGAGCCGTCCACCGCGCCGGCGAACCGGTTGTGGTCGATCCAGACGTGGTGCGACTCCTGCCCGACGTTGACCGCGTCATCCTCGGCGTTGGTGAAGTTGATGTTGCGGATGATCACGTTGTACGACCGGTACATGTCCAGCCCGCCACCGGTGATCTCGGCGTTGGAACCGACCCCGATGATCGTCTTGTTCGGGCGTACGCCCTGCTTGCTGCTGATTCGGATGACACCCTGCACCCGGATCACCAGTGGACCGGTGGTGTCGATGTAGTTCAGGAAGTCGGTGGCGTTGGTGGCGGTCACCACCGGTCCGCCGGCACCGCCGGTGGTGCCGTTCTGGCCGAGCGCGTTGACGCTCGCGAAGCCGTCCGGCTGACCCGGCACCGGGTTGCCGGTCGGCGGCGGGGTGGTCGGTGGCGGAGTAGTCGGGGCGGGCGTCGTCGGGGCGGGCGTGGTCGGCGTCGGTCCCGGGGTGGTCGGGGTCGGACCGGCGGTGGTCGGGGTCGGCGTGGGGCCGCCCGCCGTCTCCACCAGGACGTCGTCGAAGTGGGCGCTGGCGTAGAAGGTGGCCACCCCGACCTGGCCGGTGGCGTACTGGCTGTCGGTGGCGGTGAGTACCGGACCGTTCTCCACCCGACCGGTCAGCGTCGAGCCGCTGACCTGGAGGCTGAGGCCGTACCAGGTGCCGGCCGCGACGGTGACGGCGGCGCTGGCGAGGGTGGTCGACGTACCGTTGCTGAGCCGCTTGAGCTCGACCGTGTTGTTGCCGCGCAGGGCGAGGTAGTAGTAGCTGGTGGCGGACTGGACCCGGGCGGTGAGCGCGACGAACCGGTTGCTTCCGTTGAACACGGTCGGCTTGACCCGGGCCCGCACGGTGTAGTCGGTCCAGTTCGCCGCCCCGGCCCGGGAGCGCGCGTCGGCGCTGGTGCCGGCCTGACGCAGCACACCGCTGCCGTCGGTGGCCACGCTCCAGCTTCCGCCGGAGGCGGTCCAGCCGGTGGAGTTTCCGTCGTCGAAGTTGTCGCTGAAGAGGGTGGCCGCCCGCGCGGAGCCGCCGGTGACCACGAGCGCGCTGGCGACCAGCAGGAGCGCGAGCAGGGCTCCGCCGAGCGCGGTACGCAAGGGGGTGAGGCGTCTTGTGTCCTGGTGGATGTTCATCGGCTCAGCCCAGCTTTCCCACCCCGGCACCGGCCGGGACGATGGTCGGGACGTCGGCGGCGGCGTCGAGGCGGTAGCTGTAGTAGGTGCTCGGCTCGGTGACGGTGCCCCGGGTTTCGATCGGGTGGTTGCAGTCGACGAGGATGTTGCCCCGCTCGACGATCCGGCCGAGGTCACCGCTGAACTCGACCCGGCCCGGGTTGTTCACGCTGTAGAAGTAGTTCCCCTCGACCAGCACACCGGCGTCGTACGTGGACGCCACCCCGTAGCTGTTGTCGTAGTAGTAGTTGTTGTAGACGTGGGTGAGGTGGGAGAACCGCACCCGTGGGTGGCGCTGGTCGGAGCGGTTGAAGTAGTTGTGGTGGTAGGTGACCCGGAGCCGCCCGATGTCCTGTGCCCCGGCGTCCTCGTCGTGCGAGAGCAGCAGGGTCTTGTCGTGGTCGTGGAAGTTGTTCCAGGAGACCGTGACGAAGTCGGAGCCGCGTTTGATGTCGACCGCACCGTCGTCTCCGTTGGAGAACTCGTTGTGGTCGATCCAGATGTGGTGACTGAACATCTGCACGTTGAGCAGGTCGTCGGTTGCCCCGGTGAGGTGCAGGTTGCGGATGATGACGTTGTGGACCGCGTCCGGTGGCGGCGAGGTGACGGTGTCGTCGGCCGGTGGGCCGATGTTGAGCCCACCACCGGAGAGGGTGGCGGTGGCGCCGACCCCGACGATCGTCTTGTCCGAGGTGACGTTGTGCATACCGTCGCTGGTGCCGGTGGGCAGGGTGATCGTGCCGACCACCTGGATGACGTACGGGCCGGGGCGGGCGATGTAGTCGAGGAACTGGCCGCTGGTGTACGCGGTGACGACCGGCCCGCCGGCGCCTCCGGTGGTGCCGTTCTGGCCGAGCGCGTTGACGCTGGCGAAGCCGTCGGCCGGCCCGGTGACCGGGGTGGTCGGGGTGCCGGTGGGGGCGGGGGTCGTCGGCGCCGGGCCGGGTGTGGTCGGTGTCGGGCCGGGTGTGGTCGGTACGGGGCTGGACGGGGTGGGTTCGGCCGGCCCGGATTCCACCGCCACGTCGTCGAAGGTGGCGGCGGCGTACCGCCCGAGCAGGCCGATCTGACCCTGGGCGTACTGGCTGTCGGTCGCGGTGAGCGGATTGCCGCCGTTGACCCGACCGGTGAGCGTGTCGCCGTCGACCTTGAGGCTCAACGCGTACCAGCTCCCGAGGCTGACCGGCAGTGGGGCGCTGGCCAGGACCGTGGTGGTGCCGGCGGCGACCTTGCCGAGCACGGCCGCACCGTCGCCGCGTACGCCGAGGTAGTAGTAGCTGCCGCTGCCCTGCGCACGGGCCGCGACCCCGGCCAGCCGCTCGCCGGAGCCGAAGGCGGTGGGTTTCGCCCGGGCGGTGACCGTGTAGTTGGTCCAGTTCGCGGCGCCGGCCCGGACCCGGGCATCGGCGCCGGTGCTGGCCTGGCGCAGCGCACCGCTGCCGTCGGTGACGACACTCCACGAGCCGCCGGAGCTGCTCCATCCGTTGTGGTTTCCGTCGTCGAAGTTGTCGCCGAACAGCGGCGCCGCCTGCGCGGTACCGGTGACGGCGACCAGGGCTGCGGCGACTGCGGCGGCGACTGCGGCCGAGGCCAGGGCGGGCCAGCGCGGCGCTCGCCGCCGCGCGGTCGATGTGGTGGGGGTGGATGCGGTCACGATCTGTTCCGCCTTCCGGGGGTGGGCACCACCCGGCGTCGGGCGCCGACCATCGGCCCGCCCGGGGACACGGCCGTCGGGGGCCGTCGGGCGCGCTGGGGGAAGGCCGGAGCCCGCCGCCGGGTCGGCGGCGGTCCGCGCCGGGCGGGGTCACGACTGATGCGGTACGGGAGGTGCGCGATGCGGGACGGGGTGCGCTGCGCCTGGCAGGCGCGAGGCGGTACGGGGAGGCCGACTCCAGGGCGGGGCGGGCCGGAAAGATCCTTAGGAAAGCGCTTTCCTGTCGCTCACCATAGAAACATATTCCCGTCGTGTCAATGAGAGATGTCGATACGTCGACCGTCCCGACCCCCACCCGGGTCGGATCCCCGGGGCAGACGGACGGGCGGACGGACCCGCGTACGGGTCAGCCGGATCAACGGCTGGCCCGTACGCGGATCGGGTCGTCAGCGGTTGCGGCGCGGCGGGGTGCCGGGCTGGACCTGCTCGTCCGGGGTGGTCCCGTCGGCGGCGGCGTTCCCGTTGCCCTGGCCCGGCTGGTTGCCGTTCCGGTTCGGCTGGTTGCCGTTCTGGCTCGGCGCCACGTCCAACTGCCCGTCCAGGCCGTACGCGATCTCCCGGCTCGGCGGGGTGAACTGCGCCGCCGGCTTGCCGGTCACGCCGGCCATCAGGGTGCGGGCCACGGCGGTGTTGACCTTCGCGGCCACCGCCGAACCGACGAAGTCGCCCGGGTCGTCCGGGTTGGCCGCGATCCCCGCCACCGCGAGCTGCGGGGTGTAACCGACGAAGGTCTCCGTCGCGTTCTCCTCCGAGCTACCGGTCTTACCGGCGACCTGCCGACCGTCGAGGATGTCGACGACCTGGGTCGCGGTGCCACCGTCACAGGTGCCGAAGCTGGACTGGCCGCCGACAGGGCAACGGGCCGCGTCGGTCGCCGCCCGCGCCACGTCCGCGCTCACCACCCGGTTGCACGACGGCCCGATCCCGTCGACCTTCTTGCCGTCCGGGCCCGTGATCGAGTTGACCGGCAACGGCTTGCAGTAGACCCCCTCCGCGCCCAGCGTCGCGTACGCGTTCGCCAGGTCAAGCGGGGTCGTCGACGCCACCCCCAGGGTGAAGGCGCCCCAGCGGTCGGCGCTGTTCTCGGCCAGGTTGGCGTCGGTCTCGGCCCGGAACTTGATCCCGAACCGCTGCGCCATCTCCACCGCCTTCTCCGAGCCGACCTGCTGCTCCAACCAGACGAAGTAGGTGTTCACCGACCGACCGAAGCCGGTCCACATGGTCCGGTAGCCGTCCATCCAGGCCGGGTTCTCGTTCGACGGGCACCAGGCACCGTCGCAGTTGCCCGGCCCGTCGTCCGAGTACGCGCTCGGGAACTTGGACGGCGCGTTGAACGCCGTGTCCAGGCTCCGCCCGTTTTCCAGCGCGGCGAGCATGGTGAACATCTTGAACGTCGAACCGGCCTGGTAACCGGTGATCGTCCCGCCGCCGGCCACCAACTGGTTCACCGTGTTCGGGTAGTTCTGCTGCCCACCCGGGTTGTCGTCCACGCTGTAGTGCCGGTTCACGGCCAGAGCCAGCACCCGGCCGGTGCCGGGTTCCACCGCCGCGATCGGCAGCGCTCGCTTGTTGTTGTAGCCGTACACGGACAGGGACTGGTTCAACGCGGCGGTCTGGACCTTCGGGTCGAGCGAGGTGACGATGGTGTAACCACCCCGGCGCAACGCCTGCTGCCGCTCTTCGACGGTGGACCCGAACGCCGGCTGTTCGTTCCACCACTGGCGGAAGTAGTCGCAGAAGAAGCCCCAGTCGACGTGTCCCGCGGTCATCGCGCCACAGTCGTTCGGCGCCTGGGTCGGGTGCAGCACCAACGGTTCGGCAGCCGTCTTCTTCGCCTCGTCCTCGGTGATGACCTTCATCTTCGCCATCGCGTCCAGGACGTACGAACGCCGGGCCAACGCCGCATCCTTGTCCCCGCTGATCGGGCTGTCGGTGTCCGGGGACTGCACCAGGCCCGCCAGCAACGACGCCTCGCCGAGCGTCAACGCCGAGGCGGGCTTGCCGAAGTAACGCTGACTCGCCGCCCCGACCCCGTACGCGCCCGCGCCGAAGTACGCGATGTTCAGGTACCGGTCCAGGATCTCCTGCTTGGAGAGCTTCTTCTCCAGTGCGATCGCGTACCGCATCTCCTGGATCTTCCGGCCCTTGGTCTCGGCGGTGGCCTCCGCCCGCTGCTCCTCGGTGAGGTTGGGGTCGGACTTGAGGACGTTACGCACGTACTGCATGGTCAGCGTCGAAGCGCCCTGCTCCACCTCGCCGGTGGCGGAGTTCGCGACGAACGCCCGGACGACACCGCGCAGGTCGACACCGCCGTGCTCGTAGAACCGGGTGTCCTCGGCCGCGACGATGGCCTGTTGCATGGTCGTGGCGATCTCGTTGATCGGTACGTCGACCCGGTTCTCGTCGTAGAAGCTGGTCAGCAGCGTCTTGCCGTCGTTGGCGTACAGGTACGAGCGCTGGGCGCTCGCCGGCACGCGCAGGTCCGCCGGAAGATCTTCGTACGACTGACTGGCCGCCCTCAGGACGACGCCGGCGAGCGCGCTGGCCGGCAGTGCCGACGCGGCGAGCACCGCACCAGCCAGTACGCCGTACAGCGCCAGTCGGCCGACCTTGCCAAATCGGGTCTTCTCCGTCACCGGTCAACAGTGCCTGCGCGCCTCCGAACCACCACCGGCCCGGGCACGATCGTTAGCAAAGTCACGGCTGCGGCCAAGGTTCCGTGCAGCCTCGAACCGGACGGCGCGCCCGGCAGGTGGCAAAGCACACCCCGGCCCGGGAATAGGGACGCCGTCGCCGGGGCTGTGACAGGCTCTCCGCATGGACGACAGCACGATTCTGAGCCGGATCAGCGAACTGGTCGACGAGGAGCACAAGCTCCGCGCCCAGGAACAGGCGAACCACAAGACCACCGACGAGGAGCGCGCCCGGCTCCGTGCCCTGGAGGAGTCCCTCGACCAGTGCTGGGACCTGCTCCGACGCCGCCGGGCCGCTCGCCAGGCGGGCAGCGACCCGGAGACGGTGGGCGACCGGGCCAAGAACGAGGTGGAGAGCTACCTCCAGTAACCCCGGGGCAGCACGCCCCTCGGCACAGCGCCGGGTCGAGCCGCTCGGCCCACCCGGCGCTGGCCGATCCGGCTCACCGTACGCCCGCCTCCCCGAGCAACCGGCGGGTCAGGCCGTCCGGGTCGATCAGCTCACCGGGCAGCCCCCGCGCGGCGAACCAGTTCGACACCACGCGTACGTCACGGGCCAGGAACTCCCGGCCCTGCGGGTTGGCGACCACGTCGACCACCTGGGGCAGGTCGATCAGGACAAGTCGCCCCTCGTGCACGAGCAGGTTGTACGGCGACAGGTCGCCGTGCGCCAGCCCGGCCCGGGCCAGCACGGTCAGGGCGTCGAGCAGTTGGCTCCAGAGACTACGCAGCTCGACCGCCTCCGGGCGTACCTGGGCCAGTCGGGGTGCCGCCTGCCCCTCTTCGAGGTCGCCGACGAATTCCAGCATCAGCTCGGTACCGACCAGTTGGACCGGGTACGGCACCGCGATGCTGCCCAGTTCCTGGCTGACCTGCCAGAGCCGGACCAGCGCGTCGAACTCGGCGGCGGCCCACTGACCGGCGATCATCTGCCGGCCGAACGCGGTCCTTCCCTCCATCGCCCGGTTTTCCCGGGACCGCCGCACCCGGCGTCCCTCCAGGTAACCGGCGTCGCGGTGGAAGAGCCGGTGCTCGGCGTCCCGGTACCGCTTGGCCGCCAGCAGACAGGACCGGTCGGTGCCGGGCACCTGCCGCCGGACGAGGTGCACGTCGGCTTCCTTACCGGTCTTGAGCACACCCAGTTCGGTGTCGACCGCGGCCAGCTCGGTGACCAGCCAGTCCGGGTACGGCGTGGGGCCGTGCACCGCCAGATCCCAGCTCGACCAGCGGTCGCCGATCTCGGGGGCGTCGGTGTCTGTGTTGGTGTCGAATCCGGCCGGTGTGGCGTGCCGGGACCGCTTCAGGAACTGCGGCTCGTCGTCGTCGAAGCGACGGTTGCGGCGCTCTCGGGCCGACGGAAGGTTGTCGTACTCACGCACGGTAGGAATCCCTTGATCGAGGTGACGGAAGGCAGGTGTGGGCGCACGACAGTGACAGCCATTACGCGACCTCCTTCTCTCCTCGACCCGGGGCGACCGGGCGTACGTGGGTGTGACGGGGACATGTTCGCCGGGACCCGGTCCGACGGTCAAACGAATTAACGGCGCGAGAAACCGCGCCGGCCCCACCGGCCCGCGACGGCGGCGGGGATCAGCCGGCGAGGACGGCGGAGACGGCCGGAATCAGGCCGTCGGCGGTGCGGGTGGGCGCGAACCGGGGCTCCATCCAACTCCGGCCCCGATGCAGCCACACACTGGGCAGGCCGACCGCCGCCGCACCACCGATGTCGGCCTCGGGGCTGTCGCCGACCACCCAGGAGCCCCGCAGTTGCATCCGTACCCGCTGGGCGGCGAGCACGAAGATGCGCGGGTTGGGCTTGCTGACGCCCGCCTCCTCGGAGATCACCCAGTCCGCCACGTACCGGTCGAGTCCGGTCCGCCGGATGATCGCGTCCTGCTGCCGTACGGCGCCGTTGCTCACCACCACCGGTACCCAGCCGGCGTCGTCGGCGATCCGCAGCGCACAGGCGATCAACGGATCGAGCCGGGTGTGCTCCACCACTCCGTCGTGCAGCGCCTCGACCAGGTCGATCGAGGGGGTACGCAGCCGGTAGCGGTCACGGATCGCGTCGGCCACGTCCCACCGGTCGGTCAGCCCGTCGGCGTCGATCGAGAGCAACCAGTCGATGTCGGTCTCGGGTGCCCCGATCTCGGCCAGGAAACTCTGCCCCCAGGCACGGAACGGGCCCGCCCGGTCGAGCAGGGTGTTGTCCAGGTCGAGGAGCAGCAGTGGCACTCGCGCACCTTACGGGAACGGAGGTGTCCGACAACAGACCCCACGTGTTAACAGCTCTTGCATCCGACTGTGCCGCGAATCAGGCGGTGAGCAGGGCGCGTTCGCCACCCAGGTGTGGCCGGCGATCGGCGAGCATCCGGTGGGTCGACCGGATCCGGACCAGTTCCACCGGATCGAACGTGCCGACAATCACCGCCTCGCCTTCGTCGGCGGCCCGTCCCAGCGGCCGACCCTCCGGGTCGTACAGGGCGGCGCCGCCGTTGAACCGCCACGGCTGCGCCCCGCCGACGGAGTTGGCGAAGGCGACGTACATGGTGTTGTCCAATGCCCGGGCGGCGTAGTAGAGGTCGCGCCGGTGCGCGGAGCCGGTGACGTATCCGCTCGGGCAGAGGTAGCCGTGTGCCCGGTCACCGGCGGCGGCACGCGCGTGCTCGGGGAAACAGCCGTCGTAGCAGACCCCGAGACCGAGTCGCCAGCCGTCGACGACGAGGGTCGCCCCCCGCTCGCCGGGGACGAACAACTCCTGCTCGTCCGGACCCCACAGGTGCTGCTTGTCGTAGCCGGCACGGGCCGTACCGGAGCGGTCCAGCACCACCGAGGCGCACGTCCGGCGGGCGTCGGCATGGCGTACCGCGGCGCCGACGACCACGACGGCCCGGCGGTCGCGCGCGGCGGCCCGGAGCGGGTCGAGCCGGGGATCGTCGATCTGGCCGCCGTCGACGGCGGCCAGATCGGTTCCGTCCGGGTCCGCGCGCAGGGTCGGCGGGTGGTACGCGGACAGGAACAGTTCCGGGAGGACGACCAATCCGGCGCCGGCGTCGGCGGCCTGGTGGACGAGTCGGGCGGCGGTCGCCGCGTTGCCCGTCAGGTCGCCCGGTACGGGTTCGGCCTGGACCGCCGCGACGGTGAGCGGTCCGGGTGGCGCGTCAGGGGTCGTCACGACCGGGAGCCTATCCCGAACCAGAACCAAGCCGTACGTACGGTTTGCATCGCCCAGTGCCACCTGACACGATCGACGGGTGCCCAGAGTGAGCCAGGACCAGCTAGACGCTCGCCGCCACGAGATCCTCGCGGCGGCGCGGACCTGTTTCGCCCGGTACGGATACGAGGGTGCCACAGTACGGCGGCTGGAAGAAGCCACCGGCCTCTCCCGGGGCGCGATCTTCCACCATTTCCGGGACAAGGACTCGCTCTTCCTCGCCGTGGCCGAGGACGACGCCGTGGCGATGGTCTCCACCGTCGCCCGCAACGGCCTGGTGCAGGTCATGCGGGACCTACTCGGCAACGCCAACTCGCCGGAGACCGCCGGCTGGCTCGGCAGCCAACTGGAGGTCTCCCGCCGACTGCGTACCGACCCGGAGTTCGCCAAGCGCTGGGCCGAACGCTCGGCGGCGATCGCCGACGCCACCCGGGACCGGTTGCTGCGGCAGCGCGACGCCGGGGTGCTGCGCGACGACGTACCGATCGACGTGCTCGCCCAGTTCCTGGAGCTGGCGTACGACGGCCTGGTGCTGCACCTGGCGATGGGACGGCCGGCCGGTGACCTCGGCCCGGTACTCGACCTGGTCGAGGAGGCGGTACGCCGCCCCGCTGGCGGCGGCGCCACCCGCTGAACGGACCCGACGGCACCCGTACCGTCGAGACTCGACACCCGACGGCCGCGGTGCTCCCCAAGGCGGGCGCGGCGCTCCACCGCTGGCGCGGCGCTCCACGGCGGGCGTCGAGGGGCGGAGCGGGTGGCGACGCTGGTCCACAATGAGCCCATGATGATCAGTGCGGCGGCACCCGCGGACACCTGGGGGATCTCGGGGCCGACCTTCCTGTTCCTGTACGCCGCGGCAGCCGGTCTGCTGATCCTCGCCGCCGTCGTACAGCGCTCCATCGTCTTCGCCGGACGGCGGGACCTCGACGCCGCCCAGCTCACCCCGGAGCAGGCCGCGTACCTCAACGGCGGCAGCCGGCTCGCCATCTACGCCTCGCTCGGCGGGCTCCGGGCCGCCGGGGCGATCGACTCGACCCGTCACCACCTCGCCACCGCCGGCCCGATGCCAGCCGGAGCGACCGGTCTGGACCAGGCCGTCTACCACGCGGCCGGGCAACGGCTACGCGCCCGCAGTCTGGCCGGCACGCACCGGGTGCAGCTCGCCCTCGACCAGCTCCGTACGGAACTGGAACGCAAGGGCCTCGCTCCCGCCGCGGAGCAACGCCGCGCCGCCCGTCTCTTCCCGCTCCTGCTGTTGGGACTCGTCGGCCTGGGCGTGCTCCGGTTCATCGCCGGGATCGCCGGCGGCAAGCCGGTCCTCTTCCTCTTCCTTCTCGTCGCCGTGGTCAGCGTGATCACCCTGGTGCTGCTGACCCGGGTGCCGAAACAGACGCGCGCCGCCCGCAACGCCGTACGGACACTGCGCGGCCAGCACGCACACCTCTCCCCCACCGCATCCCCCGCGTACGACACCTACGGCGCGACCAGCGCCGCGATGGGCGTCGCACTCTTCGGCGGCGCCGCGCTCTACAGCCTCGACCCGGGCTTCGCGGCTGAGGCCGAGGTGCAGCGCAACGTCGCCAGCGGCGGCTACGCCGGCGGCGGTGACGGTGGGGGCAGCTCCGACGGGGGCGGCGGAGGCGGCTGTGGGGGCGGCGGCGGGGGCTGCGGAGGGGGCTGCGGCGGATGAGCCTGCCCGCGTACGGCGTCGGGATCGGTTGGCGACCGGAGATCTCCGGCTTCGTCGCCGAACTGCCCGGTCTGCGCTTCGTCGAGGTCGTCGCCGAGACGGTCGCCGCCGACGGCCCGCCACCCGATGCGCTCACCGCGCTGCGGCAACGCGGGGTGGCGGTCGTACCGCACGGGGTGCGGCTCTCCCTCGGCGGCGCAGAACCGGTCGAGCCGGCCCGGGTGACCCACCTCGCCCGGGTCGCCGAGCTGTTGGGCGCCCCCCTGGTCAGCGAGCACATCGCCTTCGTCCGGGCGGGCGGCGTCGAGGCCGGGCACCTGCTGCCGGTGCCGCGTACGCACGACGCGATCGACACGCTGGTGGAGAACATCGCGCGTACCCAGGCCGAGCTGCCGGTGCCGATCGCGCTGGAACCGATCGCCGCGCTCTTCGACTGGCCGGACGACGAACTGGACGAGGCGGACTTCCTCACCGAGATCCTCGACCGGACCGGCGCGCTGCTGCTGCTCGACGTCGCGAACGTCTACGCCAACGCCCGTAACCGGGGCACCGACCCGCTCGACCTGCTCGACCGGCTGCCCCTGGAGCGGGTCGCGTACGTGCACGTGGCCGGCGGCGCCGAGCACGACGGGGTCTACCACGACACGCACACCGATCCGGTCCCGGTGCCCGTACTCGACCTGGTCGGCGAACTCTGCGCCCGGCACCGCCCGCCGGCCCTGCTGCTCGAACGCGACGGGCGCTACCCGCCGGCCCAGGTGCTCCGCGACGAACTCGACGCGATCGCCGACGCCGCCGGCTACCCGACCGTCACATGACCACCCCGGACGGGTCCGCCGCCCCAACCGCCACCGCCCCAACCGCCGTCGTGCCGTCGGCGCGCGACCGGCTCGCGGCGCGGCAGGCGGAGCTGGTAGCGACCCTGGTATCCGGCGCGGCGGTGCCCGCCGGCTTCGACACCCGCCTGGTCGGCGCCGCCCGTGCCGCGCTGCTGAACAAGCGGGCCGGCGACGTCTCCCGGCACTGGCCGCTGCTCGCCGCCGCCCTCGGCGCCGAGTGGTCGCCCACCTTCCGCTCCTGGGCCGCCACCCGACCGACCAACGGCTCACTGCGCGACGGTTGGGACCTCGCCCGGGAGTTGGCCGCCGGTGGCCGGCTGCCGGCACCGGCGGCCGAGGAACTGGCCGTACGCGAAGCGACCTGGCGCTACGACGGCGGCTCGGCCCCCGGCCGGCGACGCGCACCGGGGCTGGGCCGGGTCGGCCGCGTGCTGGCGCTCCAGGTCGCCGGGCGGGTCCGGCTGCTACGCGGTGGAGCCGGATGACGGGGCGCCGGTGGCGTCACCCGCGACAGGCACCGGTGGCAGCCGTCCTCGCCGGTACGGCAGGATCGTCGCCATGGATCTGGGACTCGCTGACCGGGTGTACCTGCTGACCGGCGCCTCGAACGGACTCGGCCTCGCCACCGCGGAACAACTCGTCGCCGAGGGGGCCCGGGTGGTCATCGCCGCCCGTGACCCGGGGCGGGTCGCCGCCGCGGTCGAGCGGCTCGGCGGTGCCGGGTCCGCGGTCGGGCTGGCGACCACGCTGGCCGACCCCGACACCCCGCAACGCCTGGTCGACGCGGCCGGTGAGCACTTCGGTCGGCTGGACGGCGCGCTCGTCTCGGTCGGCGGGCCGCCGGTCGGCACCGCCGCCCAGGTCACCGACGCGCAGTGGCGGGAGTCGTTCGAGACGGTCTTCCTCGGCACCGTCCGGATGATCCGTACGGTCGCCGAGGCACTGCCCGACGGCGGCGCGATCGGCCTGGTCCTCTCCAGTTCGGTCCGCGTCCCGATCAGCAACCTGGGCATCTCCAACGGGCTGCGCCCCGGTATGGCGGCGGTGGCGAAGGAGATGTCCGACGAGTACGGCCCGCGCGGCGTCCGCTTCGTCAGCCTGCTCCCGGGACGCATCATGACCGACCGCAACCGGCAGCTCTTCGCCGCCAGTCCCGATCCGGAGCGGGCCCGGACGGACACGGAGTCGACGATTCCGATGCGCCGGCTGGGTGACCCGGCGGAATTCGGCCGGGTGGCCGCGTTTGTCCTCTCCCCCGCCGCCAGCTACCTGACCGGGGTGACCATCCCGGTCGACGGTGGCGCACTGCGGGGGATCTGAGCCGTGCCACCGCGTACCCGGGCAGTGCCGACAGGTCGAGCGGAGGTTGCCCCGGGCCCCGTACCCGGTCCGGTCCGACCAACCCCGGCCGAACTGGCGCAGGCGTACGGGCGGACCATCCCCGACCTGATCGCACCCGATCTGGACGTGCTCTTCTGCGGCATCAACCCGGGCCTCTACTCGGCCGCGATCGGTCGGCACTTCGGCCGTCCGGGCAACCGGTTCTGGCCGGCGCTACACCGGGGCGGGTTCACCCCCCGGCTACTCGGTCCGACCGACCAGGCCGAGTTGCTCGGCTACGGGCTCGGCATCACCGACCTGGTGGAGCGGGCCACCGCTCGCGCCGACGAGCTGACCCCGGAGGAGCTCGCCGAGGGTGGTCGCCGGTTGCTGGCGAAGGTTCGGCGTCATCGGCCGGCGTGGGTGGCGGTGGTCGGGGTGACCGCGTACCGGGTCGCGTTCGACCGGCGCCGTGCCGCGCTCGGGCGGCAGCCTGAGGGAATCGGCGGGGCGGGACTCTGGGTGTTGCCGAACCCGAGCGGGCTCAACGCCCACTACACCCCGGACCGGCTGGCCGAGACCTTCGCCGAACTGCGGGCGGTGGTGCACGCCGGCCGGGGCGAACGGGCGCGCTCCGGCGAGACGCTTCACTCCGGGTCGTAGTCGCGCCGGGCCACGGTCGTCACCGGCTCCGGCCCGACCACGTCCAGGAAGGGCTTCGGGGAGTCGGCCACCGAGAACTGGGTGCGGTAGAGCTCGGCGTAGAGGCCGCCGACCGCCACCAGCTCGTCGTGCCGGCCCCGCTCGACGATCCGGCCGTGGTCGAGCACCAGGATCTGGTCGGCCTCCCGTACGGTCGAGAGCCGGTGCGCGATGACGAGCGCGGTACGGCCCCGCAGCGCGACCGCGAGCGCACGCTGCACCGCCGCCTCGGATTCCGAGTCGAGGTGGGCGGTCGCCTCGTCGAGGATCACGATGGACGGTGCCTTGAGCAGCAGCCGGGCGATGGCGATCCGCTGCTTCTCCCCGCCGGAGAAGCGGTAACCGCGCTCGCCGACCATGGTTTCCAGACCTTCGGGCAGGGCCCGGACGAGTTCTTCGACCTGGGCGCCACGCAGCGCCTCCCAGAGCTCCTCCTCGGTGGCGTCGGCCTTGGCGTACCGGAGGTTCTCGGCGATGGTCTCGTGGAACAGGTGGGAGTCCTGGGTGACCACACCGATCTCGTCCCGGAGCGAGTCGAGGGTGGCGTCCCGTACGTCGACGCCGCCGACCCGTACCTCGCCGTCGGTGACGTCGTAGACGCGGGAGACCAGCATCGAGGTGGTCGACTTGCCGGCGCCCGAGGGGCCGACGAGGGCGACCATCTGTCCGGGCTCGACGGTGAAGGAGACTCCCCGCAGGACCGGTTCGGAGACCGTACGGTCGAGCGCGGCGACGTCCTCCAGGGAGGCGAGCGAGACCTCGGCGGCGCTCGGGTAACGGAACCGTACGTCGCGGAACTCCAGCCGGCCGGAGCCGGCCGGGATGGTGACCGCGTCCGGCTTCTCGGCGATGGACGGCTTCAGGTCCAGCACCTCGAAGACCCGGTCGAAGGAGACGAGCGCGCTCATCACGTCCACCCGGACGTTGGAGAGCGCGGTCAGCGGGCCGTAGAGGCGGGTGAGGAGCAGGGCGAGGGTGACGACGGTGCCGGCGCTGACCGAGCCGGTGACGGCGAGCCAGCCGCCGAGGCCGTAGGTGAGCGCCTGGGCCAGGGAGGCGACGAGCAGCATCGCGACGAAGAACGTGCGTGAGTACATCGCGGTCTGCACCCCGATGTCACGTACCCGGTCGGCCCGCTCGGCGAACCGCCGGGCCTCGTCCTCGGGCTTGCCGAAGAGCTTGACCAGGAGCGCGCCGGAGACGCCGAACCGTTCGGTCATGGTGGCGTTCATCTTGGCGTCGAGGTTGTACGCCTCCCGGGTGATCTCGGCGAGCCGCTTGCCGACCCGGCGCGCCGGGATGACGAAGATCGGTAGGAGCAGCAGCGACAGCACGGTGATCTGCCAGGAGAGGGTGAACATCACGACGGCGGTGAGCACGAGCTGGATGATGTTGCTGACCACGCCGGAGAGCGTCGAGGTGAACGCCCGCTGGGCGCCCTGTACGTCGTTGTTGAGCCGGCTGACCAGTGCGCCGGTCTGGGTACGGGTGAAGAACTGCAGCGGCATCCGCTGCACGTGGTCGTAGACCCGGGTGCGCAGGTCGAGGATGATGCCCTCGCCGATCCGGGCCGAGTACCAGCGCTGGGCCAGCGAGAGCAGCGCGTCGGCGACGGCGAGCCCGGCGATGAGCAGGGCCAGCCGGACGATGATCCCGCCGGCGTCCGTGCCGCCCTTGGTGATGGTGTTGATCACGTCCCCGGCGAGTACCGGGGTGGCGACACCGATCACGGCGGCCAGCACGACGGTGATCAGGAAGACCACGATGTCCCGCCGGTACGGCCGGGCGAAGGCGACGATCCGACGGGTTGCCCCCCGGCTCAACTGGTGGCTCCGGACCTCGTCCCGGCTCCGCATCGAACGCAGGGTGCTCCAGCCGCCCATGCCGCCGCCAGCCATCGGGTTGGACACCCGTCACCTCCGTGTCGCTAATTGTCGCCGACCGGGTCGATCCGATTCCGTACGACGCTTAAGTCAACTCAAGAGGTAAGTTATCTCTTCCCGACTGCTCCTTACAATTTCCATAATTACTCGCCGCGCCCGGCCAGTTCGCCTATACGGCGCATCTGGGCCTCACGTTCTGCCCGTTGTTGATCACTCGGAGAACGTCCGGCGGCGCCGGCGAGGAGCGCCTTGATCTCGATCACCGCGTTCCGGTCCCCGGCCAGTACGGCCGCGGTCAGGTCGCGCACGGTGTTGTTCAGCTCGGCAGCGGGCACCACGACCGTGGCCAACCCCATCCGGGCCGCCTCGGTCGCGTCCAGGCGGCGCCCGGTCACACAGACCTCCAGCGCACGGGCGTAGCCGACCAGGTCGACCAGGCGCTTCGTGCCGGCCAGGTCCGGCACCAGGCCGAGGGTCACCTCGGCCATCGCCAGGCTGGCGTCGTCGGCCAACACCCGCAGGTCACAGGCGAGCGCGAGTTGGAAACCCGCGCCGATCGCATGCCCCTGCACGGCCGCGACCGAGATCAGGTCGGGTCGGTGCAGCCAGGTGAAGGCCGCCTGGAACTCCGCGATCCGCTCCGCCGCCTGCTCGGGCGGTAAGGCGGCGAGCGCGGCGAACGAGTCCGGCCCGGTGGCGCCGACAACAGCGCGATCCAGACCGGCCGAGAACGCCCGACCCTCACCGCACACCACGACGACACGCACGTTTCCGGGCAGGTCGCGGGCGAACTCACGCATCGCCCGCCACATCGCGGGCGTCTGCGCGTTGAGCACGTCGGGCCGGCACAACGTCACCGTCGCCACCGGCCCGTCGCATTCCAGCCGCACCCCGCTGTCAGCGGTCACCAGGAGTCCCCACTGCGCGGGGCGCGGGCCAGGCTGAGAAGCGGGTCACGCCTTCTTGCGACGACGAGCTCCGCCGCGCTGGCGCAACTGAACGCCCGACTCCGTGAGCACCCGGTGGATGAACCCATAGGAACGGCCCGTCGAGGCCGCCAGGGCGCGAATGCTCTCGCCGGACGTGTACCGCTTGACCAGGTCCTTGGCGAGCGTCTGACGCTCGGCTCCGACGATCCGGCGACCTTTCTCAGTGCTGGTGGCTGTGCCGGTGGCTGCCATGTTGATTCCTCACGTCCCAGACTGTGCGGTTCGATACGGTCCCACCTATTAGACCGCCTCGAACGATCATGCGCCAGATATCAACTCTTCGCCAACCGACACGCACAGCAGTGTCAATTTCCCGATTAGACGATTGCGCTTCCGGGGAAAGGTGCAGGCAGGACGCGGGGCGTGTTCTTCAGGGTGCCGATGTCCGTACACCCGATCCTGTGACCGACCGTTCCGGTACAGCCGCCAGAGAGCTACCGGCATTCACCACGTACTCTGGCTGACCGCGTGCGCCGACCACCCGAGCGCTATCGCGGTCGGGTGGTCGGCACGGGCCGACTCAGGCCAGCTCCACCAGTTCCAGCAGATCGTCGCTCCAGGCGTCCTCGTCGCCGTCGGGCAGCAGGATCGCCCGGTCCGGCTTGAGCGCCAGCACCGCACCCGGATCGTGCGTCACCAGCACGATCGCGCCGGGATAGCGGGCAATCGCGTCCAGCACCTGTTCCCGGCTGACCGGGTCGAGGTTGTTCGTGGGCTCGTCGAGCAGGAGTACGTTCGCGCCGGAACAGACCAGCGTGGCAAGCGCCAGCCGGGTCTTCTCCCCACCGGAGAGCACCCCGGCCGGCTTGTCCACGTCGTCGCCGGAGAAGAGGAACGCGCCGAGGATCTTGCGCAGGTCGGTGTCCGACTGCTCAAAGGCGGCGCTGCGCATGTGCTCAAGCACGCTCCGGTCCACGTCCAGGGTCTCGTGCTCCTGGGCGTAATAGCCGAGCCGCAGGCCGTGACCCGGACGGATCTCCCCGGTGTCCGGTTTCAACAAACCCCCGAGCATCCGCAGCAGGGTCGTCTTGCCGGCACCGTTCAGCCCCAGGATCGCCACCCGGGATCCCCGGTCGACCGCCACGTTGACGTCGGTGAAGATCTCCAGCGAGCCGTACGACTTGGAGAGCCCGGCGGCGGTCAGCGGGGTCTTGCCACACGGTGCGGGGCTCGGGAACCGTACCTTCGCCACCTTGTCCGCGACCCGGGACTCCTCCAGACCGGAGAGGAGCTTCTCGGCCCGACGGGCCATGTTCTGTGCGGCCACGGTCTTGGTCGCCTTGGCCCGCATCTTGTCGGCCTGCGCCATCAGCGCGCCGGCCTTCTTCTCCGCGTTGGCCCGCTCGCGGCGGCGCCGCCGTTCGTCCGTCTCCCGCTGCTCCTGGTACGTCTTCCAGCCGACGTTGTAGACGTCGACCACGGAACGGGTGGCGTCCAGGAACCAGACCTTGTTGACCACGGCCTCCAGCAGCGAGGCATCGTGACTGATAACGATCAGTCCGCCCTTGTGTCCGGCGAGGAACCCGCGCAGCCAGGTGATCGAGTCGGCGTCGAGGTGGTTGGTCGGCTCGTCGAGGAGCAGGATGCCGCCACCGTTCTCGGCCGCGTCCCGGAACAGGATCCGGGCCAGCTCGATCCGGCGTCGCTGACCACCGGAGAGGGTGCCGATCGTCTGGGCGAGCACCCGGTCGGGCAGACCGAGGTTGGCGCAGATCCGGGCCGCCTCGGCCTCGGCGGCGTACCCACCGAGGGAGGCGAACTGGTCTTCGAGGGCGCCGTAGCGGCGTACCAGGCGCTCCTCCGGGGAGATCGCGAGCTTTGCCTCGATCTCCGCCATTTGCGCCATCAGCACATCCAGCCCTCGGGCGGAGAGCACCCGGTCCCGGGCGGTGACCTGCAGGTCGCCGGTGCGCGGGTCCTGCGGCAGGTAACCGACCGCACCCCGGCGGTCGATCTCACCGGAGTACGGCTGTCCCTCACCGGCGAGCACCTTGAGGGTGGTGGTCTTGCCCGCGCCGTTACGCCCGACCAGGCCGATCCGGTCGCCCGGCTGGACCCGCAGCGTCGTGTCGGAGAGCAGGATCCGGGCGCCAGCGCGCAGTTCCAGTCCGGAAACGGTGATCATGTCGTGGGACTCACTCTCGGGGTCGAAGGCTGACTCAGGCACACGGGAGCACCGGCGGGAACGACGTCCCCCCGGTGCGGGGCGGTTCAGCCTTCGCAGAGCAGCACGGCACCCAGTGTACCGGGCCGCCCGGTCGAGCTTTCGTCGGTTTTGCCACCATGATCACTCGATCACGTAGCCACAGGTCAGCCGGCACGCGCACTCAGGCCGGGATCGGGTCTCCGCAGATCCGCCAGCTCCCCCGGTCCTCGACCACCCGGTAGACGTGGGCCTCGCTCGCCCCGCTCGGGTCAGCCAGGGTGACGCTGATCGAGAAGGTCCGGCCGGACTTCTCGATCTTGTCGATCTGGTACGAGCGCACCGCCGGCCGGCCACCGATGTCGGCGGCGAACTGCTCCCGGTCCAGCCGCTGGCGGGTGTCCGAGCAGAGCTGGTCGTACGCCCCGCCATAGTTGCCGACGATCAACCGCTGGACGAAGGAGTCGATCGCGATCCGGGCCGCCGCCTCCGGCTCCTGATCCGGCCGGAACAGGAAGAACCCGCCGATGCCGAGCCCACCGAGCAGGAGCGCCAGCGTCAGCGCGGCAACCGTCACCAGCGGTCGGCGTACCTCCTGGTCCGTCCACGGCCTCGCCACGGCGGCGACGGAATCGGAGCGGGACCGGTTACGGGCGCGCGGAGCCATGGCGGGAGGGTAGCCAGTACGCCCGGCGTGCGCTATCCGGACCCGGCGGATTCCGCACCCTGCGGATCGCGGACCAGCACCCGTACGGCCCGGGCGGCGGCGATCGAGTCGACCAGCACCGCGCGCCTCGGCTCGGGGACGTCGAGCAGGCGCTCGGCACGGAGCGCGGCCACCGGGGCGAGCCGCCGGTCGGCCAGGATCGTGTCGATCGCCCGCCGGTCCCCACCGGCGACCACCGCGTCGAGGCTGCCGACCTCCGGCAGCAGCAGCCGCAGGGCCAGGTCCACACCGTCGGCCATCGCCGCCTTCGCCTGGTTGTCCCGGCGCCGTGCGAACCGCTGCTGGGACCAGCCCCCGGCGGCGGTGCGCCCCTGCACGTACCGGCTGTCCACCTTCGAGGTCCGCAGTTCGCTCCCGTCGGCGATGCCGACCGCCACCGCTCCCTTGCGCGCCAGCACCAGACCGAGTCGACGGGCGGCGGTGGCCTCGGCCAGGAAGCCGGGCAGATCGGTGGTCGGCGGCGTACCGGGCGGGTGGTGCAGTTCGGCGGTGGCACCGTCCGGCGCGGCGAGCAGGAGACCGTACCCGGTCGGGGTGACCTCGGGCGGACCGTGCCGGGCGGTGAAGCCGTCGATCCAACGGGCGACCCGGACCGGGTCGACGTCGACCCACCGGCCGCCGCCGGCGGCGGGTCGGCTGCTCATCCCCCGACCGTACGGCACCGGGCTGGCCAGCAGGAGGACCGGGCTCAGTCGGCGGTCAACAGGCGCAGGGCGAGCAGCACGATCAGCGCGCTCGACCCGAGCGCGGTGCCGAGCCTGCCCCGGGGACTGGCCAGCGCCCGACCGAGCAACGATCCGCCGCCGGCGACCAGTAGCTGCCAGCTCGCCGAGGCGGCCAGCACGGCCGCCACGAAGATGGCCGCGTCGGTGGGAGTGAAGGGAGCGGATGCCTGCCGGCCGAGGATGAGCGCGCCGAAGTAGAGGATCGTGGTCGGGTTGAGCAGGGTCAGCGCGAGTACCCCGGCGAAGGCCCGGCCCGGCGTGGTCAGACCCCGGCCGTCGCGCACCGGGGTCGACGGGTCACGGTACTGCCGGAACGCGCGGGCCACGGTCTGGGCGGCCAGCACCAGCAGGATCCCCGCCGCGAGCAGCCGAAGCGGTCCGGCGATCGGCTCGATCACCCCGGCCAGCGCGGTGCCACCGAGCACCGCGACTCCCGCGTAGAGGCCGTCCGCCGTGGCCACCCCGAGCCCGGCGCCGGCACCGACCCGGAACGAGGTACGGGCGGTCAGGGCGACAACCAGGACAGAGATGGCGCCGAATGGAATGGCCACTCCGTAGCCGGCGAGCAGACCGGCGACCATAGCATCGACTGGGGCGTTCACCAGCGCATTGTGGTGCCCGGACCGGGGGTGGCGCGATCGGATTTAACACCCTCGTCGTGATCAAGTAACACTTCACCTGCATATGATCATGACCGTGCCACACGAAGCGGCCGATAGTACACAAAGGAGCAGAATGCTCAGGAAAATGCGGTGGCTACCCGCGGTAACACTGGTCGCCACCATGGCGGGCCTCGTGCCGAGCAGCCCCAGCCTGGCCGACGAGGGCACCGCCCCCCAGGGCAAGACGTACACCGTCACCCTGTTGACCGGGGACGTGGTGACCGTCGAGACCACCGGGACCGGTTGTCCCCGGGTCACCGTCGATCCGGTGAACCCGAACGGTGTGGTCCAGCAGAGCTGCGGCCCCGACGGGCACGTGCACGTGACCCCGGCCAGCGTCGCGGCGCAGATCGGCCCGGTTTTTGACCCGACTCTCTTCGACGTCACCGCGCTCATCCACGACGGTTACGACGACGCGAGCACCCCCGACCTCCCGCTGATCGTGCAGCCGAAGGCGAACGCACGGGTGGCGGCCCTCGGCGACGTACGGCAACTGTCGAGCATCGGGGCGGTCGCCGGTCACGTACCGAAGAAGACCCCCGCCACCGCGAAGGCAGCCGGCGACAGCCTGCTCGCGGGGGCCGCGAAGGTCTGGCTCGACCGTAAGGTCCAGGCCACCACACTCACCAAGGACCTCGACCGCAACCTGCGTCAGGTCTCCGCTCCCGAGGCATGGGACGCCGGCTACACCGGCAAGGGCACCCGGGTCGCCGTACTCGACACCGGCGCCGACTTCACCCACCCGGACCTGGCCGGTCAGATCGTCGACCGGGCCGACTTCACCGTCGAAGGCGGCGACGCCGTCGACCACAAGGGCCACGGCACGCACGTCGCCACCACCATCGCCGGCACCGGGGCGGCCTCGCACGGCCAGCGCCGCGGTGTCGCGCCCGGCGCCCGCCTGGTCATCGGCAAGGTTCTCGACGACGACGGCTTCGGTGACGACTCGGGAATCATCGCCGGCATGGAGTGGGCAGCCGCCCGCGCCGACGTGGTCAACATGAGCCTCGGCGGCGAGGAAGCAAGCGACGGGTCCGACCCGCTCGCGCTCGCCGTCGACGCCCTCTCGAAGCAGACCGGCGCGCTCTTCGTGACCTCCGCCGGCAACAACGGCGGCGCGATCTCCGCGCCCGGCTCCGCCCGCTCCGCGTTGACCGTCGGCGCAGTCGACGACAACGACAAGCTGGCGGAGTTCTCCAGCCGAGGGCCGATGCTCAACACCCACGCGGCCAAGCCGGAACTGGTGGCACCGGGCGTCGGCATCGTCGCCGGCCGGGCCAGCGGCACCACGATGGGCGCCCCGGTCGACCAGTACTACACCAGCTCCGACGGCACCTCCATGGCGGCGCCGCACGTCGCCGGCGCCGCGGCACTGCTCGCCCAGCGCCACCCGGACTGGGCCGCCGACCGGCTCAAGGCCGCGCTGGTCGGCGCCGCCGACCCGATGCCGGACGCGGACCCGTACGCCGTCGGCGCCGGTCGGCTGAACGCCGCGCGGGCGCTCTCCGGCCCCGTCAGCAACCAGCCGGTGGTGGCGCTCGGTACGTTCCCGTACCCGCAGAAGGGGTCCAGCACCACGAACCTGAGCTGGACCGGTGACTCGAACTCGGCCAACACCGAGCTGGACCTCGACGTCACCGTCACCGACCACTCCGGAGCCAAGGCACCGCGTCACACCGCGTCGCTCTCCGAGGACCGGGTACGTCTCAAGCGGGGCTCCTCCGCCGGCACCACGCTGCGGATCGACCGCTCGGAACTGGCCGGGAAGCCGGGCCTGTACACCGCAGTCGTCACCGCCCGTTCCCACGGCAAGCTCGTGTCGACCACGCCGGTCACCTTCTACGTGGAGGCGCCGAGCTACGACCTGACCATCAAGACGGTCGCGACCAGGAACCTGCCCGAAGGCGGAAGCGACTGGGTCGGCGTACTGGTGACCAACCTCGACGACCCGACCGTCTACGGCGGCGGCGACTTCACCACCCCCGGTACGACCGTCACCATGCGGGTGCCCGCCGGCCGGTACGCGGTGACCGGCGCCTACACCGTCTACGACCCGGCGACCGACAACCAGCAGGGGTTGATCGTCGGTGACCCGGACGTCGCCATCACCGCCGACCGCGTCATGACGCTGGACCCGGCACGGGCGAAGCCGGTGACCGCCACGGTGGAGAAGGTCGCCACCACCAGCAGCACCACCCAGTTCACCACCGTCCAGACCTCGCGTAACGGTCTGCGCTGGACCCAGAGCACCACCGGATTCGGCAACCTGGCGAAGGTGTCGGTGGAGCCGATGGACCGGCCCGGGATCGGTACCTTCCAGGCCTACGCGGGCTTCTCCCTGGACACCACCGGTAAGTCGGGCACTCCCGCGCACTACGACCTGGTCCACGCGTACGACAAGGGCGTGCCGGCGAATCTGACGTACCGGGTGGACAAGAAGGAGCAGTCCCGGTTCGCCCGGATCGACCAGCGGTTCAACCAGCTGGACTCGGACGGGATGGTCACCTCGCTGCGGCGTACCGGCTACACCTCGGACGGGTACGCGTTCGTGCTCCAGAACCGCACGTACGACCTGCCGGTGAACCGGACCGACTACGTTACGGCCGGTTACGTCTGGAAGGACGAAGGGGTCTACGGCGGGCTCACCGCCGCCGAAGGCGACCGCGTCTACAAGGCGGGCAGCAAGCAGTCCAAGATCTGGGCGCGGCAGCCGCTGCACTCGGACTGGTACGACGACCCGTCGGGCGCCGAGTTCTCCTGCGCCTCCGCACCGTCGCGGACCAGCGGCAACCTGCACGTGGACCTGGTCATGCTCACCGACCAGCACCAGCGGGCCGACTGTTTGGCGGCCGGGACGATCGGGGTCAACCGCAAGCTGGCCCTCTACCGGAACGGGAAACTGGTCGAGGAGCGGGCGGCATCGCTGGCCGACTTCACCGTACCCAGCTCCGCCGCGGACTACCGGTTGACCTTCGACGTCGAGACCGGACTGATCCTGCCGATCTCGACCAAGATCAGCACGTCGTGGACGTTCCGGTCGGCCGGCCCGAGCGGCACCCGCAGCGCTCCGCTGCCGCTGCTCTCGGTCGACTACGCGCTGCCGCTGGACGCGGCCAACCACCCGACGAGTGGCGCGGCCAGCTTCCACGTCCGGCAGGCGAACGGCGTACCGAACCAGCGGGTGGAGTCGTTCCAGGTCTGGACCTCGACCGACGACGGCGCCACGTGGCACTCCGCCCGGGTGAACCGGGATGGCGACGACTACCGCGCCGAACTGCCGAAGGTCAAGGCCGGACAGGCCGTCTCGCTCCGGGTGAAGGCTGGCGCGAACGGTGGCAGCGGCATCGAGCAGACGATCATCCGGGCGTACCACGCCGGCTGAGCAACACCGGTTGGCGCGTCCCGTGGATCGCTCCACGGGACGCGCCACCACTTCGACGGCGACCTGGCCGGCCGGCTCTCCGGCGGCCGGGTCGCCGTTCTTCGTGCTGGTAACGAACTCCGAAGTGCTCGCGTACCGGCCGTAGCTACGAGGTGGGCTCGGCAGCGGCGACTGCTTGCCCGAGCCACTCCAGGCACTCCGTAGACCCCGCGACGATCGGGGTGGCGATGACCTGCAGCCGCCACTCCTCGCCGGTGCCCTGCTCGGGTAGCTCGTCCAGGAAACGCGAGAGGGGCTGGCCCCTCAATGCGCGCCGGTGTCTGGCTAGCAGGCGTCAACCACGAGCAGTACCGTCGACAACACCTAACGGGACCGTCCAGGGTCCTGTACCTCACCCTCGTCCAGGAGGGCAGACACGTGCACACCATCGGGGACAACATCGCTCGGATTCGCAAACAGCGAGCCATGACGCAAGAACACCTCGCGGAATCCGCCGGGCTCAGCGTCGAAACGATCCGCAAGCTGGAGCGGAACGAGCGCACCGCCGCGCGGATGTCGACATTGAACAAGATCGCCCGAGTGCTTGGTGTCGCCACATCCATGCTGCTCGGCAACGTGGCACGAGGCGCGGCCAACCGGGAGCCGGACTCGATACCACTCGGCCTCGTCGACATGCGCCGGGCACTCACCCCGGTACGCGGCCTCGGCGGGCAGCTCATTGAGGCCGGGCCCGAACAGACCGCCCCCGCCCTGGACGACGTTCGAGACGCGATCATGGCCGCGAACAGCATGTATCACGCCAACGACTACACGAACACGCTGCTGGCCCTGCCCGGCCTGCTCGGCGAGGCACGCATGCTCGTCGACATCACCGACGGGGATGAGCGCCTGACCGCGCACATCCTGGCGGCCCGTGCACACCAGCTCGCTGGCCGCTTGATGATCCAGATGCGTCAAGTCGACCTCGCCCACGCCGCCTTGACGTTAGCCCTTGAGCACGCCGACCAGTCCGGCGACGAACTCACCGGCGCCGCAGCCATCGGACCCATGTGCTGGCTGCTGTTGCGGCAAGGGCGACTCGGCGAGACTGAGCAGTTGGCAATCGAAACGGCCGACCGGATCGAACCGCGCATGTCTCGAACCCGACCAGCCGAAGTCGCGCTCTGGGGTGAGATGTACGTGCGCGCCGCTGCCGCTGCGGTCCGGGACAACCGGGACGCCGACGCCGGTCAGATGCTCGACCTTGCGGCCACGGCGGCGCAGCGCCTTGGCGACCAAACCGACGAGGTCATTGCGACCGGCGGGATAGATTTGTCGACCGGGTCAGTGGCGATGATGAGGGTAGAGGCTGCGGTGATCGCGGGCCGCCCGGATCAGGCGTTGGTGCTCTCCGCCGACGTTGAACGGTCCCGACAGGTCACCCCGTCCTCTCGGCAGCGGCACCGTCTCGACGTCGCGTCGTCGTACGCCCAGACCGGGCAGTACGCCGAGGCAACCGGGGTGCTGCTGGAGATTCGTGAACAAGCCCCAGCCTGGATCCGCCAGCAGCGGTACGCCCGCGACATCGTCGAGTCCATCCGGGATGTGCGACGCCGGGCGATGACGCAGGAAATGGCGGACCTGGCCAAGCTGGTGGGTGTAGACGTTTAAGCAAAAGGAACCTGTACGCCACGTACTACTTGGGGCGACGAGTACGCGAAGTGGTACACACTGTCCCTTCACCTTCTGTGATCGTCTGGGGACGATCGGAGTAGGCGCTGCGGCGGCAACACCCGTTCATAGCCCCACAGGCTGTTCCGCCGCAACGCCTCCCGATCGGCGCCGGGCCGACTTCCCCCGTGGTGGGCCCGGCGCCAACCCTTTGGTGGGGAAGCAGACGGTCGTCATCCTCCCCACCCCGTGGCAGAGGTGGGCGAATGGCGAACAGCAGTTGGCGGAAGTACTTCAACGACGGAGAGGCGCCCGAAGACTGGCCGGCGCCCGGAGCGGATACCCCACCGCACCCTGAGCCGTCGTCGCTCCCGCAGCCGGTGGTCGAACCCCTCTCCGATGTGGCTCGCCTCATCGCCATCTCGATGGCGATGGGACGATCCGGCACCCCGCACGCCCAGTCGCTGATTCACCACAACTGCGGGCGGCGTTGGCGGAGGATCGGATGACGGCAGTGCGCGACTCCCGCCCACACGGGACGATCATGCCCCCGCAGGTCTGGCCCGCGATGCTCGGCAACGCTCGGGCCATCGTCGAGGCGCACCTCAACGAGCAGGAATGCGGACTGTGCCCGGCGTTCCGGCGGGGCAAATGCGGCCGGTTGGCGTGGGCCACCCGGATGCTCGCCGACCCGGTGATGCTCGCGGTTGAACGCGCCGCCGAGAGCGGAACACGACCGGTCACGGTCGGTGACCTGCCCGCAGTCCCCGACGGCACGGTGGTGCACCTGGCGCCGAGAGACTGGTCCGACGGGCGGACGCCTCAGACGTTGACCTCGAACGTTCGGGTCCTGCGGGTTCACAGGGACCGGTCGGACCCGAACGGAACCCAGGTGTGGGTTACCGGCCACTGGCTGGAATGCGCGTGGGAGTCGGTGCCAGCGCACCCACCGTGCGCGGAGGTACTGGTGGAGGCTAAGGCCATCCTGACCGCGCTCGTGGCGCTGGCGGGATCATGAGCCGCATCGATGAACCGCTGACCCGCGCCGCGACCTGGGAGGCGGCCACGATGACCATCTCCCAGCACGAGGACCGGGGCACCTCCTACGCCCCCGGCACCTGCGCCTGCTGCACCCCGGACGGCTGCGCCCAGCTCGCCTGGGCAATGGAGGTACGTGCCGGCCGGAACACGGAGTACCCCGAACCGCAGCAACGGCCCGGGTTGATCGGTTGGTAGTTTCCCCGTGACCGATGGGGACGATGGGCCGGGGTTGACGAAGGTCACCTACAACCTCTCACCAGGCGCGGTTGATGCGCGGGACGAGTTGGTTGCCGGGCGGCGGGTAACGAAGACGGGCGCGGTGGATCGGGCGTTACGTGTCGCCGCAGCGGTGTTGCGTATTGCACCGTCCGCTCCGGCGGATGTCGTCTCCGGGGTTTTCCTGACCCGCTGATCGCCGCCGACCCAAGGGGCGGTGTCCGAAGGGGGCGTACCCGATGGGGTGCGCCCCCTTTCGTGCGCCCTCTCAGCTCAGGTCGCGCTGGCTGAGGATTCCGTCTCGACCGCTGAGTCCGAGGCCCCGTTAATGAACCGCTGTCCTGCGTACGTAGCGAGCGCCTGAACTACTTGATCTTGTGATGCGCGAAGCGAGTCAATCGGCAGCAGGATGATGGAGGGGCGACCGTCGACCTTGTTCTGATATTCCGCCACGGTGCCCAGATCGGCGTCTGCCGACGGCACCAACAGCAGCCGCGGCCCACTGCTGTTGTCCGACGCCCCGTGGCGCGGCTCAAGTATCAACGCGTCAATCGATGCCCACGGTACCAACTGGTTAATGCCTTCCGCGCGCAGCCGGAGTCCCGTCTCATCCAGCACAATCGGCGCGGGACGCAGAGTACTGGCAAGACCGGCAAGAGCGCCCAGAACCATGATCAGGCTGACGACAAGCAGCGCTCCCGAACCCAACGGCACGATCAGGATTCTCAGCCCCCATCCATTCTGGGAAGCCCAAATGCCGAGGATGCCCCCCACGAGGATAAAGGCGATCCAGAAGAGGTGGGGACGACGACGATGAAGCTCCATCAAGATCTCCATAAATCAGGGCAGATACTCTTTGGCCACGGCCGTGGAGCAAGATCACGGGTGAAACTAGCAGCTACGTCCTTAAAGCTCCTAACAAGATCTTGTCGATCGATGGTGGCGAGCGTGACGGTGGCCGGTTCGAGTCGTTCCACATGGCGTGGGCAAGCCGTGGGTCATCGATGACGACTTGTGGAATCTGGTCGAGCCGGTACTTCCGCCCTGGCCGCGGCGATCACCCGGCTCGCGACCGGTGCCGGATCGGCTCTGCCTACAAGGGATTTGTTCGTGCTGCATACCGGAATCGGGTGGGAGGACCTACCCCAGGAGTTGGGCTTCGGCTCTGGGATGACCTGCTGCGCAGACTGCGCCGGTGGACCGACGCCGGCGTGTTCGACCGGCTGCATCGACTACTACTGGCCGAGTTGAACGCGGCCGGTCGTATCGACTGGTCCCGGGCGATCGTCGACGTCCCACTCGGACTTCCTGCACAGCGACTGGCAGCGGTTCGGCGGAGGCTCCAAGCTGAGCGTCCTCCCGTTGGAATGGCACAACCCGCAGCGGGCGTGCCGTTCGCCGTCCGAAAGGATCCGTCCCTCATCGAGCGTGTGTATCACGACGCTGGCAAGCGCCGGATGCATGACCTGGACCTGCTCATCCGCCGCTCCGACGGCACCGAGGCCCGTGAGGCGCTGGCCGGCCTCGGCTACGCGGAGGGCAAGTTGTCGTTGGACGGCACCAGAATCGAGCCGTACAGCCGGCGGACCCAAATGCACTGGCGCCTCCACGTGAGCAGTGCGCTGCCGCAGATCAGGTTTTCCGGCCGCGCCGACATCACCGTCTACACCGTTGACCTCTGCTTTAGCCCCTTTCAGCCGTCCTGGCCAACGCAATTGGACACTTAGGAGGTGCTCGACCGGGCGGTCACCGCGCCGGACGGAGTGATGCGCGCCACCGAGGAGGAGATGGTGTGGATCGTGAAGGCCATCATCCAGGATGGACGGAGTTGGGACAGCGTCTTGTTCTACGACAAGGCGGGTGACGTCCCGAGGTGGTCGGAGCCCGACTGGAAAGCACACCGTTGCCCGGACCCGCGTCTTTCGGTTCCCAAGCCGGAACGCTGTTTCCCGTTCCGTTGGTGGGAGGAGTAAGGTGTTTCTCGCTCGTTCACGTGACGAGTCCGTTGGTTTCCGAGGTGAGAGGGCACATGGTGGGAGACGACCCGGCCGCGACGCTTGACGAGAGTCTCTACCCGGACGTCGTCGAGGCTGGGGGGCTCGCGTTGGCGTTACGAGGGCTTGCTCGGCGTCGAGGGATTGACGTCGGCGACATCTCCGCTTCGGAGTTCGGGCCGCTGTTCTTCGCGACCATCGATTCGCCGCGTGGTGGAATCGGGGTGCAGGTGGTCCCCGGGCGGCGCTCCTTCTACATCGTGCTCTCGCATCGGAGTCATAAGTGGGCGCGAGGCGAGACCGATGACCTGTTGGACGTGTTGCGGGTAGCGGAACTGTGGCGTGGAGGGGCGATGCTGAGCGAACTCGCGAGTACATTCCCGTTCATGTCCTACCGTCCGATCGAGGAGGCGTACGAGCGCGGCGATCACGTTCCGGTTCAGTGGCAGACTCTGCTGCAAGATGCGGATCTGGACGAAATCCGTCCCCTATTGCGGGCCGCACACGAGAACGAGCGGTTACGCGAGCTGTTCCCCACCGTCTCCCACTTCACGCTCCTGCGCCTCGAACTGGACGCCGAGAACCGGAGCGCGGGAAGCGTGAGGATCGAGCGCAATCCGGCGGGCGACTACCGTGTGGTCAACAGTTGGAGTGAGGTGTCGCGGCAGGCCGGGACCCTGGATCAGGCGGTAGCGGCGGCGGTGGCGGCGCTGCCCGAGAGATCGGACCGCTGACCGGGTCATCCGAGAGGCCGCCGGGCCGGGTGGTGAACGGCGACCTCCGGCGGTTCGGGACCGTGGGTGGAAGCCCGAGCCCATCGAACATCGCCCCACCTACCCCCTCATCGCCACATTCGCGATGCAGTTTGTAGCCGCGACATCACGGCGATGGCCGTGTACGCCGGGGTGGAGACCGACATCTCCGGAAACCGGCTGCTCGTACACAGCCGTGAGTCCTCCAGGTTCACCGCAGCAGTACGAGCGGTCGTACCGGAGCAACGGCTGTGGCTACGCGAGGTGCCTCTTAGTGCGGACGAGCTGGCCGCTGGCGTGACCAGCGTCAGCGGAGACATCGCCGACTGGAAAGGTCGCGGTGTCGAGATCCGGAGCGTGGGGGCGCAGCCGGGACTTGGGTGCGTGGAGATCGGTGTCGCGCAGCCTGACCGCGACCGAGACGCCCTGGTCGCTTACTACCAGTCGACCGTGCCGGTGTGCGTGATCCCGGGGAGCCTGCTGATCCCCGCCAGAAGTTAGCTGCGACGATCGCCGCCGACCCGAGGGGCGGTGTCCGGAGGGGGCGTACCCGGTGGGGGTGCGCCCCTTCGTGTGCCCTACAGGTTGATCGTCGAGATGGCCGGCGCGCGACGGACATGCTCACCCCTCGGCTCGGACCAGGGCAGGATGTCCGACAGGTATCGAAGATGTTAGGTCTTTTCAACGTCCTGAGTGAACGGTTAGCATCCGGTACCCGAAGTTTCTTCATGTAATGATCCCACCGCCAGGAGGATCAGCATGTACCGACGTGCCCCGTACCGACGGACGACGGCCGTCGCCGCCGTCGCGGTCACCACGATCGCCGCCGCGCTCCTCGTCGCTCCCGCCACCGGCGCGCAGGCCGCCCGCGAAACCGCTCCCGCCACCACCGGGAACAGCGCCACCACCACCAGTGCCGCCGATCCGAATCGCGCCGGCACCACCAGCTTCGCGGCCGACGACTACTGCCTCGGCGAGTGCGCGGACATTCTGCCGCCGGGCCAGAACGGCAACGCCACCCTGATCGAGGTGCTCGGCAACCAGGCATTCGGCACCCTGCCCCGGCACTCCGGTGACCAGCTCGGCAAGTACGCCAACCTGGTGTACGGCTACGCCGGGCTACGCGAGGACCAGATCGGGAACTTCTTCAACGACGCCTCCTTCGGCGTGCCACCCGGCCAGGCCGAACGGACCTACTCCCCCCGCTCCGACGTCACGATCGTCCGGGACCGGTCCACCGGCATCCCGCACATCACCGGCACCACCCGGGGCGGCACCATGTACGGCGCGGGCTACGCCGGCGCCGAGGACCGCCTCTTCACCATGGACCTGCTCCGGCACGTGGGACGCGGCACGCTGACCCCGTTCGCCGGTGGCGCACCCGGCAACCGGGCACTGGAGCAGAGCGTCTGGCGCAACTCGCCGTACCGGGAGGCGGACCTGGCCGCCCAGGTCGTGGCACTTCGCCAGCGCGGGCCCCGGGGCGAACAGCTCTACCAGGACGTACGCGAGTACATCGACGGGATCAACGCGTACATCGGGGTCTGCATGGCGGGACGCAACTGTCCCGGCGAGTACGTGCTCACCGGTCATCTGGACGCGATCACCAACGCGGGCGGCCCCGAACCGTTCCAGATGACCGACCTGATCGCGATCGCCGGCGTGGTCGGCGGGCTCTTCGGCGGCGGTGGCGGCACCGAGATGCAGTCGGCGCTGGTCCGGATCGCCGCCCGCGCCAAGTACGGCAACGTCGAGGGAGACAGGGTCTGGGCCGCGTTCCGGGCCGAGAACGACCCGGAGGCGGTGCTGACCCTGCACGACGGGCAGAGCTTCCCGTACGGCGCCGCCTCGCCGGACGCGCCCAGCGTGGTGCTGCCCGACGCCGGCTCCGCCCGGGTCGAACCGGTCGTCACCGACCAGACCGGTTCGGCGACCAGCACCACCGGTGGCCCGTCCGAACTCGCCGCCGCCCTGGCCGGACTCACCATCACCCCGGCCAGCCGGGGCATGTCGAACGCGGCGGTGATCTCCGCCGCGCACTCCGCCACCGGGCACCCGGTCGCCGTCTTCGGCCCGCAGACCGGCTACTTCTCTCCCCAACTGCTGATGGTGCAGGAGTTGCAGGGGCCGGGAATCAGCGCCCGGGGCGCCGCCTTCTCCGGAATCAGCTTCTACGTCCTCCTCGGCCGGGGACAGGACTACGCCTGGAGCGCCACCTCGTCCATCCAGGACATCACCGACACCTACGCGGTTCCGCTCTGCACCCCGGACGGCAGCACGCCGACCCTGGCCAGCAACCACTACCGCTTCCGTGGCCAGTGCCGGCCGATGGAGGAACTCTCCCACGTCAACTCCTGGACCCCGAGCGTGGCGGACGGCACGCCGGCCGGCTCGTACCGGCTCGTCACCTGGCGTACCGCGCTCGGGCTGGTCGGCTGGCGGGGAACGATCGGCGGCCAACCGTACGCGTTCACGTCGCTGCGTTCGACCTACCGGCACGAGGCCGACTCGGCGATCGGGTTCCAGATGTTCAACGACCCGGCCCTGATGGGTTCCACCGCCGGGTTCAAGGACGCGGCGGCCACCATCGGGTACGCGTTCAACTGGCTCTACGTCAACTCCGACTCCTCGGCGTACTTCAACTCCGGTCTCAACCCGCTCCGGGCCACCGGGTCGAACCCGAACCTGCCGCAGCGGGCCGAACCGGCGTACGAATGGGTCGGCTTCGACCCGGCGACCAACACCGCGACCTACCTCCCGGCCGCCGCGCACCCGAACTCGGTTGACCAGGACTACTACATCAGTTGGAACAACAAGCAGGCCAAGGACTTCGGTGCCGCCGACGGCAACTTCAGCTTCGGTGCCGTGCACCGGGGCGACCTGCTGGACAAGCCGGTACGGGCCGCGCTCGCCGCCGGGCAGAAGTTCGACCGGGCCTCGCTGACCAGCCTGGTGCAGCGCGCCGGGCAGACCGACCTGCGCGGCATCGAGGTGCTCGACGAGCTGATCCGGGTGCTGGAGAGCCAACCGGTCACCGACGCCAACCTGGCGGGCGTGGTGACCCGGTTGAAGAACTGGCGGCAGGCGGGCGCCCTACGGGTGGAAACCGCCAGCGGGTCCAAGGTGTACCAGCACGCCGACGCGATCCGGGTCTTCGACGCCTGGTGGCCGCTGCTCGTCAACGGCCAGTTCAAGGCCCCGCTCGGGGCCGACCTCTACCAGGCGCTGGTGAACGCGCAACAGGTCAACGAGTCCCCCTCCGGCCACCAACGCGGCGACGTCTCCACCCTGCCGACCTCGGCGAACGAGGCCCAGGCACACAAGGGATCGTCGTTCCAGTACGGCTGGTGGGGCTATGTCGACAAGGATCTGCGCGCCGTCCTCGGCGACCCGGTGCAGGGCGGGCTGGGGCGTACCTACTGCGGCAACGGCAACCTGGCGGCGTGCCGGCAGATCCTGCTCGACACGCTACGCACCGCCGCCGCCCAGCAGGCGTCCGTCACCTACCCGGGGGACGCGACCTGTTCGGCCGGCGACCAGTGGTGCGCGGACGCGATCATCCAGTCGCCGCTCGGCGGGATCAAACACGCCACCATCGCCTGGCAGAACCGCCCGACGTACCAGCAGGTCGTCTCCTTCCCGGCCGGCCGGGGAGACGACATCTCCAACCTCGCCGCCGGGCGTACGGTGACCGCGTCGAGCACCCAGTCCGGCAACGGTGCCGCCCGTGCGGTCGACGGCGACCTCGGCACCCGCTGGGCGAGTTCCTGGTCGGACAACCAGTGGATCACCGTCGACCTCGGCTCGGTACGGCCGGTGAGCCGGGCAGTGCTGACCTGGGAGGCGGCGTACGCGCGGTCGTACCGGGTGGAGGTGTCGACCGACGGCACCGCCTGGCAACCCGTCTGGTCGACCACGGCCGGCGACGGTGGTACGGACCAACTCGACTTCGCCACCACCCCGGCCCGCTACGTCCGGATGCAGGGACTCACCCGGGCCACCGGTTTCGGCTTCTCGCTCTGGGAGTTCGAGGTGTACGCGCACTAGACGAGGACGTCGGCCCGTGTGACCGGCCCGGACCGGCGCACGGGCCGCCGTCCATGCATCCCGCCGACCGCTGGTCTGGTCATGGCCGGCGACCGTGAAGCCGCGTAGAATCTGACCGCCCTGGCGGCGCCGTTCGGCACCGCCGGGAGTGGCCCGGTGGCAGCAGGTGGAGCCGACCGGAAGACCCGCGTACGCGGGCAGGTGGCGGCGACGCGTGCACCCGACACGGCGACGCCGGTCAGACCGGGACCGTCCCATCGCAAGGCGGGCTATTGACCGCGTGCTCACTGGAGCACACTGAGAGGTAACGGGATGTCATGCTGGTTCTGGACACGCAGTCGCTGCCGTCCGGCGAGCGGGCCGAGGCTTTCCAGGCGTCGGTCAGCGCCAACTGCTCCTCAAGCATGGCGTCGTTCGAGGACCCGGCATCCATCCGCGCGACGATGACCGTCTTCGACCTCGGTCCGGCGAAGGTCTTCAACATCGACGCGTCCGGCACCACGTTGCGGCGTACGCCAAAGATGTCCCGCGCGGAGAATGAGACCTCGATCGTTCTCGCCCTGCCGGTGCGGACCGACAACCACATCGCCTGGGCTCGTGAGGAGCGCCTGTTCGGGCCGCGTGACCTCCTCCTGGTCGACCTGTCCCTGCCGTACGTCTATGGCTGGAAGGGCGCCGGCGCCTCCTATGCGCTCCACGTCGACGTGGACCATCTCGGCCTTCCCCGCGACATGATCCACGCCGCCGCCCGGGAGCTTCGGGGAAGTCCGCTCTACGAACTGGTACGTGACCATGTCGAACGGGTGACGGCGCGGGCGGACACGCTGGCCGGCAGCCCGGGAGCGGCCGAACTGGGCGCCGCCTCGGCCGAACTCATGCGGGCCCTGGTTGTCTCCGCGGCAGGCGACGGCCGCCGGTTGCGTGACGCCATGCAGTCCTCGATGCAGGCGCGGGTGGAGTCCTACGTCCGCAACAACCTGCGAGATCCGGACCTGACGCCGGAACGCATCGCCGCGGCGAACGCCATTTCCGTGCGCGCCCTCTACAAGCTGTACGAGGCGCTCGGACAGAGCCTGGAACAGTCGATCATCGAACAGCGTCTTATCGGCGCCCGCACCGACCTGACCTCGTCCCACCCGCGCTACACATCCATTGCGGCGGTAGCCCGGGCCTGGGGTTTCTCCACGCCGAGTTTCTTCTCCAACAGGTTCCGCGCGGCCTTCGGCGTCACCCCCCGGCAGATGATGAGGTCAACGACGGCCGACTGAGGCCACGTTGTGCACACAGGCGTCAGAACTGTGCGTCTCCAGAACACCTTCGCCGCCGCGGTAATGCGACCGTGCTCGCCGAACGGGTCCCGGCATGGCCGTCTCAGGTGGGCCCGGTGGCGAAGGAGGAGCGGTGCTGATCCAGAAGGTGGATGGCGTCCCGGCCGTCATGCACGGCCGGGACCGCGAGTACGCCACCGTTGTAGATCTTCTCAGTCAGGCCGGAGCTGGCCGCGGCGCCGCGCTGGTCGTACGCGGCCATGCCGGGATCGGCAAGACGATGTTGCTCTCGGCAGCTCGGCGCGTCGCGACCCGCGCCGGCATGACGGTCCTCCAGACGAGCGGCGCCGAGGTCGAGGCGGCGCTACCGTTTGCTGGACTGCATCAGCTCGTGGCGCCGCTACTGGGCGACGTCGAGGCGCTGACGTCCCGGCAGCAACGCGCACTACGGGGAGCCTTCGGCGAAGACGACGCGCGCCCAGATCTGTTCACCGTCGGGCTGGCGGTGCTGGAACTGCTGGGCCATTGCGCGGCGCGGACCCCACTGCTCATCCTGGCCGAGGACGCACACTGGCTGGACCCGGAGACCCTCGACGTACTCGTCTTCGTGGCACGTCGGCTGACCGTGGAGCCGATCGGGGCGGTGCTGGCGGTCCGGGCACAGCACGGCGATGTGCTCACCCGCACCGGCCTGACCCAACTGCACCTCAGCGAGCTCGACGACGACGCCGCCCAATGCGTCCTGCGCGACCACGCGCCTGGACTGCCACCGGACCTGCGCAAGAGGGTCCTGTCGGAGGCTGCCGGGAACCCGCTCGCCCTCGTCGAGCTGCCCCGGCTGTTCATCTCCGGCGGCGGCGCCGGCCTGCCGGAACTACTTCCGCTCAATGAACGCCTGGAGAGCGCGTTCAGCGATCGCTTCGCACAGTTGCCGGCCGCGACCCGGGCGATCGTGGCCGCGTTCTCCGCCGACACAGGTTGCCCACTGCCGACATTGCTGTCCATCGCCGGGATACTGACCGGTACGGCGGTGACCGCGCAAGCGATCCAACCGGCCATCGACGCCGGCCTGTTGCAGGTCCAGGCACAGCGGTTGCGCTTCCGGCATCCTCTGGTGCGCGCTGCGGTCTACCGCTCCGTCGACGACATCGCCCGCCTCACCGTTCACTCCGTACTCGCCGACGCCCTGGCCCGGGACCCGGACCGGCGCGCCTGGCACCGCAGCGCCGCGACACTCGGACCCGACGAGGATGTCAGTGGCGAACTGGAGGCGGCTGCCGGAAGTGCCCTCGATCGCGGTGCCCTCGGTGTCGCCGTCACCGGTCTTGACCGGGCCGCCGAGCTCACCGCCGACCCTGTCCGGCGTTCGTCCCTGCTGCTACGGGCAGCCGACCTGGCCTCGCAACTGCACGGCGGGCGGTTCGCCGCGTACCTGCTGGCGAAGACCGACCCGGCGCAGGGTGACGCCACTGATCGCGGCCGGCTCGGCCTGGTCCGCGACATCGTCGAGCCGGGCGACATGCGCGACGGAGCACGAATCGACGTGCTCTGCGATCTCGCGCTCGATGCCCATGCGGCGGGTGACCCCGACCTGGCCGCCACATTGTGCTGGCGGGCCGCCTCACGCTGCTGGTGGGGATGCCTGCCACCGGAGATCGGCGCACGGGTCACCACCGTGCTCGGCAAACTCGGACTCCCCGCTGATGATCCACGAGCACTGGCGATCGGGGCCTACGCCGAGCCGGACGCTTGCGGTCCAGGCGTCCTACGAGAGTTGCCGACCCTGGTCCCGGATCGCACCGACATCGAGGGGATGCGTTTCCTCGGCGGAGCGGCGATGATTCTGGGTGACTTTGTCACCGCATCGTCGTTCCTGTCGACCGTCGCCGCGGGATATCGGGCTCAGGGACGCGCCGCGCTGCTCGCCCGCACTCTCGCCTCCGCCGGCTTCATCCGCCTGTGGCTCGGCCGGTGGCCGGAAGTTCGGGCGGACACGGAGGAGGCCGAGGCGCTGGCGGAGGAAACGGGCGAACATTTCTGGGTCGTCGCCGCTCGGGCCAGCCGGGCCCTGCACGAGGCGATGAGCGGCAACAGCGACAGTGCGGTCCGGCTCGCCGACAGCGCGCTCGCCAGTCCGTTGGTCGCCGGCGTGCGGTTCGCCGCGGAGGCCGCCCAGCATGCCCGAGGTGTAGCCGCGAACGCCGTCGGGCGTCACGACGAGGCCCTCGACATCCTCATCCGGATCTTCGACCCGGCTGATCCCACCCACCACCTCGACATGTCCGGGTGGGCCCTGCCCGACCTGGCGGACGCCGCCGTCCGCTCGGGTCGGCAGCGAGACGTCCGGGACATCATGAGCCGAGCTCGGGAGCGGGCAGCGCGGTTGCCGTCCCCGATGTTGCACCGCTCGCTCGCCTACGCCACTGCGGTCCTGGCCGCCGACGAGCAGGCCGGTCCGGCCTTCGCGCACGCCTTCGCCATGGATCTCACCGACTGGCCGGTGCATCGGGCACGGTTGAACCTGGCGTACGGCACATGGCTGCGTCGGCGCAAGCGCATCCTTGAGTCCCGGGCCCCGTTGCGCGCCGCCCGGGACGACTTCGCCGCACTAGGCGCACACGCTTGGGGCAGGCTCGCCCGAGCGGAGCTGCGCGCCGCCGGCGAGGAGAGCGTCGGCCGGACAGCAAGTTCGGGCGAACGGCTGACCGCCCAGGAACTGCAGACGGCCATGCTGGCTGGGACCGGACTCAGCAACCGTGAAATCGGTCAACGGCTGTTTCTCTCGCACCGTACGGTCAGCTCGCATCTCTACCGGATCTACCCGAAGCTGGGCGTCAGTGGTCGCGCTCAGCTACCCGCGGCGCTGGCCTCCTACCGAGAAGCGGCGACTGACGCAGTCGACTGACGGATACCTCTCACCGGGCGAGACCACCCATCCCGACCTGTCGCCAGTAACGCATCCGTGAGAACGATGCCCAGGCAAGGACGCACCACCAACCCCAGCGGCGCTGCCGGGTGACGCAGGTGGTCGAGACAGTCAACGTACGGATTCGTCAGGTGGTCGCCTCCCGGGAGATTGGTCATGCACATCCCCTCATCGAACGGGAGTTTCCCAGAATGGTCCCTACCCGCCGATCCCTGCTTGCGGGATCAGCTCTAGCCGCGACCGGAGCGCTCCTCGGATCGTCCGCGACATTCGCGGCAGCCTCCCCGGGACGTCCTCCCAACCCGGCCAAGCCCACCGTGGTTCTCGTGCACGGCGCCTTCGCCGATGCCTCCGGCTGGAACGACGTCGCCCGCATTCTGCAACGTGACGGCTACCGGGTGCTCGCACCAGCCAACCCGTTGCGCAGCGTCGCCGGCGACTCCGCCTACCTCGCCAGCATCCTTGCCACCCTGAGCGGCCCGATCGTCCTGGTCGCCCATTCGTACGGCGGAATGGTCATCACCAACGCGGCCGTCGGCAATCCGAACGTCAAGGCGTTGGTGTACGTCGCGGCGTTCGCACCCGACCAGGGCGAGACTCTGTACAGCCTCCAGACCAAGTACCCGGGCACCAAGCTCGACCAGACCGCGCTCGACCAGCGGCGGTACCCGACTCCCGACGGTACCGACAGCATCGACGGCTACGTCAAACCGGAGGTGTTTCACCACGTCTTCGCCGGCGACCTGCCGAAGGCCACCACGGATCTCATGGCGGCTAGCCAACGCCCCGGCGACGTGCACACACTTCAGGAACCGTCGGGCGCACCGGCGTGGCGGAGCATTCCTTCCTGGTACCTCGTCGCCCGCAACGACAACCTCATTCCGGCCGCCGCTCAGCGGTTCATGGCCCACCGGGCCCGCGCCCGCACCACCGAGGTGAACGCCTCACACGTGGCAATGATCTCCCAGCCCCGAGTCACCGCCGACCTGATCCGAAAGGCAGCCTGATGACCTTCGTCACCACCTCCGACGGCACCCAGATCTTCTACAAGGACTGGGGTAGCGGTCGCCCCGTCGTGTTGTCGCACGGCTGGCCGCTGAACTCCGACAGCTGGGAGTCCCAGCAACTGTTCCTCGCCGAGCACGGGTACCGGGTGATCGCGCACGACCGGCGCGGGCACGGCCGCTCCACCCAGACCTGGCACGGCAACGACATGGACACCTACGCCGACGACCTGGCCGCCGTGCTCAACCAACTCGACCTCCGCGAGGCGACCCTGGTCGGTTTCTCCACCGGCGGCGGGGAGGTGGCCCGTTACATCGGACGGCACGGCGTGGGACGGGTCGCCCAGCTCGTGCTCGTCTCTGCGGTACCGCCGTTCATGCTGCGTACCGACGACAATCCTGGTGGCGTCCCGATGGAGGTGTTCGACGCGATCCGCGCCGGCTCTCTGGCCGACCGCTCCCAGCAGTACCACGATTTGGCCGATGGTCCCTTCTTCGGCCACAACCGTCCCGGCGCGGACGTTTCGCGGGGTACCCGGGAGGTCTTCTGGCGGCAGGGACTGCAGTCCGGACACCGCAACGCGTACGAGTGCATCGCGGCGTTCTCGGCCACCGACTTCCGTCCCGACCTCGACGCCGTCGATGTGCCGACGCTGGTCATTCACGGTGACGACGACCAGGTCGTGCCGTACGCCGTTGGCGGCCAGGCGTCGGCTGCCCGGATCAAGAACGCGCGGTTGGTCACCTACCCGGGTGCCCCGCACGGCATTACGGACACCCACAAAGAGCAACTCGGTCAGGACCTGCTCGCGTTCCTCAAGGAGTACGACGCATGAGCACGATCGTTCTGGTCCACGGCCTCTGGGTGACCCCGCGTAGCTGGGAGCAGTGGGTCTCGTACTACGAGGCCAAGGGACACACCGTGCTGACTCCTGCCTACCCCGGCTTCGAGGTCGAGGTGGAGGCGCTGCGCGCCGACCCCAGCCCGATCGCGAGAGTCACCGTGCCGGAGACGGTCGCCCACCTGGAAAAGATCATCACCGCGCTGCCCGAGAAGCCCATCATCATGGGTCACTCTTTCGGCGGCACGCTCACTCAGTTGCTGCTCGACCGGGGCCACGGCGCCGCCGGCGTGGTCATCAACTCCGCGCCGCCGGAGGGCATCCGGGTCAGCCCGCCCTCGCAGATCAAGTCACTCTTCCCCATCCTCAACAACCCCGCCAAGCGCCACCAGGCCGCCGGGTTCACCCCGGAGCAATGGCACTACGCGTTCACCAACACCCTGTCCGAGGAGGACTCGCGGGCCGTCTACGACCGCTACGCCATCCCCGCGCCCGGCAGTTGGGTCTGGGCCTACGGTCTGCTCGCCAACTTCACACCGGGTAAGCAGGAAACCTGGGTCGACTTCCGCAATCAGCACCGGGCGCCGTTGCTGTTCATCGCCGGCGGCGCCGACCACATCATGCCGCCCTCGGTGAACCGATCGAACGCCCACCATTACAAGGCTCCCGGCACCGTCACCGAATACCGCGAATTTCCCGGACGGTCCCACTGGACCTGCGCGGAGCCCGGCTGGGAGCAGGTGGCGGACGCTGCCCTTGACTGGGCCCTGGCGCACGCCCGTTAACACCGCCAGAGGCACTAGCACCAACACTTGAACGCCACCGATTGAGGGCAGATCGCCGTGAGGATCACTCCTCACGGCGATTTGCCCGTGCTCGAATGCTGTGCCCGTACGGGGTTCCCTCGGGGCAAAGGGTCAGACGTTGAAGCCCAGGGCGCGGAGCTGGTCGCGACCCTCGTCGGTGATCTTGTCCGGGCCCCACGGCGGCAGCCAGACCCAGTTGATCCGGAAGTCGGAGACCAGACCGCCACCGGGACCGGTGGTCAACGCGTTGCGGGTCTGGTCCTCGATCACGTCGGTCAGCGGGCAGGCCGCCGAGGTGAGTGTCATGTCCAGGGTGGCGACGTTGTCGTCACCGACGTGCACCCCGTACACCAGGCCCAGGTCGACCACGTTGATCCCCAGCTCGGGGTCGACGACGTCCTTCATCGCCTCCTCGATGTCGGCGATGGCCGCCTTGCTGACGGCCGGCGCGGCAGCGCCGGTGTCATCGGCGCCGGTCGCGGCGACCTCGGCCGCACCGGTCGCGCCCACGGTCTCCTCGGAACTCATGCCTTCCAGCACCTCGCTGCGCTCGCTCATGCCTTCACCTCCGGGCTCACGCCCACACCGGCGCGTACCGCGGCGTCCTTGAACGCCATCCACGGCAGCAGCGCACATTTCACCCGGCCCGGGTAGCGGGCGACACCGGCAAAAGCCACCCCGTCGCCCAGCACCTCCTCGTCCGGCGTCACCAGCCCGCGACCGGAGACCAGCTCGACGAAGGCCGTGTGTACGGCGAACGCCTCGTCGGCACCCCGACCGCTGAGCAGTTCGTGCAGCACGCTCGCCGACGCCTGGCTGATCGAACAGCCCATGCCGTCGTACGAGATGTCGGAGAGCGTGTTGCGCGCCACCGCCACCCGCACCGTCACCTCGTCACCACAGGTCGGGTTGACGTGGTGCGCCTCCGCGACCTGGCCGGACTTGTCGGCCGGGTCGCGAAGTCCACGACCGTGCGGGTGCTTGTAATGATCCAGGATGATCTCCTGGTAGAGCTGGTCGAGTTGCATCAGCCAAATACCTTTCGCACCTGCTCAAGGGCAGCCACCATCGCGTCGATCTCGGCGGTGGTGGTGTACAGGTAGAACGAGGCGCGGGTCGTCGCCGGTACGCCGTACCGGACACAGACCGGACGGGCACAGTGGTGGCCGACGCGCACCTGCACCCCCTGGTCGTCCAGCACCTGCCCGACGTCGTGCGGGTGCACACCGTCGAGCGCGAACGAGATCGTGCCACCGCGGCCGATCGGCACCACCGGCCCGAAGATCCGCAGCCCGGGTACGGTCCGGAGCGCGTCCAACGCGTACGCGGTGAGTTCCTTCTCGTGCCACTGGATCGCGCGCATACCGATCCCGGTCAGGTAGTCCACCGCCGCGCCGAGCGCCACCGCCTCGGCGATCGGCGGGGTTCCCGCCTCGAACCGGGCCGGTGGCGGTGCGAAGGTCGAACCCGCCATGCTCACGGTCTCGATCATCGAACCGCCGCCGAGCACCGGCGGCATCGCCGCGAGCAGCTCGGCCCGGCCCCAGAGCACGCCGATCCCGGTCGGCGCGCACATCTTGTGCCCGGTGAACGCGATGAAGTCGGCGTCCAGATCGACCACGTCGACCGGCATGTGCGGCGCCGACTGCGAGCAGTCGAGCATCAGCAGCGCGCCGACCTCACGCACCCGCGCGGTGATTCGCGCGGTGGCGTTGACCGTGCCGAGGATGTTGGAGACGTGCACCAACGAGACGATCTTGGTCCGCTCGTTGATCAGCTCGTCCACCTCGGACTCGTCCAGCCGCCCACCCTCGGTGAGCGTGAACCAGCGCAGCGTGGCGCCGGTCCGCTCACAGAGCAACTGCCACGGGACGATGTTGGAGTGATGCTCCATTTCGGAGATCACCACCTCGTCGCCGGGGCCGAGGCGGAACCGGGGGTCACCGGCCGCGCTGACGGAGGCGTTCGAGAAGGCGTACGCGACCAGGTTGATCGCCTCGGTGGAGTTCTTGGTGAAGACCACCTCGTCGACGCTGGGCGCGTTGATGAACGCGGCGACCTTCGCCCGCGCCCCCTCGTACGCCTCGGTCGCCTCGGTGCCGAGCGTGTGCACCGAGCGGGAGACGTTGCCGTTGTGCCGCTCGTAGTGCTGGCGCAGGACGTCGAGAACCTGCCGGGGTTTCTGCGAGGTGTTGGCGCTGTCCAGGTAGACCAGCGGGTGCCCGTTGACTTCCCGACCGAGGATCGGGAAGTCGGCGCGCACCTTGTCCACGTCGAAGCGCGGCACGTCGTCGTACTGCGGCATCCCCGGCGGGATCGCGATCGTGGTCATCTCTGGCAGCCTTCTCTTCTCAGGCGCGGGCTGCGCCGGCTCCGGCGACGTACCGCTCGTAACCCTCGGCTTCGAGCTTCTCGGAGAGTTCCGAGCCGCCCTGCTCGACGATCTTGCCGCCGACGAAGACGTGCACGAAGTCCGGCTTGATGTAGCGCAGGATCCGGGTGTAGTGGGTGATCAGCAGCAGCCCGGTCTGGCCGGTGTCGCGGACCCGGTTGACGCCCTCGCTGACCACCCGGAGCGCGTCGATGTCGAGACCGGAGTCGGTCTCGTCGAGGATCGCCACCTTCGGCTTGAGCAGTTCGAGCTGCACGATCTCGTGCCGCTTCTTCTCACCACCGGAGAAGCCCTCGTTGACGTTGCGCTGGGCGAACGCCGGGTCCATCTGGAGCCGCTCCATCGCGGTCCGCAACTCGCCGGCCCAGGTACGCAGCTTCGGCGCCTCGCCGTCCACGGCGGTCTTGGCCGTACGCAGGAAGTTGGCCACCGAGACGCCGGGGACCTCGACCGGGTACTGCATGGCCAGGAAGAGCCCGGCGCGGGCGCGCTCGTCCACGGTCATCGAGAGCACGTCGACCCCGTCGAGGGTCACCGCACCACCGGTGATCTGGTACTTCGGGTGACCGGCGATCGAGTACGCCAGGGTCGACTTGCCCGAGCCGTTCGGACCCATGATGGCGTGGGTCTCCCCCGCCCGCACGGTCAGGTCGACACCGGCCAGGATCGGCTTCAGCTCACCCTCGGGCAGCTTGACCGACACCTGCAGGTCACGGATCTCCAGAACGCTCACGGGGTAACTCCATTGCTTGGCGTAAGACTGACGAAGACATCACCGTCGCGGACCTCGACGGGATAGACGGGTACGGGTTCGGTGGCGGGCAGGCCGCTCGGCTCACCGGTACGCAGGTCGAAGCGGGAGCCGTGTAGCCAGCACTCCAGCGTGCACCCGTCGAGTTCACCCTCGGAGAGGGCGACCGACGCGTGCGAGCACTCGTCCCGGATGGCGTAGAAGGCGTCGTCGTCGGCGTGCACCAGGGCGATCTCGGTGCCGTCGACCTCCGCCCGGACCACCGCCCCCTTGGGCAGCTCCTCGGCCGCACAGATCCTGATCATCAGGATCCCGCCTTGACCAACCGGGACTCGATCGTGTCGCCGAGCCGGTCACGCAGCTCCTGGACCGGGATCTTGTTGATCAGCTCGGCGAAGAAGCCCCGAACCACGAGCTTGCGCGCCTCGGCCTCGGGGATGCCCCGAGCCATCAGGTAGAAGAGCTGCTCGTCGTCGAAGCGACCGGTCGCGCTGGCGTGGCCGGCGCCGGCCACCTCGCCGGTCTCGATCTCAAGGTTCGGTACGGAGTCCGCCCGCGCCCCGTCCGACAGCAGCAGGTTGCGGTTGATCTCGTACGTGTCGGTGCCGGTGGCGGCGGCCTGGATCAGCACGTCGCCGACCCAGACGGTGTGCGCCGCCTCGCCCTGGAGCGCGCCCCGGTAACCAACGTAGCTGCGGCAGTCCGGCACGCTGTGGTCGACCAGTTGCCGGTGTTCGAGGTGCTGGCCGGCGTCGGCGAAGTAGAGCCCGTACAGCTCGGCCTCGCCACCGCGCCCGGTGTACTCGACGGTGGTGAACTGCCGTACCAGGTCGCCGCCGACGGAGACCTGTACGTGCACCACCTTGGCGTCGCGACCGAGCCGCACCTTCAGGTGCTGGGCGTGCACCGCGTCCGGCGCCCAGTCGGCGACCGTCACCAGGGTCAGCTTCGCTCCCTCGGCGACCGTCACCTCGACGTTGTCGGCCAGCGTCGCGCTGCCCGAGTGCTCCAGCACCAGGGTGACCTCGGCGAACCGGCCCACCTCGACGAAGGTGTGCCCGTACGTCACCTTCTCCGCACCGGTGCCGACGACGCGTACGACCGCCGGCTCGGCGACCACGGCCTCCGGCGCGACCGAGATCAGGTACGCCTCGGGCGCGGCGCCGTACGCGAGCGCGCTCACCCGGTCGAACGGGGTGAGCACACTGCCGACCCGGGGGTCGTCCCGGGCGATGGTGCTGGTGGTGACGCCGTCGGGCAGCACGCCGACCTCGTGGCCGAGCGGTGCGCCGGTGCCGGCGATGTCACCGGCGAGCGACCGCAGGCGCTTGAGCGGGGTGAATCGCCATTCCTCCTCCAGCCCGGTGAGGGCGGGGAAGTCGGCGACGTCGTACGAGCGGAGCGCCTGCGACTTGGTCGTGGGCGGCGCGAAAGCCTCGGTAGTCATCTCTTCCTTGAGTCTTCTCTGGCGAGGGTCCGGCTGGGGGCGTACGCGGGCGGCGTCAGCCGACCGCGCCCTCCATCTGCAGCTCGATCAGGCGGTTGAGCTCCAGGGCGTACTCCATCGGCAGTTCCTTGGCGATCGGCTCGATGAAGCCACGAACGATCATGGCCATCGCCTCGTCCTCGCTCATGCCCCGGCTCATCAGGTAGAAGAGCTGGTCCTCGCTGACCTTGGAGACGGTCGCCTCGTGCCCCATCGACACGTCGTCCTCGCGGATGTCGACGTACGGGTAGGTGTCCGACCGGGAGATGGTGTCGACCAGCAGCGCGTCGCACTTGACCGTGGACTTGCTGTGGTGCGAACCCTCCATCACCTGGACCAGGCCCCGGTAGGAGGTACGGCCACCGCCGCGGGCGATCGACTTGGAAATGATCGTGCTGGAGGTGTGCGGCGCGGCGTGCACCATCTTGGCGCCGGCGTCCTGGTGCTGCCCCTCGCCGGCCATGGCCACCGAGAGCACCTCACCCTTGGCGTGCTCGCCGACCATCCACACGGCCGGGTACTTCATGGTGACCTTGGAACCGATGTTGCCGTCGATCCACTCCATGGTCGCGCCCTCGTGGCAGACGGCGCGCTTGGTGACCAGGTTGTAGACGTTGTTCGACCAGTTCTGGATGGTCGTGTAACGGCAGCGCGCGTTCTTCTTGACGACGATCTCGACGACCGCGCTGTGCAGCGAGTCGGAGGAGTAGATCGGCGCGGTGCAGCCCTCGACGTAGTGCACGTACGCGCCCTCGTCGACGACGATCAGGGTCCGCTCGAACTGGCCCATGTTCTCGGTGTTGATCCGGAAGTACGCCTGCAGCGGGATGTCCACCCGGACGCCCTTGGGCACGTAGATGAACGAGCCACCGGACCAGACCGAGGTGTTCAGCGCGGCGAACTTGTTGTCACCGACCGGGATCACGGTGCCGAAGTACTCCTTGAAGAGTTCCTCGTGCTCCTTGAGCGCGGTGTCGGTGTCGAGGAAGAGCACACCCTGCTCCTCCAGGTCCTCGCGGATCTTGTGGTAAACGACCTCGGACTCGTACTGCGCGGCCACACCGGCGATCAGCCGCTGCTTCTCCGCCTCCGGGATGCCCAGCCGGTCGTAGGTGTTCTTGATGTCCTCGGGCAGGTCCTCCCAGCTGGCGGCCTGCTTCTCGGTCGAGCGCACGAAGTACTTGATGTTGTCGAAGTTGATCCCGGTGAGGTCGGCGCCCCACGACGGCATCGGCTTGCGGTCGAACAGGCGCAGGCCCTTGAGACGCAGGTCGAGCATCCACTGCGGCTCGCTCTTCTTGGCCGAGATGTCCCGCACCACGGCCTCGGACAGACCACGCTGGGCGGTCGCCCCGGCGGTGTCGGTGTCGGCCCAGCCGTATTCGTAACGGCCCAGGGCAGCGAGGTGCTCCTCCTGGGAGATCGGCTGAACGATCTGCTCGGTCATCTATCTGTCCTCACAGTGGTGGCGGGATTACCGGGTTGGGCACGCCTGGACTGAGCGGGAATGTGCGTGGTGCACACCCCGTCGCCATGCGCGATGGTGGCCAAACGCTGCACATGGGTGCCGATCAGACGGGAGATGACCGCCGTCTCGGCCTCGCACAGCTGGGGAAACTCCGCGGCCACGTGCGCCACCGGGCAGTGGTGCTGGCACAGCTGACCACCGGTGGCGATCGTGGACGCGTTCGCAGCGTAGCCCTCGGCGGTCAGTGCGCCCGCAAGCGCCTCCGCGCGAGCCAGCGGGTCGTCGCCGGCGTCTTCGAGAGCGGCCCGACAGCGGGCCTCCAGGGCTGCCACCTGCTCCGCGGCGAAGGCGTCGACCGCACGGGGGCCGCCCTGGCGGGCGATCCAACGCAGCGCGGCGGTGGCCATGCCGTCGTAGGTGTGGGTGCCGCAGCGCACCTTCGCCGAGTCGGTGAGCATGAACACCCGGGCCGGACGACCCCGGCCGCGGTGGCCGCGCAGGGGCTGCTCGCGGGAGATCACGTCACCGTCGGCGAGCATCGCGTCGAGGTGCCGGCGGATCGCGGCCGGGCTGAGCCCGAGCGCGGTGCCGAGTTCGGCTGCGGTGGACGCCCCGTGAGCCAGGAGCAGGTGGGTGACCCGGTCCCGGGTGCGATCTGCGATCATGGACGGGGCCTGCGCGGACACGGCGGCGTCGGCGGCCGGACCGGCCACCGGGTCGTGCTCAGAGAGCGCCGCCATGTTTTTCACTACGCCAACGTTACGTATTTCCCGAGACGACCGCAAACCGCACTCGGAGTGATCCGGACCACCGGTTTGCGACGGTCCCCGGCGAGGCCCAGCACTACGCTACGTAGGATTACCGCCGTGAACCGATTCGGCCGCCTTCCGGTCAGCCTTCCGCTCCTGCGCCGCCTCGCGCTCGCCTCGGTGGTCGCCAACGTGATCATCGTGGTGACCGGCGGCGCCGTCCGGCTCACCGGCTCCGGCCTCGGCTGCCCCACCTGGCCCCGTTGCACCGACGACTCGTACACCACCACCTCGGAGATGGGCATCCACGGGGTGATCGAGTTCGGCAACCGTACCCTCACCGGGGCGGTGGGGTTCATCGCGCTCGCCGGGCTGCTCGCCGCGCTGACGTACCGGCCACGGCGGCGGTCCCTGGTGCTGCTCGCCGGTTCCGTGCTGCTCGGCGTCGCGGCCCAGGCGGTGATCGGCGGGATCACCGTACGGATGCAGTTGCACCCCGGGGTGGTCGGCATCCACTTCGTCGTCTCGATGCTGCTGCTGCTCTCCACGTACGCGTTCTGGCGCCGCGTCGACGAGGGCGACGGTCCGGTACGGCTGACCGTACCGCGCCCGATCCGGACCCTGAGCTGGTTCACCACCGCGGTCAGCGGCGCGGTGATCCTCGTCGGTGTGCTGGTCACCGGCAGCGGCCCGCACGCCGGTGACGAGGACGCCGCCCGCAACGGCCTCGACCCGCAGACGATCTCCCAGTTCCACGCCGATCTGGTGTTCCTGCTCGTCGGGCTGACCGTCGGACTGCTGCTCGCCCTGCGCGCGGTGAACGCCCCGGCGCTGGCGGTACGCGCCGCGGTGGTGCTGCTCGTGGTCGAACTGGGCCAGGGGCTGATCGGACTGGTGCAGTACCTCACCCACCTGCCGGCCCTGCTGGTCGGTGCGCACATGCTCGGCGCCTGCCTGGTCTGGCTGGCCACCCTGTCGGTGCTCTGGGCCACCCGGGGACGGCAGCCGGCCGCACCGGCAACCGTCGCCGACCAGGTCACCGCCTCCACCACGCCCGTCCCCGCCCTCTCCCGCTGACGTCCGGCGCCCGAAGCGCCTCCGTGCGCCCACCATCCCGCACGCCGCACCCCGATTCCCCCGCTTTCACAGAATGAGTGCCCACCCGGGCTCGGGTGGGCACTCACGGGCACAAACCCCCCGAGCGCTGCCGGGAGCGGGAAGGGTCAGGCGAGCCGGGCCAGGACGGCGTCGGCCAGGCGGTCGGCGGCACCGGGCCCATGGGCGAGGAAGAGGGACGGCTCGGTCAGCTCCAGTTCGACCAGGACCGGGGCGCCGTCCGGACCCGGAATCAGGTCCACCCGGGCATAGAGCAGCCGCTCGGTGCCACCGGGCAGGGCGGCCAGCACCCGCTCGGCAGTCGCCCGCTCGGCCGTACTCGGTGTGCGCGCGGTGATCTTCTCGCTCCGGAAGAGCTCCACCGTCTCCTGGTCCGGACCGGTGAGCATCGCCCCCTTGCGGATCGCGTGGCTGAATCCGAGGCCGTCCGGGCCGGCGAAGAAGAGCAGAGCGGTCTCCCCGACCGTGTCGACAGCGCTCAGGTAGGGCTGCACCATGGCGACCCGACCGGCCGCCCCGAGCCGGGCGACGTGCCGCACGGCGAACTCGCGCAGGGCCGGGTCGGCGAGGTCGTACCGGCCGGTGTCCAGACTGCCGGCACTGATCGCCGGCTTGATCACGAACTCACCGTCGGTTGGTGGGCGCCAGGTCGCTCCCGGCTCGACCCACTCGGTCGGCGCCGTCGGCACGCCCGCGTCGGCGAGTTCGGCGAGATACCGCTTGTCGGTGTTCCAACGGACCACGTCGGCGGGATTGGCCAGGTGGGGCACGGTATCGGCCCAGGCGACGAACTCGTCCCGGCGCGGCGCGTAGTCCCAGGCCGAGCGGAGCACCACGAGCCGGTACGCGGCCCAGTCGACCGCGGGCGCGTCCCAGACCACCGGTTCGACGTGTACGCCGCGAGCGGCGAGCGGTCCGACCACCAGCCGGTCGTCCGGATCCAGCTCCGGCAACTCGGCACAGGTAACGAGAGCGACCCGGGGCTCACCCCGGGTCGCACGGTAACTCTCGGACAAATCTATCAACGGGCCATCGTACGGCGAGCCATCGACCGCCACAGATCGTTGCTCGGCCGCATCTGGTCCATCAACTCACGTTCCCATTCATTTTCTATTGCTACCCCTGCCTTCTCGCAGGCCAGTCGGGCGACATCCGTGCCGTCCGCGAACTGGTCTCCCCACACACCGTCCTCCCCCACCAGGACGATGCGGGCACCGCGCTTGCCGACGTACTCGATGACCGCCTTCGCGCCGCCGTGTCCGGCGGCGAACGTCCGGATGCCGGCGACCAAGCCACTCGGGGCTGGCTGCGCGGCGGCCTGTTCGCTCGTCAGCGTCGTATCGGAACCATCTGCCATAGGGCGAAGCCTAAGCAGAGGCGACCTGGAGCGCCTCCCGGTTGTCAGGATTTTGTGATGACAGTTACCTCTCCACTTAAGGAGAAGCACAGGTGGTTTATGCCCATTTATCCGTTATACATGCTCATCATTGGCGGACAAATCGGGACGACTCACGTTTACCCTTGAGTCGACCCGACTCACCTCGATGCCAGGGCGTTTCCCGACATAAAGCGTCAGATGAGATTCAATCGGCTCGATTTGCTTCAGTTATGCTGATCGATTATCCAAAGACGGCGGAGAGACAGCCGGAACCGGGTCGGCACACCACCACGACCCGGATGACGCGTACGACTCAGACGCGTACGACTCAGATCAGCGCGTCGAGCGCGACCGCGACGCAGAGGATCGTCAGGTAGGTCGTCGACCAGTGGAACAGCCGCATCGGCTTGAGCGGCTCACCCCGCCGGGCCCGTCCCTCAAGGCGGTGCGCCTCAAGGAGGAAGACGGCACCGGTCACCACGGCGGTGATGCCGTAGATCGGGCCGAGGCCGAACTCCGCCCCCGCCGGCCAGGCCGCCAGCGACGTGGCCACGGTCAGCCAGGAGAAGATCACGATCTCCAGGTTGACCCGACGGACCGAGGCCACCACCGGCAGCATCGGAATTCCGGCCCGCGCGTAGTCGTCCTTGTACTTGATGGCGAGCGCGTAGAAGTGCGGCATCTGCCAGAAGAAGACCAGCCCGAACAGCGCCCACGCGGCCGGCGGCAACGACCCGGTGACCGCGGCCCAGCCGATCAGCACCGGCGCCGCCCCGCAGATCCCGCCCCAGAACGTGTTCTGCGACGTGGTCCGCTTCAGCCACATGGTGTAGACCAGGTCGTAGTAGGCGATCGCGCCAAGGGTGATGGCCGTGGCGAGCCAGTTGGTGAAGACCGCCATCAGGACGACCGACACCACCGCCAGCGTCAGGCCGAAAATCAGCGCGTTGCGCGGCGCCACCGTGTGAGTCGGCAGCGGACGTCGCTTCGTACGCCGCATCAACTGGTCGATGTCGCGGTCGATGTAGCAGTTCAACGCGTTCGCCGCGCCCGCGGCGAGCGAGCCACCGACAAGCACCACGACGATCAGCCAGAGCGACCCCAGACCCTTTGCCGCGAGCATCATCGCCGGCACGGTCGTGATCAGCAGCAGCTCGACGATCCGGGGCTTGGTGAGCGACACGTACGCCCGCACCACCGCGCCGATGTCACTGCCACGAACGGTCGAGCCGGCGGGCACATCTCCCGCCGGACTCCCGCCAGGGGTGGTGGCGACCGGGCGCTCGGTGATCGTGCTCACGGATTGCCACCTTCCGGCATCGAGGCGGGAGATCGGATTCGGCAGCGACCGGGCCGGGTCAGCACGCCGACCGACAGCCTACGCGTCGCCCTTTTGGCTGACCGGGCGACCCGTCAAGGGTGCGGGCGGTCACATCTCCATGACGCGCTCGAACAACCGAATCAGCCTGGTCGAGAGTATCGGCATCTGGATCCCCGGGCGCACGTTTAGCCCGGGTCGCTAGGGTCATCCCAGAGGGTTCCGACCACTGCCTAGGAGCACAAACCATCGTGGCTGCCAAACGACCCGCGTCATCTCCGCTGAACTGGTCCGACCTCGACCGTCGGGCCGTCGATACCGTCCGAGTGTTGGCCATGGATGCCGTCGAGAAATCCGGCAACGGTCACCCGGGCACGGCGATGAGCCTCGCGCCCGCCGCGTATCTGCTGTTCAACCGCCTGCTGAAGCACGACCCGTCCGACGCCGCATGGCCGGGTCGGGACCGGTTCGTGCTCTCCGCCGGACACTCCAGCCTCACTCTCTACATCCAGCTGTACCTCAGCGGATACGGCCTGAGCCTGGACGACCTGAAGTCGCTGCGCCAGTGGGGATCACTCACCCCGGGCCACCCCGAGCACGGTCACACCGTCGGCGTCGAGACCACCACCGGGCCCCTCGGCCAGGGGCTGGGCAACGCGGTCGGAATGGCGATGGCCGCGCGGCGTGAGCGGGGCCTGCTCGACCCCGACGCGGAGCCCGGCCAGTCCGTCTTCGACCACCACATCTGGTGCATCGCCTCCGACGGCGACATCGAGGAGGGCATCAGCCACGAGGCGAGCGCCCTGGCCGCACACCAGAAGCTCGGCAACCTCGTACTGATCTACGACGACAACGAGATCTCCATCGAGGACGACACCCGGATCGCGAAGAGCGAGGACGTCGCCGCCCGGTACGCCGCGTACGGCTGGCACGTGCAGACCGTCGACTGGCGGGCCGGCGACGCCGACCAGGGCGACTACCACGAGGACGTGGAGGCGCTCCACGCGGCGCTGAACGCCGCCAAGGAGGTCACCGACCGGCCGTCGTTCATCGCGCTGCGCACCATCATCGGCTGGCCCGCGCCGAACAAGAAGAACACCGGCAAGATCCACGGCTCCGCGCTCGGTGCCGACGAGACCGCCGCGACCAAGAAGATCCTCGGCTTCGACCCGGCGCAGAGCTTCGCCGTCGACCCGGAGGTGCTGGCCCACGCGCGCGGCACGCTGGAGCGCGGCCAGGCGGCACACGCCGAGTGGAACACGGCGTACCAGGCATGGGCGGAGGCGAACCCGGAGCGCAAGGCGCTGCACGACCGGCTCTCCACCCGTACGCTGCCCACCGGCTGGACCGACGCGCTGCCGACCTGGCCGGCGGACGCCAAGGGCGTCGCCACCCGGGCCGCCTCGGGCAAGGTGCTGGAGGCGCTCGCCCCGGTGCTGCCCGAACTGTGGGGCGGCTCGGCCGACCTGGCCGAGAGCAACAACACCACGATGAAGGGCGAGCCGTCGTTCATCCCGGCCGAGTACGCGACCAAGGACTTCCCGGGTCACGAGTATGGCCGGACGCTGCACTTCGGCATCCGTGAGCACGCCATGGGTGCGATCCTCAACGGCATCGCGCTGCACGGCGGCACCCGCCCCTACGGCGGCACCTTCCTCGTCTTCAGCGACTACATGCGCCCGTCGGTCCGGCTTGCCGCGCTGATGAAGCTGCCGGTGGTCTACGTCTGGACGCACGACTCGATCGGCCTCGGCGAGGACGGCCCGACCCACCAGCCGGTCGAACACCTCTCCGCGCTGCGTGCCATTCCCGGCCTCGACGTGATCCGCCCGGCGGACGCCAACGAGACCGCGTGGGCCTGGCGTCAGGCGCTCACCAACACCGACCGGCCGGCCGCGCTGGCGCTCAGCCGGCAGCCGCTGCCGACGGTGGACCGTGAGACGCTCGCCTCCGCCGAGGGTGTCGCCAAGGGCGGTTACGTCCTGGCCGAGGCGTCCACCGCGCAGCCCGCGGTCATCCTCATCGGCACCGGCTCCGAGGTGCAGCTCTGCCTCACCGCCCGGGACCGCCTCGAAGCCGCCGGCACGCCCACGCGGGTCGTGTCGATGCCCTGCCAGGAGTGGTTCCGGGAGCAGGACTCGGCGTACCGCGAGTCGGTGCTGCCGCGTGGCGTACGGGCCCGGGTCAGTGTCGAGGCCGGCATCGCCATGTCCTGGCGGGACCTGGTCGGCGACCTGGGCGAGACGGTGAGCCTGGAGCACTACGGCGCCAGCGCCCCGCACACCGTGCTTTTCGAGCAGTTCGGCTTTACTCCCGACCACATCGTCGCCGCCGCTCACGCGTCGCTGGCGAAGGTCGGCGAGATCACTGGCTCCACCACCGGTAACTGAGAGAAGGTCAGCACATGACGGACAGGTTGGGTGAGCTCAGCGCGGCGGGCGTCGCGGTTTGGCTCGATGATCTTTCAAGGGTGCGGCTCAGCTCCGGCGGGCTGGACCAGCTCCGCCGGGAGAAGCACATGGTCGGTGTCACCACGAACCCGACCATCTTCGCCAAGGCACTGAGCGACGCCGACGAGTACAACTGGCAGCTTCGTGACCTCGCCCTGCGCGGCGTGGCCGTGGAAGAGGCCGTACGGATGCTCACCACGTACGACGTGCGCTGGGCGTCCGACGTGATGCGGCCCGCGTACGACAGCTCCGACGGTGTCGACGGCCGGGTGTCGATCGAGGTCGACCCGCGGCTGGCGTACGAGACCGAGAAGACCGTGGCCGAGGCGAAGTCCCTCTGGTGGCTGGTCGACCGGCCGAACCTCTACATCAAGATCCCGGCGACCGAGGCCGGCCTGCCGGCGATCACCGCCACCCTCGCCGAGGGGATCAGCGTGAACGTGACGCTGATCTTCGGTCTCGACCGCTACTCGCAGGTGATGGAGGCCTTCCTCCTCGGTCTGGAGCAGGCGAAGGCGAACGGGCACGACCTCTCCAAGATCGGATCGGTCGCCTCGTTCTTCGTCTCCCGGGTCGACTCCGAGATCGACAAGCGGCTTGAGAAGATCGGCTCCGCCGAGGCGAAGGCGCTCAAGGGCAAGGCGGCGATCGCCAACGCCCAGCTCGCCTACGAGCGCTACTCGGAGGTCTTCTCCACCGACCGCTGGCGTGCGCTCGCCGACGCTGGCGCCCACCCGCAGCGCCCGCTCTGGGCCTCCACCTCGACGAAGAACCCGGACTACCGTGACACGATCTACGTCGAGGAACTGATCGCTCCCGGTACGGTCAACACCATGCCGGAGTCGGTCATCCACGCGTACGCCGACCACGGCGAGACCCGGGGCGACACCATCACCGGCTCGTACGAGGCCGCCCGGAAGGTCCTCACCGACCTGATCGCGGTCGGCGTCGACTTCGACGACGTGATCAACACGCTGGAGCGCGAGGGCGTCGAGAAGTTCGAGGCGAGCTGGGAAGAGTTGCTCGAAGGCGTACGCAAGTCGCTCACCGCGGCGGCCACCGGAGCCAACCACCCCAACCAGGCGGCCCAGGGCAACGCCGCAGCCGCCCAGCAGGCGGGGGGCAACGCGTGACCCAGGACCTGGGGAGCGCCGAGGCGGCGGCCGGACTCACGGTCTACGGCGCGGAGGCCATCGACGCCTCCGCGCCCGGCTCCACCCGCACCGCCCTGGTCGCCGACGACGCACCGCGCCGGTTGGCCAGCAAGGACGCCACGCTCTGGGGGCCGGACGCCGAGGCCGAGGCCGCCGTCCGGCTCGGCTGGGTGGACACCCACCAGCGCAGCCGTGAACTCCTCCCCCAACTCGCCGAGCTCAAGGCCGAACTGGCCGACCTCGACCACGTGGTGCTGGCCGGCATGGGCGGCTCGTCACTGGCCCCCGAGGTGATCACCCGTACCCTCGGCAAGCCGCTGACCGTCCTCGACACCACCGACCCCGGTCAGGTCCGTGCCGCCCTCGGCGACCGGCTCCTCCAGACCGTCGTCGTGGTCGCAAGCAAGTCCGGCTCGACGGTGGAGACCGACAGCCACCGCCGGGCGTACTGGCAGGCGTTCCTCGACGCGGGACTGACCGAGGCGGAAGCCGGCCGGCACTTCGTGATCGTCACCGACCCCGGTTCGCCGCTGGTCGAGACCGCCAACGAGATGGGCGCCTTCGTGCTCCTCGCCGACCCCAACGTCGGCGGCCGCTACTCGGCGCTCACCGCGTTCGGGCTCGTTCCCTCGGCACTGGCCGGGGTCGAGGTGGCCGAACTGCTCGACCAGGCCGAGGAGTTCTCCGCCACCCTCGGCGGAGACAAGGAGAACCCGGCGCTCGCGCTCGGTGCCGCACTCGGCACCGCCGCCACCGGCGGCCAGGACAAGGTCGCGCTGATCTCCGACGGCACCGGCATCGAAGGGCTCGGCGACTGGGCCGAGCAGCTCATCGCCGAGTCCACCGGCAAGGCCGGTGTCGGCATCCTGCCCGTGGTGGTCGAATCGCCGCAGGCGCCCGGCGCCACCGGTGCGGACGTGCTCACCGTGACCTACGGTGGCGCGCTCGCCCCCGGGGCCAACCCCGGCGGCGGGATCACGCCCCAGCTCGCCGTGAACGGCCCACTCGGCGCGCAGTTCCTGGCCTGGGAGTACGCGACCGCGCTGGCCGGGGTGGTGCTCGGCATCGACCCGTTCGACCAGCCGAACGTCACCGAGTCCAAGGAGAACACCAACCGGCTGCTCTCCGGCGGCCTGCCGGACGAAACACCGTCCTTCACCATCGGCGCGGTCGAGGTCTACGCCCCCGCCGGTGCCCCGGACGATCTGGCCGGTGTGCTCCGCTGGCTGACCGACGGGCTCGGCCCGGACGGCTACCTGGCCGCGATGGCGTACCTCGACCGGTTCGGCGACGCCGACGCGGCCGAGCTGCGCCCGCTGCTCGCCGAGGTCTCCGGGCGCCCGGTCACCTTCGGCTGGGGACCCCGGTTCCTGCACTCCACCGGCCAGTACCACAAGGGCGGTCCGCAGGTCGGCTCCTACCTCCAGATCACCGGCGCGGTCGCCGACGACCTGCCGGTGCCGGGTAAGCCGTACACCTTCGGTGAGTTGCAGGCGGCCCAGGCGGCCGGCGACCGGCAGGCCCTGGCGGGCCGGAAGCGGCCGGTGCTCCGGCTGCACCTGACCGACCGGGCTGCCGGTGTGGCGCAACTGCTCGACGCGGTCCGAGAGCTGCGGGGCTGAGATGAGCCCGGGGCTGAGTAAGGAAGGAGGCGCTGTGAACCCGCTGCGCGATCCGCAGGACCGGCGGCTGCCGCGCATCCCGGAGCCGTGCGCTCTGGTGATCTTTGGTGTGACCGGGGACCTGGCCCAGAAGAAGCTGCTCCCGGCCGTGTACGACCTGGCCAACCGAGGGCTGCTGCCGCCGGGCTTCGTGGTCCTCGGTTTCGCTCGCCGGGACTGGGGCGACGGTGACTTCGAGTCGCTCGCGTACCAGGCGGCGCGCAAGGGCGCCCGGACCCCGTGGCGGGAGGAGGTCTGGTCCCGGCTGGCCGGCAACATCAAGTTCGTCGGCGGCTCGTTCGACGACGACGAGGCCTTCGACAGCCTGGCCACGACCCTGGACGAACTGCGTTCCACGCACGGCATCACCGGCAACGCGGCGTTCTACTTCTCCATCCCACCGGCCGCGTTCCCGGTGGTGCTGAAGCAGCTCGCCCGTACCGGAATGGCGGACAACGGCAAGTCCGGCGGCTGGCGCCGGGTGGTGGTGGAGAAGCCGTTCGGCTCCGACCTCCGGTCGGCGAAGTCGCTCAACGACCTGGTCGACGACGTCTTCACCCGGGACGACGTGTTCCGCATCGACCACTACCTGGGCAAGGAAACCGTCCAGAACATCATGGCGCTGCGGTTCGCGAACAACCTGTTCGAACCGCTCTGGAACTCCAAGTACGTCGACTCGGTGCAGATCACCATGGCCGAGGACGTCGGCATCGGCTCCCGGGCCGGTTTCTACGACCACGCCGGCGCCGCCCGCGACGTACTCCAGAACCACCTGCTGCAACTGCTCGCCCTGGTGGCGATGGAGGAGCCGACCAGCTTCGACGCCGCCGAGATCCGGGCCGAGAAGCTCAAGGTGCTGCGGGCCATCACCATCCCGAAGGACGTCTCGACCGGCACCGTACGCGGGCAGTACCTGCCCGGTTGGGTGGCCGGCCAGCGCGCGGTCGGTTATCTGGACGAGAAGGACATCCCGCCGGACTCGACCACCGAGACGTACGTGGCCGTACGGCTCGGGATCCAGAACCGCCGTTGGGCCGAGGTGCCGTTCTACATCCGGGCCGGGAAGCGTCTGCCCCGCCGGGTCACCGAAGTGGCGATCATGTTCAAGCGGGCACCTCACCTGCCGTTCGGCGCCACCGACGTGGAGATGCTCGGCAACAACCAGCTCGTCGTACGGGTCCAGCCGGACGAGGGCGTGGTGCTGAAGTTCGGCGCCAAGGTCCCCGGCACGACCATGGAGGTCCGCGACATCGCGATGGACTTCCAGTACGGCGAGGCGTTCACCGAGTCCAGCCCGGAGGCGTACGAGCGGCTCGTACTCGACGTGCTCATCGGCGACCGGACGCTCTTCCCGGACGCGGCCGAGGTGGAACAGAGCTGGCAGGTGATCGACCCGTTGGAGACGGCCTGGCAGGAGACGAAGCCGGAGCCGTACCGGGCCGGCGAGTGGGGCCCTCGGGCGGCCGACGAGATGCTGGCCCGCGAGGGCCGGGCATGGCGGCGGGCGTGAGCGGGCGGACCAGCGGGCGCAGCGAGCAGACCAGGAGGCTCCTTTGATCGGCCTATGGGACACCACCGGGAACGAGGTGGTGAAGGCGTTGGCCGCCGAGCGGCGCAGCGCGGGCGGGGTGGCCAGCGGCATGGCGCTCACGCTGATCGTGGTGGTGGACGAGAAACGGGTCCGCGAGGCCGAGGCCGCCGCGACCATCGCCGCGGCGGCGCACCCGTGCCGGCTGCTGGTCGTGGTCCGTTCGGACGTCGAGCGGGAGCAGAGCCGGCTGGACGCCGAGATCGTGGTCGGCGGCCGGCTCGGCCCCTGTGAGGCCGTCGTGATGCGGATGTACGGTCGGCTCGCGCTGCACGCCGAGTCGGTGGTGATGCCGCTGCTGGTGCCGGACGTACCGGTGGTCACCTGGTGGCACAGTGAGCCGCCGGCCCAGATCGCCAACGATTTCCTCGGCGTCGTCGCGGACCGGCGGATCACCGACGCCGCACAGGCGATCAACCCGATCGACGCGCTGCGCCAGCGGGCCCAGGACTACGCGCCGGGCGACACCGACCTGGCCTGGACCCGGATCACCCCGTGGCGCACCCTGGTCGCGGGCGCGTTCGACACCACCGCGGCCCGGGTCACCGACGCCACGGTGGTGGCGCCGAAGGCCGACCCGACCGCCGCCCTGATGCTCGGCTGGCTCGCCGCTCGGCTCGGCATCAAGCCGCGCCTGCAGGAGACCACCGAGCACGCCCGGATGCGTTCGGTGGAGCTGCTCTGCGCCAACGGCGACCACCTGGTGCTCACCCGGGAAAACAACATGGCGACCTTCGAACGGACCGGGCAGGCCGACCGGCAGCTTCCGCTGACCCGTCGACCCCTCGGCGACGAGCTGGCGGAGGAGTTGCGTCGGCTCGACGCCGACCAGGTCTACGCCGAGGCGCTGAGCGCGACCACCGGTCTCGGTGGTCTCGACCTGCGGCCGGCTCAGCGGGTGCACATCTGGAAGGACCCGACGCCGCCCCGCCGACCGGCCGCTCCGGCGGCCTCCGGTGGTGCGAAGAGCCACGCACCGGTCGCACCGGGTGGATCCGCGAAGTGAGCGAAACCGTCGTAGAGGTACACGCCGACCCGTCCGTCGTGGCCCAGGTGGTCGCGGCGCGGTTGGTGGTCAAGCTGATCGACGCGCAGTCCGAGCGTGGTACGGCGGGGGTGGTGCTGACCGGCGGCCGGATCGCCGGCGCGGTCTTCCTCGCCGTACGGGACCTGCCGGCCCGGGACGCGGTGGACTGGTCCCGGGTCGACGTGTGGTGGGGTGACGAGCGGTTCCTGCCGACAGGACACCCGGAACGCAACGAGACCCAGGCCCGGGCGGCTCTCCTGGACCACCTGCCGTTGGACCCGGCCCGGATCCACCCGATGCCGGCCTCGGACGGCCCGGACGGGGACGACCCGGAGGCGGGTGCGGCCCGGTACGCGCAGACCCTGGCCGCGGCGGCCCCCGGTACGGCCACCCTGCCCCATTTCGACGTGCTGATGCTGGGGGTGGGCGAGGACGGCCACGTCGCCTCGGTCTTCCCGGAGCACCCGGTGGGTTACGAGACCCGGCCGGTCAGCGCCGTACGGGGCAGCCCGAAGCCGCCACCGATCCGGGTCACGCTCACCCTGCCCGCGATCAATACGGCCGAGGAGGTCTGGCTCGTGGCGGGCGGGGCCGACAAGGCGGGGGCGGTGGGGATGGCTCTGGCCGGTGCCGGGGCGCTCCAGTTGCCGGCGGCGGGTGTACACGGGGTGGAACGCACCCGGTGGGTGTTGGACCGGGCGGCGGCAGCGGAGGTCAAGCCGACGTTCCGCAGCCTGCGCTGAGTACGAAGCCCGGCGGGCCCGATGGTTGATCCATCGGGCCCGCCGGGTTTTTCACGCCTCGGGCCTTGGCTGGTTCAGATCTCCCCGCGACGGCGTCGTAGCGCGGCCAGGGCCTCGTCGAGCAGGGCGGCCCCGTCGGCGTCGCTACGCCGCTCTTTCACGTACGCCAGGTGGGACTTGTGTGGCTCGGCGCGGAGCGGACCCGGCGGGTTCTGCGCGTCCTGCCCGGCCGGTTGACCGCAGCGAGGGCAGTCCCAGGTCTCGGGCGGTGCCACCTCGGCCGCCAGCAGGATCTCGACGGTGTGCCGGTTGACGCACCAGTAGGTGACCGGCCGGCGGGGTGCCGGTTCTGTCCGGCCGGTCGGACGGGCCGGCACGGCACCGACCCGGGTGCCACGGATGGCGCTGTTGTTGTGCACGGCTGCTCGCTCCTGTCGTCCGAGCGGGACCGCCGCCGGGTACGGCGACGGCGTGGTGCGACGCGGTGCGGCAAAACGGCTGCGCGCGGCCCGTGGGCACGGGCCGCGCGCAGGTGTGGCAACTTTCTAAAGGCAGGTCAGCTGGCCATCGCGAGCTTGAGCCAGAGGCCCAGGCCGACAATGCAGGCAAACCAGACAACGCCCACCAGAACCGTGTAACGGTCGAGGTTCTTCTCCGCCACCGACGAACCGGCCAGGCTGGAGCTCACCCCACCGCCGAACATGCTCGACAACCCGCCACCCTTGCCGCGGTGCAGCAGGATCAGCATGGTGAGGAGCACACTCGTGATGACCAGCAACACGATCAACGTGTATGCGAACTGGATCGGAAGCATGGTAAGGGTCAGTCCTCTCGTGACGGGCCCGTCAAGAATAGCGGCCGGCTATGCGGTGACGTGCTCCGGGAACCGGCAGATTTTCGCGAACTCCTCCGCGTCCAGGCTCGCCCCGCCGACCAGAGCGCCGTCGACGTCCGGCTGCCCCATGATCGCCGCGACGTTGGAGGACTTCACCGAGCCGCCGTAGAGGATCCGGATCTGCTCCGCCGTAGCCCTACCGAACGTCTCCGCCACCCGCTCACGAACCGCCCCGCACACCTCCTGGGCGTTCTCCGGGGTCGCCGTCTTGCCCGTGCCGATCGCCCAGACCGGCTCGTACGCGACCACGATCTGCGCCACCTGCTCCGCCGTGAGCCCCTGCAGGGCCGCGTCGAGCTGGTCGCAGCAGTGCACGACGTGGCGGGACTCCTCGCGGACGTCCAGCCCTTCCCCGATGCAGAGGATCGGCGTCATCTCGCTGCCGAGTGCCGCCACCACCTTCGCGTTGACCACGATGTCGTCCTCGTGGTGGTAGGCCCGCCGCTCGGAGTGGCCGACCACCACGTACTGGCAACCGAGCTTGCTCAGCATCGGCCCGGAGATGTCCCCGGTGTAGGCCCCCGGCGGGTACGGCGACAGATCCTGTGCGCCGTACCCGATGAGCAGCTTGTCCCCCTCGATCGCCGTCTGCACGCTGCGCAGCGAGGTGAACGGGGGCAGGACGACCGTCTCGACGTCCGTGAGCTGCTGGACGTTGAGACGGAAGGCCAGTTCCTGGATCAGCTTGTTGGCCTCGAAGTGATTCAGGTTCATCTTCCAGTTGCCGGCCATCAGCGGCCGACGTACGGGAGCTGCTGCGGCCATCACTTCTCCAGGGCGGCGATACCGGGGAGGGTCTTGCCCTCCAGGTACTCCAGCGAGGCACCCCCGCCGGTCGAGATGTGACCAAACGACGACTCGTCCAGCCCGAGCGCACGCACCGCGGCGGCCGAGTCACCGCCGCCGACCACCGTGAACCCGTTGACCGCGGTGATCGCCTCGGCGACCCCCCGGGTGCCCGCCGCGAACGCCGGCATCTCGAACACACCCATCGGGCCGTTCCAGAAGACCGTCTTGGCGCCGCTGATCACCTCGGCGAAGGCCGCCACCGTACGCGGACCGACGTCCAGCCCGAGCCGGTTCTGCGGAATCGAGTCCGCCGGCACCGTCTCGTGCGTGGCGTCCGGCGCGAACGCCGTCGCGGCGACCACGTCGAGCGGGAGCACGATCTTGCCGTTGGCGCGGGCCAGCAGGTCCCGGCAGGTGTCGACCATCTCCTCCTCTAGCAGCGAGGTGCCGACCCCGTGGCCCTGGGCCTTGAGGAAGGTGAAGCACATCCCGCCACCGATGAGCAGGTGGTCCACCGTCGGCAGCAGCGCCTCGATCACGGCGAGCTTGTCGCTGACCTTCGAACCGCCGAGCACCACCACGTACGGCCGGTCCGGCTCTCCGGTCAACCGGGAGAGGACCTCCACCTCACGCAGGACCAGCCGACCGGCGACGTGCGGCAGACGGGCCGGCACGTCGAAGACGCTGGCGTGCTTGCGGTGCACCGCGCCGAACGCGTCGTCCACGTACGCCTCGGCGAACCCGGCGAGCTGGTCGGCGAACGCGCCCCGCTCGGCCTCGTCCTTGCTGGTCTCCCCCGGGTTGAACCGCAGGTTCTCCAGCAGCACCAGTTCACCGGCGACGAGCGACTCGACCGCGCCCCGGGCGGACTCGCCCACGGTGTCGGTCGCGAAGGTCACCGGCGAGCCGAGCAGCTCGGCCAGCCGGGTGCCCACCGGCGCCAGGCTGTACTGCGGATCCGGCGCGCCCTTCGGCCGCCCCAGGTGCGAGCAGACGATGATCGCCGCGCCCGCGTCCCGCAGCGTGGTCAGGGTCGGCAGCACCGCCCGGATCCGGCCGTCGTCGGTGATCGCCCCGGTGGCCTTGTCCAGGGGTACGTTCAGGTCGGCGCGTACGAGCACCCGCCGACCTGACACCCCCTCGGCCAGCAGATCGTCGAGGGTACCGATGCTCACAGCGAGGAACCCACCAGCTTGACCAGGTCGACGAGGCGGTTCGAGTAACCCCACTCGTTGTCGTACCAGCCGACGACCTTGACCTGGTTGCCGATCACCTTGGTCAGACCGGCGTCGAAGATGCAGGAGGCCGGGTCGGTGACGATGTCGCTGGAGACGATCTCGTCCTCGGTGTAGACCAGGATGCCCTTGAGCGCGCCCTCGGCAGCCGCCTTGATCGCCGCGTTGACCTCGTCCACCGAGGTCTCACGGGTGGCGGTGAAGGTCAGGTCGGTGGCCGAGCCGGTCGGGATCGGCACCCGCAGCGCGAAGCCGTCGAGCTTGCCCTTCAGCTCCGGCAGCACCAGGCCGATCGCCTTGGCGGCACCGGTCGAGGTCGGCACGATGTTGAGCGCGGCGGCGCGGGCCCGGCGGAGGTCCTTGTGCGGTCCGTCCTGGAGGTTCTGGTCCTGGGTGTAGGCGTGGATCGTGGTCATCAGACCCTTCTCGATCCCCACCGTGTCGCTGAGCACCTTCGCCATCGGCGCGAGACAGTTCGTGGTGCACGAGGCGTTCGAGATGATGTTGTGCTTGGCCGGGTCGTACTGGTCGTGGTTGACGCCCATCACGACCGTGACGTCCTCGTTCTTCGCCGGGGCGGAGATGATGACCTTCTTGGCGCCACCGTCGATGTGCGCCTTGGCCTTGGTCGCGTCGGTGAAGAAGCCGGTCGACTCGATCACCACGTCGGCGCCGAGGTCGCCCCACGGCAGCTTGCTCGGGTCCTTCTCGGAGAACGCCTTGAAGGTCTGCCCACCGACGGTGATCTCGTCGGCGGTCGCCTTCGCCTCGTGCGGCAGGCGGCCGAGGATGCTGTCGTACTTGAGCAGGTGCGCCAGCGTGGCGTTGTCGGTCAGGTCGTTCGCGCCGACCAGTTCGATGTCGGCGCCCGAGGCGAGCACCGCACGGAAGAAGTTGCGGCCGATTCGGCCAAAGCCGTTGATGCCAACCCGGATGGTCACAGGCCCATCTCCTCGCAGTCTGGTCCGGCGGCGTTCAGCCCGATCGCCGTCGGAGGTGTGCGCGCCGACCGCAGGAGTCGGCCGCCGATAGTGATCGGCCACCCCGCCGCGGTCCGAGGACCTGACCGCCCGAGGCGGTGAATACGGCGCGGATAACCGGTTCCGGCCCCGTCGCCGTACGCTGGGTACCTTATCCGAGCGAACCCTCCCGCGTTGCGTCGGGGCGTAAACCCACCACCTTCGGGCGACGATCCGGGGACTGTCGAAGTGAGACAGCACACGCGGGACGCCCGGCCGGCCGTTCAGACGGCCAACATGTCCGGCGTGACCGCCGCTTCGGTATCGGGAATGCCCAGGTCACGGGCACGCTTGTCGGCCAGAGCCAGCAACCGCCGGATCCGCCCGGCGATCGCGTCCTTGGTCAGTGGAGGGTCGGCCAGCGCGCCCAACTCCTCCAGGGACGCCTGGCGGTGCTCCAGGCGCAACTGCCCGGCCGAGGTGAGGTGGTTGGGTGCCTCCTCGGCAAGGATCTCCAGCGCCCGGGTCACCCGGGCGGCGGCGGCCACCGCCGCGCGGGCCGAGCGGCGCAGGTTGGCGTCGTCGAAATTGGCCAGTCGGTTGGCGGTCGCCCGCACCTCGCGGCGTACCCGACGCTCTTCCCAGGCCAGCACGCTGGAGTGGGCGCCGACCCGGGTGAGCAGGGCGGCGATCGCGTCCCCGTCCTTGACCACCACCCGGTCGACCCCACGCACCTCGCGGGCCTTCGCGGTGATCCCGATCCGGCGGGCCGCCCCGACCAGGGCGAGTGCCGACTCCGGACCGGGACAGGTGATCTCCAGCGCGGACGAGCGGCCCGGCTCGGTCAACGAGCCGTGGGCCATGAACGCGCCCCGCCAGGCGGCCACCGCGCAGCAGACGTTCGCCGCCACCACGTGCGGCGGCAGGCCGCGCACCGGACGGCCCCGGACGTCGAGCAGCCCGGTCTGGCGGGCGAGTGCCTCGCCGTCCTTGACCACCCGGACGATGTAGTGGCTGCCCTTGCGCAGGCCACCGGAGGCGAGCACGTGAATCTCGCTCGGGTAGCCGTACACCTCCGCGATCTCGCGCCGCAACCGCCGGGCGACCGCGCCGGTGTCCAGCTCCGCCTCGACCACCACCCGTCCGGAGACGATGTGCAGGCCGCCCGCGAACCGCAGCAGGGCGGCCATCTCCGCCCGGCGGCAGCAGGGTTTGGGCACGTCGACCCGGCTCAGCTCGTCCTTGACCGCAGCCGTCATCGCCATTGTCGTCACCTCGTGGCCGGTTCCGGCGTGATGCCGGTGATTCGTACGTGCTTAACGATTGGCACCCAGGACAGGCACCAGCGCGGCTCCCAGTGCGGCAGGATCATGTCGTGGACTGCCGTCCTCGACCGCCACCGGTGCGACCACCAGCCGCGCACCCAGCGATTCTGCCGCACGATGGACCGGTTCGGGGTCACCTACCGCTTTCCCGTCGGCGATAACCAGGTCGACCCGCAGTTCCGGCAGGTACCACCGGAGCGCGGCGAGGTGGTCGGCGACCGAGAGACCGAGTGTTTCCTGCTCCGCCGCCAGGTTCAGGGTGATCAGCCGGCGGGCCGGGCTGGCGACGATCGCGGCGGCCAGCTCCGGCACCAGCAGGTGCGGGATCACGCTGGTGTACCAGCTTCCCGGGCCGAAGATCAGCCAGTCCGCCTCGCGTACCGCCGCCACCGCCTCGGGGCAGGCGCGGGGACCGGTCGGGGTGAGCCGTACGGACTCGACCCGCCCCTGGGTCACCGCCACCGCGTGCTGGCCGCGTACGGTCCGCAGCTCGTCGGGGCAGGCCGGGTCCGCGCCGCGTACCCGGGCCTCGATCTCGACCTGCTGGCACGACATCGGCAGCACCCGCCCGACCGCGCCGAGCATGGCACCGGCGTGGTCGAGCGCGACCACCGGGTCGCCGAGCTGCTCCATCAGGCCGAGCAGCACCAGGTTGCCGACAGCGTGTCCGGCCAGCGGGTCCGGGCCCGAGAGGCGGGCGCCGTTGCCGTGGGCGAAGCGGTGCTGGAACAGTTCGGCGCTGCGTCGGGTGGCCGGCTGCTCGTCGGCCAGGGCGACCAGGGCCTGTCGGAGGTCGCCCGGCGGCAGTGCGCCGCGTTCGGCACGGAGCCGGCCACTGGAACCGCCGTCGTCGCCGACGGTGACGACAGCGGTGATGTCGAGTTCGAGGTCGGGCGTGCAGCGACGCAGGGCTCGCAGCGACGCGGCGAGCCCGTGGCCACCGCCGAACGCGACGACCTTGATCGCTGTCACTCGCGGCCCAGGTCGCGGTGCTGGGCGTTGGCGGCCAGCCGGGCCTGCCGCAACCGGCTGGAGAGCTCCTCCGCGATCGCCACGCTGCGGTGCTTGCCGCCGGTACAGCCGACCGCCACGGTCAGGTACCGCTTGCCCTCCCGCTCGAAACCGGGCGCGGTCGCGTTGATCAGACGGGCGTACGTCTCGACGAAGGTCACCGCACCGCGCTGACCGAGCACGTATCGGCTCACCGCTTCCTCCCGACCGTTGTGTTCCCGCAATTCCGGCACCCAGTATGGATTAGGCAGGAACCGGGCGTCGAGGACGAAGTCCGCGTCCGGGGGTAGGCCGTACTTGAAGCCGAAGGAGAGCACGGTCACCTTGAGCCGGCGGGCGTCCTCACCACCGAAGAGTTCCTCCACCCGGCTGCGAAGCTGGTTGACGTTGAGATGACTGGTATCGATGATCACGTCGGCCTGCTCGCGGGCCTCCTCCAGCAGGCCACGCTCGACCGCGATGCCGTCGGCGAGCCGCCCGTCCCCCTGGAGCGGGTGCGAGCGCCGGACGCTCTCGAACCGCCGGATCAGGACCTCGTCGTCGGCGTCGACGAAGACCACCCGGGGCTGGAAGCCCCGATCCTTGAGTGCCCGGATCGCGCCGGCCAGGTCGGTCGAGAAGGCGCGGCTACGTACGTCGAGCACCATCGCCGTCTGTCGGGTGGTCCCGCCGGCCTTGAAAGCCAGCTCGGCCATATCCAGCATGAGCGCCTGCGGCAGGTTGTCCACCACGTAGAAGCCGACGTTCTCCAGCGCTCGGGCGACCGTGCTGCGGCCTCCGCCGGAGACCCCGGTCACCACGACCAGGTCGGTCTCGGACCGGCTGGGCTCCGTCGCGCTCTCGTCCGCGCGCGAGCCGTGCGCGCCGCCGCGCTCGCTCACCTGTTCCCCCCAAGCCGCGTGCGCCGGACGGCCGCTCTTCGGTCGGGTCCGTGTGTGCGGGATCGATGTATGGTCACCAGCCACCGTCCCAGGCCGCCGAGCCCCCGTCCGTGGGGGTGCCCGTGGCAGAGGCAGAGGATCGGTGTCGCTATCACGTAGTTGTCAACGACGAAGACCCGTACTCTATCCGGCCTGCTGGCTCGCAACTCCCACCGGGTTGCGCGGGTGGTGTGTGAAGGTGACCGGGGCGACCTGCCCGGCCCACATCGAGAAGGTCCGGACCGGTCTGCCGCCACGCGCCGCGCGGGAGTGGTCGGCGGTACGGATCCCGAGACGTAACGCTGCCCTCAGAACGGGTGCCTCGATTGTTCGAGGCGCCCGTTTTTGTCTGCGCAGGACCGGAATGAGCGAGCCACCCAAATTGCGCTGTGAATCCGTACACGTTTATTAATGTTGTTTCTTTCCAGTAGCAAATATGTCCGCTCGACCGAGAGTGTGACCGACGGATTTTCGACTGCCAAACGTCCAGCATCATGAATGTGTGCCACTAACACGGACAGGATCGGGTAACGGCAACTTCGTGGCTTTTTGTCATAGAGAATCTGATCAAATCGGATCGTATCTCCCAAGCTGACAAGCATCTGTCTCGGTCCCGACCCAGTGTTGACAGATCTGAATGCCTCTCGTATTTTTTGGTCACCCCCGATCACTACGCCATATCTTCCGCCTTTCCGATCGACTCGCCGCACCGTCGCCACGCCCTGACCACGCACTCGGTGACGCAATTACCGGCGGTGTTTCACGGTGCGCCGATAAAACCGGCCGCGCCCAAGAGGGAGGAAAGCAGACCGTGCGGTCGACCAGCAGTAGCGCAGGCGAAGTCAGCGACGACCAGCGGAGCGCGGCGGAACCGGACGGCGAGTGTTACGACCTACTGGCGCTCCAGCAGGGACTGTTGTTCCACGACCGCTTCGAACCCGGTTCCGGTGTCGACATCCTGCAGATCGTCATCGACTGGCCCGAGCCGCTCGACCCGACCGCGATGACCACCGCCTGGCAGGCCGCGGCCCAACGCCATCCGGTGCTCCGGACCGCGTTCACCCTGCTCGGGCCGGAACGGGCCAGCCAGCGGGTGCAGCCCGAGGTCACCATCCCGGTGAACCGGTACGACTGGCGCACCGACACCCCGACCAGCCGGGCGGAACGGCTGGCCAGACTGGACCGGTTCCTCGCCACCGACCGGTCCCACGGCTTCGACCCGGCCACCGCGCCACTGGTCCGGATCGGACTCATCCAACACCGGGCCGACCAGCACACCATCGTGTTCAGCCTGCACCACGCGATCATCGACGGCCGATCCGTGCCGCTGCTGCTGACCGAGGTGCTCACCGACTACACCGCGATCCTGCGGGGCACCGAGCGCCCGGTCCCCGACCGCCGCCCGTTCCAGGACTTCGCCACCTGGGCCGGCCAGCGATCACTCGTCGCCGACCAGCACTTCTGGCGCGCCCGACTGGACGGGGTCACGCTCCCCACCCCGCTCCCGCTGCTCCCCGCCACCAACACCCCGCCACGCGGGCCGGAGTCCGTACGCGAACTCACCCACCAGCTCGACCCGACCCAGAGTGCGACGCTGCACCGGGCCGCGAACGCGGTCGGCGTACCGCTGAGCACCCTGGTCAACGCCGCCTGGGCGGTACTACTGCACCGCTACAGCGGCGAACGGGACGTGGTCTTCGGAGCGGTCCGGAGCTGCCGCCGGGGCTCGATCGACCGGGCCGACACGATCATCGGAATGGTGATCAACACCGTGCCGCTACGGATCGACGTACGACCAGAGCTGACCGTACGGGACTGGCTGGTCGACGTACGCGCCCAGATCGACGCGGTCCGGTCGCACCAGGCCGCGCCCCTGACCGCCGTCCAGGGCTGGAGCGGCCTGCCGGCGAGCACCCCACTCTTCGACAGCCTGCTCATGTACGAGCACCGTGACCTGCAGACCGTACTCAGCCGTTCGGTGCCCGACTGGGGCTCCCGCGTCGCCCGGGTGCACCGCCACCCGGGACCGCCGGTCACCGTCCTGGTCTTCGGCGAACCGGTGCTGCGGGTGCTGCTCTACCACGACCGGCGACGCCTCACCGACCTCGCCGCCGACCGGATGCTGCACCACCTCACCACCTGCCTGATCGGACTCGCCGCCGGCCTGGACGCACCGGTCGCCGCCCTCCCCCTGCTCGGACCGGACGAACACCACCAGCTCACGCACGACTGGGCCGGGCACCGCCCCGACGAGCCCGCCGCTGGCCGTCGGCGGCTGGTGGCCAGCCGGGAGGGCACACCGCGGCACCCGGACCAGTCGACCGGCGCCACCATCGGCGAACGGTTCTCCGCGCAGGTGCGGCGCAGCCCGGACGCGGTCGCGGTAACCGGACCCGACGGCACGCTCAGCTACGCCGAACTCGACGCACGCGCCAACCGCCTCGCCCACCTACTGATCCGGCGGGGTGCCGTACCGGACCAACCGGTCGCGGTCGCCCTGCCCCGATCAGTCCGGCTGGTGGTCGCGCTGCTGGCCGTGGTCAAGGCCGGCTGCGCGTACCTCCCCCTCGACCCGACCAATCCCCCGACCCGGACCCGGGAACTGCTCGCCGCGAGCGGCGACCCGCTGCTGCTGACCGAAGCCGATCTGACCGAAGCCGACCTGGCCGGGGCAGACCTGCCACGGACCACACCGGACCGACTGGTCCGACCGGAGAGCCTGGCGTACGTCAACCACACCTCGGGTTCCACCGGCACCCCGAAGGGCGTCGCGGTGCCACACCGCGCCGTGCTGCGCCTGGTGCACGAACCGGACTACCTGCGGCTCGGTCCCGACCAGACGGTGCTGCACCTCGCCCCGGCCGCCTTCGACGCCGCCACCCTGGAGATCTGGGGCAGCCTGCTCAACGGCGCCCGGCTCGTGGTCGCCCCACCCGACCCACTCGGACCGGCGGAGATCGCCCAACTCCTGCGGGCCGAACAGGTCAGCGTGCTCTGGCTCACCGCCGGGCTCTTCCACCAGGTGGTCGAGGAAGATCCCGGCGCACTCGCCATGGTGGGGCAACTCCTGTCCGGGGGCGACGTACTCGACCCGGGCGCGGTCCGCGCCGCGCTGCGGGTCCGCGCCGGTCGCCCACTGGTCAACGGGTACGGGCCGACCGAGAACACGACGTTCACCTGCTGCCACCGGATGACCGACCCGGAGACGGTCCCGACGCCGGTACCGATCGGCCGGCCGGTGCCGCGCAGCACCGTCTACGTCCTCGACGAACTGCTCCGTCCGGTGCCGGTCGGCGTACCCGGCGAGTTGTACACCGGCGGCGACGGGCTGGCCCGGGGCTACCTCGGGCAACCCGGGCGCACCGCCGAACGGTTCCTGCCCGACCCGTTCGCGGTCAGGCCGGGCGCACGCATGTACCGGACCGGGGACCGGGTCCGCTGGCGCCCCGACGGGACCCTGGAATTCCTCGGCCGGGTCGACCGGCAGGTGAAGATCCGGGGGTTCCGGGTGGAGCCGGCCGAGGCGGAGGCGGTCCTGCGGGCGCATCCGTCGGTCGGCGAGGTTGCCGTGGTGGTGCACGGCGACGGCGAACACCGCCGGCTGGTCGCATACGTCAGCCCGTCGACAGCTACGGCCGCAGCGAACGGTACGGCACCCCTGGACGAACGCCTGCTCGGCGCGTACGCCCTCGCCCACCTGCCGCCGTACCTGCGCCCGGCCGGCTACGTACTACTGCCGGCGTTACCGCTCAACCGCAACGGCAAGGTGGACCGGAGTGCCCTGCCCGCCCCGGCGGCGCCGACCCACGCGACGGCACAACGACCGCTGACCGACCCGACCCAGCTTCAGCTCGCCACGCTCTGGACCGACCTGCTCCGGGCCGGTGTCGGGCGGGCCGAGGACGACTTCTTCGACCTCGGCGGCAACTCGCTGCTCGCCACCCGGCTCGCCTTCCGCGCCGCCGAGCGGTTCGGCATCGACCTGCCCGTGCGTGTGATCTACGAGCAGCACAGCCTGGCCGGGCTCGCCACCGAGATCGACCGGCGGCGACGCAGCCCCGGGCCGGCACCGACCCGGATCACCGCCCGGGACCGGGGCGCCTACCGGGGCGGGGTCGCCGGCACCGGCCCCGTCGAACCGACAGATCACCTGGTCAGACCGGGGAGCGGCCCCTGGGCGATGTGGCGCTGGGTCGGGCTGCGGGCCGCCGGATTCCCGGTCGGGCCACTCACCCGGCTCGGCGACCCCGAGCACCTGGCCCACACCGACGCACTGCTGACCAGTGAGGACCGGCTGGCCGAGGTACGCCGGACGATGACCGGACGGCTGCACCAGGCCCGCCGGAGCGCCCCCGCCGACCAGCGGTCCCGGTGGAACCGGGCAGACCGGCAACTGCGCCAGGGCACCCTCCCCGACGACCTGCCCGACCTCGCCAACCCGGTGCTGACAGCCGAGATCGCCGAGACCCGGGCCGCTCTCGCCGACGCCGTGCGACAGCACCGGGCCGACCGGTCGGCGTTCGACCGTTCACACGAGCAGGCGAGCCGGCGACGCACCGCCGCGCTCCGCATCGCCGCCGCCGACCCACGGCTGCGCGAGGCGGTGACCTGGCAGAACCGGCACGCCCTGCGGACCGGACTCGACCCCCTGCTCACCCGCGCCGACGGCGACGCGACCGCCCGCGACTCCAAACACCGGCAACACGAGGCACTGGCCGCCACCTACCTACAGCGGTACTGCGCCAAGAACGACACCATCGGCTTCTTCGGTCCCGTCGGCTGGGCCACCGTCACACCGGCCGGTGCCGGGTGGGAGATCACCTCCGACCCCGCCCCGCTCACCACCCGTACGGTCTACTTCGAGAACTGGGCGATGGCCGGGCTGGCGGACACGCTCACCGCCCGCGACCCGCGCCTGGCCCCCTGGCTGATCCCCCGTCGGCTGCCGTTCCTGACCGTCCTCGACAACCAGCTCCTGCTGCCGCTCACCCCGCCCACACCGCTGCCGCCACCACTGGCCCGGCTGCTCGCCGCCGCCGACGGTCGGCGTACCGCGGGTGAGATCGCCGCCGAGCTCGTCGCCGACCCGGCCAGCGGGTTCAGCACGGCGGACGAGGTGTACCGGATGCTGGCGGAGCTGCGCGACACGCACCGGGTCACCTGGTCGCTGGAGGTGCCGAAGGAGGATCTCTTTCCGGAGCGGTCGGTCCGGAACCGACTGGCCTCGGTCACCGACGACGCCGTACGGGAACCGGCACTGCGCGCCCTGGACGACCTGGTCCGCGCCCGGGACGCGGTCGCCGGGGCGGCCGGGGACGCCGACCGGCTCGGCACCGCCCTCGCCGACCTGGAACGAACGTTCACCGAACTGACCGGCGCCGCACCAACCCGCCGGGCCGGTCGGGTGTACGCCGGCCGCACACTGGTCTACGAGGACTGCCGGGCGGGCGACCGGGTGACGCTCTCCACCGACCTGGTCGGCACCCTCTGGCCGGCGCTGAGCCTGCTGCTGGAGAGCGCCCGCTGGTTCACCTTCGCCGGCGCCGCCCTGTTCGGCCGGGCCTGCCGCGAGCGGTACGCCGAACTGGTCGACCGGGACGGGCAGCCCGTGGTGCCGTTCGCCGACTTCTGGCTCTGGGCCAACGACCTCCTCTTCGACCTGCCGGAGCGGCTGATCGCACCGGTGGTCCGGGGCCTACAGGACCGGTGGCGCCAGCTCCTGCCGGAACTCGACGGGAAACGCCGGATCCAGCTCGACTCGGCGAGCATCGCCGACCGGGTCGCCGCCGCGTTCGCCGCTCCCCGACCCGGCTGGGTCGGCGCGTACCAGCACAGCCCGGACGTGATGCTGGTCGCCGACGGGGCCGAGGCCGTCGCCCGGGGCGACTTCCGGTGGGTGGTCGGCGAGGTCCACCCGGGGGTGAACACACTGCGCTCCGCCCTGTTCATGGCCCAGCACCCGGATCACACGGAACTGGTCGCGGCGATGCGCGCCGACCTGCCCGGCCCCCGGGTGGTACTGGCCGCCACCGGTGAGGAGGGCGGCGCCCCGTCCCGGCTCACCGACAAGCTCGTCACCGACCGGGACCTGCGGCTGGTCTTCGGACACGACAGCTGCGGGCTGGACCCGGAGACGGCGGTCGCGGTGGCCGACTGCGTACTGGAGTCGCAGGACGGGACGCTGACCGTACGGACCCGGGACGGCCGGCACACGCTGCCGCTCGCCGAGGTGGTCGGCGAGGCGCTGATGCTGCAACTGATCCAACGCTTCGACCTGCTGCCACCGGCCGACCACCGACCACGGATCACCGTCGACCGGGTGGTGATCTCCAGGGAGAGTTGGCGGTTCGTTGCGGCGGGGCTGGACTTCGCCACCATCGCCGAGGAGGCGGAGCGGTTTCGGGCGGTACGCCGTTGGCAACGCGACTCGGGCCTGCCCCGGTACGTCTTCGTCAAGACCCCGGTGGAGAAGAAGCCGTTCTTCCTCGACTTCGCCAGCCTCGCCTCGGTGGACACGTTCGTCCGCGCCGTCCGGCGCACGGTCTCCGGTGCCGAACCGGACGCCACCCTGCGGCTGAGCGAGATGTTGCCGACGCCGGAGCAGCTATGGCTGACAGATCCCGGCGGTGGCCGCCGGACGGCCGAGTTCCGCCTTGTCGCCGTGGACACCCGCCGGCCGGAAGCACAGAGGAGAAGCCATGACCGGTGACACCTTCGTCCTGCCCGCCTCGTCCACCCAGCGGCGACTCTGGATGCTGGACCAGCTCGACCCGGGCTCTGCGGCGTACAACATCGCCTGGTCCGTCCGGCTCACCGGCGAGCTGCGGGTCGACGCGCTCCGTTCCACGCTGCACTGGTTGGTCGGCCGGCACGAGGTGCTGCGGACCGTCTTCACCTCGGTCGACGGTGAACCGGCACAGGTCGTCGGTCCGCAATGGTCGGTCCCGCTGCCGGTCACCGACCTGGGGGCCGACGGGGCGGCGGGGCTCGACACCCTGCTCGACACGGAGAGCCGGGTGCCGTTCGACCTCGCCACCGGCCCGCTGCTGCGGGCACGACTGGTCCGGCTCACCCCGGACCAGCACGTGCTCATCCTGGTGGTGCACCACATCGTCGCCGACGGGTGGTCGTTCGACACCGTCTTCGACGAACTCGCCCACGGATACCGGGCCGCCGTCGCCGCTACCGTGCCCGAACTGCCGCCACCACCGATCCAGTACGCCGACTTCGCGGTCTGGCAACGGGAACAGGCACAGGGGTCCGCCTTCGCCGGGGACCTCGCCTACTGGCAGGCCGAACTGTCCGGGGCGCCGACCCTGCTCGACCTGCCCGCCGACCGTCCCCGTCCGGCGGAGCAGTCACCGGCCGGGGGACTGGTCACGTTCCCGCTGCCGGCGGAGCTGACCAGCGGCGTACGGCGGCTCGCCCGGGACGCCGAGACCACCGACTTCGCGGTGCTGCTCAGCGGATTCCAGGCCCTGCTGCACCGGCTCAGTGGACAGCCGGACCTGCTGGTCGCCGTACCGGTGTCGGGACGGAGCCGGCCGGAGACCCGGGGCGTGGTCGGCTTCTTCGCCAACACCCTGGCGCTACGCGGCCGGTTCGAGGAGCGGACGAGTTTCGCCGAACTGCTGCGCGCCGCCAGGAGCAGCGCGATCGCCGCCCAGTCCCGGCAGGACGTGCCGTTCGAGGAACTGGTCGACCTGCTCGCCCCGCAGCGCAGCCTCGCCTACTCACCCCTGGTGCAGGTGATGTTCGCGCTCGAACAGACACCGGCCCCGGTCGAGGTGGCCGGGGTGCGGATCGCCCCCGAACTGCACGAGAACGGAACCGTCAAGTTCGACCTGACGCTCACCGTCGAGCAGCGGCCGGACGGGTGGCGCGGGCGACTGACGTACCGGACCGAACTCTTCGACGCCGACCGGATCGAGCGGCTCGCGTCGGCATACCTGGCGCTGCTCGGGGCAGCGGTCGAGCAACCGGCGACGCCCGTCGCCGAGCTGCCGCTGCTCAGCCCGGCCGCCCGCGAGGAGATCATCGCCGGTTGGCGGGCCGAACAACTCGACCCGCCGCCGTACGACTCGATCGCCGAACTTTTCGCACGACACCCACCGGCCGACCCGGACGCGGTCGCGGTGGCGGCGCCGGACGCGACGCTGACGTACCGGCGGCTGACCGCCGACCGCAACCGCCTCGCCCACCTGCTCCGCGAACACGGGATCGGCGTCGACGTCCCGGTGGGGATCTGCCTCACCCGGGGCAGCGCCATGCTCACCGCGATGCTGGCGGTCTGGCAGGCCGGCGGCGGGTACCTGCCCCTGGACCCGGAACTGCCGACCGCCCGGTTGGCCAGGATGGCGAGCGCGGCCGGGGTGCCACTGGTCCTGACCGACCAGGCCAGCGCCGCCCGTACGGGTGACTGTTGGCCGACCGGGACGCGGGTGCTCCGCCTCGACGACCCCGAGCAGGTCACCCGGTTGCGGGCGCTCCCGGAGACCACACCGACGTACGCCGCCCACCCCGACAGCCTCGCCTACCTGCTCTACACCTCCGGGTCGACCGGCGTGCCGAAGGGAGTCGCGGTCACCCACGGTTCCGTGGTCAACCTGCTGGTCGCCTTCGACCGCCTGCTCTGCCTCACCGCCGCCGACCGGGTCGCCGCCCTCACCACGAACGCCTTCGACATCTCCGTGGTCGAACTGGTGCTGCCACTGCTCGCCGGGGCTCGAGTGGAACTCTTCGACTCCCGGTTCGCCCAGGATGCCGCCGCCCTCCGGTCCGCACTCGCGCAGCGGGCCGTCACCACGATGCAGGCCACCCCGGCGAGCTGGCGGATGCTGCTCGCCGCCGGCGGGGTGCCGGCGAACGTACGGCTGCGGATCAGCGGCGGCGAGGCGCTCACCCGCGACCTCGCGGACGCGCTGCGTACCGACGGCGCCACCCTGATCAACGGTTACGGTCCCTCGGAGACCAGCATCTACTCGACCGCCGGCCGGGTCGACGCCGACGGCCCCGTCGACCTCGGCGGCGCGGTCGCCAACACCCGGCTCTACCTGCTCGACCCGGCTGGTCGGCCGGTGCCGGTCGGCGCCGTCGGCGAACTGCACCTGGGCGGCCTCGGCGTGGCCCGGGGATACCACGGTGACCCGGCCCGGACAGCGGTCAGCTTCCGCCCCGACCCGTGGAGCAGCCGCCCCGGCGCCCGGCTCTACGCCACCGGCGACCTGGCCCGGTGGCTGCCGGGCGGGCGGCTGGAATACCTTGGCCGCGCCGACCAGCAGGTCAAACTCCGGGGCTACCGGATCGAGCTGGGTGAGATCGAAACCGCGCTCCGCGCCCAGGAGGGCATCCGGGACGCGGTCGTGGTGACCTGGCGGGCCAGCGCCGACGACGTCCGACTGGTCGGGTACGTGGTGCCGACCGAACCCGCCGCCGACCCCGTCGCGCTCTGGTCCCGCCTGCGTCCCGCGCTCGCCGCCCAACTGCCGGAGTACATGCTGCCGGCGACCCTGGTGCCGCTGGACCGGTTTCCCCGTACCGGCAGCGGAAAAGTCGATCGCCGGGGCCTACCCGAGCCGGTGTGGCGGGACGCCGACGACGGCGACCGGGTGGCGCCACGTACACCGGTGGAGGAGCAACTCGCCCTGCTCTGGGGCGAGGTGCTGGGGCTGGCCGGGGTCGGTGTGCACGACAACTTCTTCAACCTGGGCGGCCACTCCCTCACCGCGACCCGGCTGATCGCCCGGATCCGCACCACGTTCGGCGTCGACCTGCCGCTGCGGCTGCTCTTCGCCGCGCCGACCATCGCCGAACTCGCACCCCGGGTCGCCGACCCGGCCAACCCGGGATCCCACCACAACGGCACCACCGACCGGGTCGCCACCGGCGGACCAAGCGCCCAGGACCTGCTCGCCTCGCTCGACGACCTCTCCGACCGGGAGATCGACGAGCTGTTGGACACGTTGATCGCCGAGGAGGGCTCATGACGGCCACGCCGTCCCCGACCGACCGCCGGGACCGTGCCGTGATCATCGGCGCCGGTCTGGCCGGCTCACTCGCCGCCGTGTACCTCGCCCGCCGTGGCTACCGGGTGGACGTCTACGAGCGACGCGACGACCCACGAGTGTCCCCGGCCGGAACCGGAGGCCGCTCGATCAACCTCGGACTCTCCGCCCGGGGGATGCGCGCGTTGCAGGAGGTGGGGCTCCTCGGCGACGTACTCAAGCGCAGTGTGCCGATGCGCGGCCGGGTGGTGCACTCCCCGGACGGCACGGTCAGCTTCCAGCCGTACGGGCTGCACGGCCACCAGATCCTGCACTCGGTGCTCCGCGACGAGCTGATCGCCGTACTGGTCGACGCGGCCGAGGCCCAGCCCGGGGTGCGATTCCACTTCGGCTGGCGGCTGCACGGTCTCGACCGGGAGACACCCTCGGTCGCGGTGACCCAACTCGCCGACGGCTTCACCGACGAGGTGCCGGCAGACCTGGTCGTCGGCGCGGACGGGGCGTTCTCGGCCGTACGGCAACAGCTCCAGTACGGCCTGCGGGCCAACCACGGCCAGGAGTTCCTCGACTGGGGCTACAAGGAGCTCACCATCCCGGTCGACACAGACGGCCGACCCCGGGTACGGCTGGAGGCGCTGCACGTCTGGCCGGGTGAGCACGGGCTGATGGTCGCCCACCCGAACGTCGACGGCTCGCTGACCTGCACCCTCTTCATGCCGTTCGAGGGACCGCACAGCTTCGCCACACTCGACGGACCAGCGGCGATCCAGGACTTCTTCCGGCGGAACTTTCCCGACGCGCAGGAGCTGATGCCCCGACTCGTCGAGGAGATCACCGAACACCCGACCGGCCAGATGGTCACCGTACGGACCAGCCCGTGGCGGTACGCCGACCGGGTGGTGCTGATCGGCGACGCGGCCCACGCCGTCTACCCCTTCTACGGCCAGGGCATGAACTCCTCCTTCGAGGACTGCCTGGTGCTCGACCGGTGCCTGGAGCGGCACGGCGACCGGGGCGCCGCGCTCGCCGCGTACGAGGCGGCCCGCAAGCCGCACACCGACGTGCTGGCCGACCTCTCCACCCGCAACTTCGTCGAGTTGCGGGACCGGGTGCACCGGCCGACGTACGCCCTGAAGGCGGGTGCGGACCGGCTGCTCGGCCGACTCCTACCCGACCGCTGGATTCCGCTGTACACGATGGTCGCCCACACCACCACCCCGTACGCCGAGGCGCTGGCCCGGTCGGAGCGACAGGACCGGCTGCTGCGCGCGACGGCGACCGGCGGCGTCCTGGCGCTCGGCACCGCCCTGGCATATGCGACGACCCGGGCGGCCCGCGCCGCCCGCCGATCGGGGCGGTGACGGTGCCGTGCTGATCCATCCCGAAGAGCCGGCGTGCGTGCTGGTGGAACAGTTCGACCTGACCGCCGAGGCGGTCCATCCGCTGCTGCACGGTGTCGAGGAAAAACTGCTCAGCGTGCTCCGTTGGGCCCGCGAGTACCTCTGCCGGCCACACCCGGAACTCGGCCGCAAGGGCCCGGTCTGCCCGTTCGCGCAGGCGTCCCTGGACCGGGGAATGTTCTATCTCGCCGTGCACCGGGGCGACACCGTCGCGCCGGCCGTGCTCGACGGGCTGCTGATGAGGTACCGCGACTGGTTCCGTGAGCTGCCCCCGACCACCGGCCCGGCCGCCCAGTTCAAGACGATCCTGCTCACCCTGCCGGATCTCCCACCGGACCAGGCGAACGCGGTCGTGGACCGGGCCCAGGAACGGCTGAAACCGCAGTACGTGGCCGAGGGGTTGATGGTCGGCGAGTTCCACGCCGGACCGCCGGAGAAGGCGGGGCTCTGGAACGCCGACTTCCGCCCCCTGTACAGCCCGGTGCCGCTGCTCGCGATCCGGCACATGGTCTCGTCGGACTTCCCGTTCCTCACCGAGGACGCCGACGCGGTCGCCGCGTACCTGCGCCTGTTCGGCGCGAACACGCCGCCGGCTCTGCGTACCCGGGTCAGCGCCGTGGCCCGCGAGTTCGGCCTCTCCCTGCCCGTCCCGGAGCCGGTCTCCCCCAGACCACCGGTCCCCCAACTGGCCGATCAGCAAGGAGCCACCCCATGACCGAGCGAAGCGAGGAGAGGTCATGACCGAGCGAAGCGAGGAGAGGTCATGACCGAGCGAAGCGAGGGAATCAGCCAGCTCAGTCGAACAGGTCATGGCATCGACGAGCGAAGCGAGGAGAGGTCATGACCGAGGTCAATGCGGATCATGGCAGTACTTCGCCGGCGACGAACAAGCGGGCGTTGCTGGCGCGGATGCTGACCGAGCGGGCGAACGCTCCTCGGACGTACCCGGTCTCGTCCGGTCAGCAACGGTTGTGGTTCCTGGACCGGTTCCAGCCCGGTGACCCGGTCTACAACATCCCGGTCGCGTTCCGGTTACGCGGCCCGCTCGACGTCGAAGCGCTACGCGCGGCCCTGGACCTGATCGTGCGACGGCACGCGGCGTTGCGGACCAGCTTCGCCGACTCGGGTGGCGAACCGGTGCAGGTGGTACGCCCGACCGCCGACCCGGTGCTGGAGGTCACCGACCTGTCCGGCGGCACCGCCGACGAGGCGGCCCGGCTGCTCTGGCAGGAGGCCCGCCGCCCGTTCGACCTGGCCCGTGGCCCACTGTTCCGGGCCAGGCTGGTCCGGACCGCCGAGGACGACCATCACCTCTCCCTCTGCCTGCACCACATCGTCTCCGACGCCTGGTCGCTCGGGGTGCTCTTCACCGAGCTGAACACCGCGTACGCGGCGCTGCGCGAGGGCCGTACGCCGCAGTTGCCGGAGCTGCCGGCCCAGTACGCCGACTACGCGCTCTGGCAGCGGGAGAAGCTGGCCGGCGAGGCGTTGCGGGACCAGCTCGACTACTGGCTGGACCAGTTGCGCGGCGCCCCCGCCCTGCTCACCCTCCCGACCGACCGGCCCCGCCCGGCCGCCCAGTCCTACCGGGGCGCGGTGCACTACTTCGACTTCGGTGCCGCGCTGCTGCGCAGGTTGCGGGAGTTCAACCAGGCCAGCGGGGCGACCACGTTCATGACCCTGATGGCCGGGTTCAGCGCGTTGTTGTCGCGCTCCAGTGGCCAGGACGAGTTGGTGATCGGCACCCCGGTCGCCGGGCGCAGCCACGCCGACCTGGAACCGCTGATCGGGTTCTTCGTCAACACGTTGCCGCTGCGGGTGTCGGTGGCCGGCGTACCGACGTTCCGGGAGCTGGTCGACCGGGTCCGGGAGGCGACCCTGGGTGGGCTGGCGCACGCCGACGTCCCGTTCGAGAAACTGGTCGAGGAGCTGGCGCCGGAGCGCAGCCTCGGCCACGCCCCGGTCTTCCAGACCCAGCTCATCGTGCAGAACACACCGCCGGCCAATCTGGACCTCGTCGACCTGACCAGCACCTCGCTGCGGGTGGACAGCGGCACCGCCAAGTTCGACCTCTCCCTGGTCGGGGAGATGACCTCGGACGGCGGGCTGCACCTGGCGGTGGAGTACGACATCGCCCTGTTCGACGCCGAGTCGGTGGCCCGGCTGGCCCGGCAACTGACCACCCTGCTCGACGCGGCGCTCACCGACCCGGACCGCCCGGTGGCCGAGATTCCGCTGCTGGCCGGGGTGGAGCGGTGGCGTTCGGTGGTCGACTGGAACGCCACCGCCCGGGGCCTGCCGCCGGTCGCGTCGGTGCTGGAACTGTTGCCGACCGACGACTCGGAGGCGGGGCCGGTGCCGGCGGTCAGCGGCCCGGACGGGACGGTGAACCCGGCCGGGTTGCACGAGCGGGCGGCCCGGTTGGCGTACGTGCTGCGCACCCGCGGGGTGCAGCCGGACACTCCGGTCGGCATCGTCCTCGACCGGGGTGTCGGCATGCTGGTCGGCGTCCTCGGCACCTGGCAGGCGGGGGCGGGTTACCTGCCGCTGGACCCGAGCCTGCCGGCCGACCGGCTCCGGTACCTGCTCGACGACTCCGGCGCCCGGGTCGTGGTAACCCAGCGGTCGGTCCGGGAACGTCTCGCCGACCTGCTCGCCGACGTACCGGTGGTGGTCTGTCTCGACGACGACGCGGCGGAGCTGGCGGCGGCCCCGGCCGACACGGACCCGGTGCCGGCGCACCCGGACGGCCTGGCCTACCTGATCTACACCTCGGGTTCGACCGGCCGACCGAAGGGGGTCGCGGTGCCGCACCGGTCGGTGCTGAACCTGGTCGCGTCCTTCCACGACGACCTCGGCCTGACCGGCGCGGACCGGTTCGCGGCGGTCACCACACTCTCGTTCGACATCTCCGTGCTCGAACTGCTGGTGCCGCTGGTCACCGGCACCCCGCTGACCATCGTGGACTCCGCGGTCGCCGCCGACGGGCCGGCGCTGCGGGAGCTGCTGGTAGCCGACGGAATCACCGCCATGCAGGCGACCCCGGCCACCTGGCGGTTGCTGCTCGCCACCGGTGGGGTGCCGGCCGGTTTGCGGCTGCGGCTCTGCGGCGGTGAGGCGCTTCCCCGGGATCTGGCGGACGCGCTGCTCGCGGACGGCGCGACGCTCTGGAACTGTTACGGCCCGACGGAGACCACGGTCTGGTCGGCCGCGACACCGGTGGCACCGTCACCAGCCACCATCGACCTGGGTACGCCGATCGCCAACACCGAGCTGTACGTGCTCGACCGGATCGGCCAGCCGGTGCCGGTCGGTGTGGTCGGCGAGGTGCACATCGGCGGTCATGGGGTGGTCCGGGGCTATCCCGGTCGCCCCGGGCTGACCGCCTCCCGGTTCGTCCCAGACCCGTTCAGCGGCCGGCCGGGAGCCAGGCTCTACGCCACCGGTGACCTGGCCCGGCAGCGGGCCGACGGCCGGTTGGAGTTCCTCGGCCGGACCGACCACCAGGTGAAGATCCGCGGCTTCCGGATCGAGCTGGGCGAGATCGAGGAGCAGTTGCGGGCGCACAAACTGGTCGCCGACGCGGTGGTGAGCACCTGGGCTGCCGGCGCCGACGACACCCGACTGGTCGCGTACGTCGTCCCGACGGGCGACCCTGCCCCCGACCTCTGGGCGGTGCTGCGTCCGTGGCTCGCCACCCGGCTGCCCGGTTACATGGTCCCGGCGACCCTGGTCACCCTCACCGCGTTGCCGGTGAACGCGAACGGCAAGACCGATCGGGGCGCACTGCCGCAACCGGACTGGCGGGACGCGGTCGCCGCCGAGCGGGTCGCCCCGCGCGACCCGGTGGAGCAGTTGCTCGCCGAGATCTGGCAGCAGGTGCTCGGAGTCGAAGGGCTTGGCGTACACGACGACTTCTTCGCCCTCGGCGGCCATTCGCTGCTCGCCGCCCAGGCGCTCAGCCGGATCGGTGCCGCGTTCGAACTGGAACTGCCGATCCGGGTGCTCTTCGAGGCGCCGACGGTTGCCACCATGGCCGGCGCGCTGATCGCCCGGGAACCGGTGCCGGGGCATGTGGTGACCGTCGCCGAGCTGCGCCAGGATCTCGCCGGGCTCTCCACCGAGGAGTTGCGTACGTTGCTGGGAGAGCCGTCGTGACCGAGGTTGACGCCGGTACGCGGGAACGGCTGATCCGGGAACTGCTCGCCCGCCGCGGAGTGGCCTCGGCCCGTCGCTCCACCGCCGTTCCGGTCCGCGACCCCGGCACCCGTATTCCGCTCTCCCCCCTGCAGGAGGGGCTCTGGTTCCTCGACCGGCTCGATCCTGGTGGCGGCGCGTACGCGTTGGCCCTCGCGGTCCGGTTGACCGGCACCCTGGACCGGGTGGCGCTGCGCCGTGCGCTCGACACGACCCGGGACCGGCACGAGGCGCTGCGTACCGTGTTCCGGCTCCGGGACGGCCGGACCGAGCAGGTCGTGCTTCCCGCCGAGGACCCCCGGAGCCGGATTCCGCTGGAGGTTGTCGACCTCACCGCCACCGATTCCGCCGATCGGGAGGAGCGGGTCGGTACGCTCGCCCGCGGCTTCGTCGAGAACGGCTTCGACCTGGAGCGGGGGCCGCTGTTCCGGACCCTGCTGGTCGGGTTGGAGCCGGAGGAGCACCTGCTGGTGCTGGGTGCGCACCACATCGTCGCCGACGACCGGTCGCTGCACATCGTGCTGGGTGAGGTCCTGGACGAGCTGTTCGGCGCCCCCACCCCGGCACCGCCGGAGGTGCAGTACCCGGACTACGTGTTGTGGCGGCAGCGGACCTTGGACGCCGGGGTGACGCAACGGCAGCGCGAGTTCTGGGCCGACCAGCTCGCCGGGGTGTCCGGGGCGTTGGACCTGCCGACCGACCGGCCGCGTCCACCGGTGCAGACGTTCACCGGCGGGACGCACAGGTTCGAGGTTCCGGCGGAGCTGACCAGCGCCCTCGACGGAGTGGCCCGGCGTACCAGCAGCACCCGGTTCATGCTGGTGCTGACCGCGTTGCAGGTGCTGCTGCGGCGCTGGACCGGCCAGGACGATGTCTGTGTCGGCTCCCCGGTCTCGCTCCGCGCCACCCCGGAACTCCAGTCGGTGGTCGGGCTGATGGTGAACAGCCTGGCGCTGCGCACCGACCTTTCCGGAGACCCGACGCTCACCGAAGCCCTCGGGCGGGTACGCCGTACCTGCGTCGACTCACTCGACCACGCCGACCTGCCGCTGCACCAGGTGGTCGAGCTCGCCGCCCTGCCCCGGGACCCGAGTCGCAACCCGCTGTTCCAGGTGATGTGCGTGGTCAATCCCGGTGGTACGCACCGGCGGTCACCGGGGCTGACGGTTCGACCGGCGGGTTTCGACCGGGAGAGCGCCCGGATGGATCTGACGGTGCTCTTCTTCGAGACCGGTCCGACCCTCACCGGGGTGCTCGACTACAACCGCGACCTCTTCGACCCGGCGACCATGCGGCGCTTCGGTGACCGGTTGTTGCTCGTCCTCGATGCGCTCGTCAGCGGCCCGCAGCGGCGACTCTCCGAACTGGAACTGCTCACCGGGGACGATCGGCGTGCACTGGCGGAGTGGAACGACACCATCCGCGACTCGGACGGCGGGGCGCCGAGCGGTGCCGGGTTGGCGGAGCTGGTCCGGGCGTGGGCGGTGGCGACCCCGGACGCCCCGGCGGTGGTCGACGGGGACGAGACGGTCGACTACGGCGAACTGGACCGTCGGGCCGAGCGGTTGGCTCGGCGGCTGCGGCGGGCCGGGGTCGGCCCGGAGGTGCCGGTCGGCCTGCTCCTGCCCGCCAGCATCGCGGCGATCACCGGCATCCTCGGTGTCCTCAAGGCCGGCGGCGCCTACCTGCCGCTGGACCCCGGACATCCACCGGCGCGGCTGCGCACCCTGCTCGCCGACGCGCACGCACCGGTGCTCCTGGTCGACCCGGCGGACCTATCCCGTTTCGCCGACCATCCCGGTACCGTGCTCCCCATCACAGACATCGACCAGGATGACATCGACCCAAGCGGTACCCCGCTGCCGGTGACCGACCCGGACCAGCTCGCCTATGTCATCTACACCTCCGGCTCGACCGGCGCACCGAAGGGGGTGATGGTCAGCCACCGGAGCGCGGTCAACCTGACCAGGGCTTTCATCGAGGAGCACGGGATCGGGCCGGGCGACCGCCTGCTGATGCTGCCGCCGCTGAGTTTCGACGCCTCCGTCGGCGACATCTTCCCGGCCCTGGCCGGCGGCGCCGCCCTGGTGCTGCACCGCCGCCCGGCCGAACTCACCGGCCCTGACCTGCTCCGACTCTGCGCCGAAGAGCGGCTCACCCTGGTCGACGCCGCCGCCGCGCTCTGGACCCGGTGGGTCGCCGACCTGGCCTCGACACCGGCGCACACGCCGGCAACCGGGTTGCGGGCGCTGATGGTCGGCGGTGAGGCGGCCACGACCGACACCGTACGGGGCTGGGCCCGCGCCACCGGCGGCACCGTACGGGTGTACAACCACTACGGCCCGACCGAGGGCACCGTCTGCGCCACCACGTACGCCACCGTCGACGCGAGCGAGTTGCCGGGTCTCGGCCAACTGCCGATCGGCCGCCCGCTGGGCAACGTACGGGTGCACCTGCTCGACGCCCGACTGCGCCCGGTGCCGGTCGGTTTCACCGGCGAGGTCTACCTCGGCGGTGCCGCACCGGCCCGGGGCTACCTCGGCGCACCGGGTCTGACCGCGTCACGGTTCGTGTCCGACCCGTTCGGCGCACCCGGTGCCCGGCTCTACCGCACCGGCGACCTGGCCCGGCACCGGCCGGACGGGACCATCGAGTTCCTCGGCCGCACGGACCGTCAGGTAAAGATCCGGGGACACCGGATCGATCTCGGCGAGGTGGAGGTCGCGTGCGCCGCCCAGCCCGGGGTGGGCCGGGCGGCGGTGACGGTACGCGACGACGGGACCGGTCCCCGGCTGGTCGCGTACCTGGTGCCGGCGGGCGGGACCGCGCCGACCCCGGCCGAGGTCCGGGCGGGTCTGCGGGAGCGGCTACCGGACTACCTGCTCCCCGCGCACCTGGTCTTCCTGCCCGAACTGCCGCTGAACGCGCACGGCAAACTCGACCAGGCGGCCCTTCCGGCGCCGGTCGAAGAGACGTCGGGGGCCGATCACGTACCGCCCCGGACCGCGACCGAACGGGCGCTCGCCGCCATCTGGGCCGGGATGCTCGACCGGGAACGGGTCGGCGCCCGGGACAACTTCTTCGACCTCGGTGGACACTCGCTGCTGGCCGGTCCGCTGGCCGCTCGGATCCACGCGGACCTCGGTGTCGACCTGCCGCTGCGGGCGCTCTTCGAGACCGCCGACCTGACCGGCCTGGCCCGCCGGGTCGACCAGGCCCGTGCCGGCGACACCGGTCGCCGGCTCGACCCGGACCGGGTACGCGACGACGCCCGGCTCCCCGACGACATCGCCGACCGCCTGCCGGCCGGCCGTCCGACGACCACACCGGAGACGGTGCTGGTCACCGGCGCCACCGGTTTCCTCGGCGCGCACCTGCTCGCCGACTGGCTCGACCACAGCCGGGCCGAGCTGCACTGCCTGGTCCGGGCCGGCTCCCCACAGGCCGCCACCGACCGGGTACGCGACAACCTCACCCGGTACGGCCTCTGGCGTGACGAGTACGCGAGCCGACTCGTCGGTGTCCCCGGTGACCTCGGTGAACCCGCGCTCGGGCTGAACCGGCGGGACTTCGAGGTGCTGGCCGACCGGACCGACCTGGTGTTACACAACGGCGGGCTGGTCAACTTCCTGATGCCGTACGAGTCGCTGCGGCCGGCGAACGTCACCGGCACCGTCGAGGTGCTGCGACTCGCCGCCACCGGTCGCCCGACCGCCGTACAGCTCGTCTCCACCCTCGGGGTGTTCCTCACCCCGGGCCGGGTCGACAGCCTGGTCGAGGAGGGAGACGCCCCGGACGACTGCACCGGGCTCGGCGACGGCTACAACTCCACCAAGTGGGTCTCGGACGCGCTGGTACGCGCCGCACGTGGACGCGGGTTGACGGTCAGCGTGCACCGACCGGCCCGGATCACCGGCAACGCCACCACCGGGGTCGGCAACGCCGACGACTACTTCAGCCGGCTACTGAAGACGTTCGTGCAGCTCGGCGCGGTGCCGGAGATCGGCGACGACCACGCCGACCTGTCCCCGGTCGACTACGTCGGCGCCGCGATCGGGCACCTCTCCCGGCAGCCGGAGCGCTGGGGGCAGGACTTCCACTACTACAACAACCGCACGATCTCCTTCGCCGACCTGGCCGGTGCGCTGGCCGGCTACGGCTACCCGGTCGATCTGGTCCCGTACGACCGGTGGCGGGCCGCGCTGCTGGGCCGGCCGGACGCGGCACTGGCACCCTTCGCCCCGCTCTTCGGCGAGCACACGCCTCGGCGTACCCAGCCCCGGTTCGACTGCACCCGGACCGAGGCGGCGCTGGCACCGGCCGGCATCACCTGCCCGCCGGCGGACCCGGCGCTGCTCCACACCTACCTGGCCTGGTACGTCAGCGCCGGGTTCCTCGATCCGCCGCCCGGCGGGCACAGCGATGTCAGGAGCGTCCATGGCTGAACGGATCCGCACCCGCCTGCTGATCGCGGTCTGGCTCGGTCAGCTCGTCTCCCTGGTCGGCTCCAGTCTGACCGGCTTCGTGCTCGGCGTCTGGGTCTACCAGCGGACCGGCTCGGTCACCCAGTTCTCGCTGATCTTCCTGGCCAGCAGCCTGCCGGCGGTGCTGGTCGCCCCGTTCGCCGGGGTGATCGCCGACCGTTGGGACCGGCGTCGGGTGATGCTCCTGAGCGACCTGGGGGCGGCGATCGGCACCGCCGCGCTCGCCCTGCTGGCGGCGAGCGACAGCCTCGCCGTCTGGCACATCTACCTCGCCACCGCGCTCAGCGCGGCCAGTTCGACGGTGCACCAGGTCAGCTACCAGGCGATGACGCCGGCACTGGTCGGCAAGACGCACCTGGCCCGGTTCAACGGGTTGATGCAGGTCACCCGCGCCGCCCAGATCGCGGCGCCGCTGGTCGCCGGGGTGCTGGTGGTGACGATCGGGATCGGCGGGGTGCTCGCGGTCGACCTCGGTACCTTCGCGGTGGCGTCGCTGACCCTGCTGCTGGTCCGGCTTCCCGCCGAGGCGACCCGTCCGGCGGCGCGGCGGACCCGCGAGCCGGTGCTGACCGAGGCCGTCGCGGGCTGGCACTACCTGCGCGCACGCACCGGACTGTGGCAGCTGATGGTCCTCTTCGGCGCGTACAACTTCCTCTTCGGTTTCGCCGGTGTGCTGGTGCAGCCGCTGATCCTCTCGTTCGCCTCGGCGGACACCCTGGGGTTGCTGATGTTCGCCGGTGGGGCCGGGCTTTTCGCCGGCAGCGTGGTGATGACCGCCTGGGGTGGCCCGGCCCGTCGGATCAACGCGGTCTTCGGTGGGCTGGCGCTCGGCGGGGTGGCGCTGGTGCTGCACTCGCTCACCCCCTCGGCCTGGTTGATCGCCGTGGTGGCGCCGCTGTTCCTCTTCACCCTGCCGATCGTGAACAGCTCCACCATGACCCTGATCCAGACCAAGACCGAACCGGCGGTGCTGGGTCGGGTGCTGGCCGCCGCCCGGGTGGTCGGCGACGCCAGCATCCCGGTCGCGTACCTGCTCGCCGGCCCCCTCGCCGACCAGGTGTTCGAGCCGCTGATGCGGCCTGACGGTGCGCTCGCGGGCAGCGCCGGCGCGGTCATCGGCACCGGTGACGGCCGGGGCACTGCCCTGGTCTTCGCGGTCACCGGCACGCTGATGATGCTGTTGGTCGCCGCCGCCTGGTCCCGCCGGTCGCTACGTGAGGTCGACGACCTGCCGGACGCCCTGGAGCCGACCGCGCCCGCCGAGGCCGCGACGCCGGAATCCGTGGAAACCCCCGAGCCGGTACGCGACTGACCGTCCGTCCCACCCTCAGCACGCCGCACCCTCAGCACGCCACCTTGAGCACGTGCCACCTTGAGCGAGGAGAACAAGCATGCCGGTGCCGTTGTCGCCCGAGACCGCCCGTGCGTTCATCGAGTCCGACGAGGCCCCCTCGGCCCACCTCGACATGCTGAACGCGGTCTCGTTCCGGACCGCCGGGGCGGGGCTGCGGCTCGGGGTGTTCGAGGTGCTCGCCGACGGCCCGCTGCCGGTCACCACCGTCGCCGAGCGGGTCGGCGCCGATCCGCTCGGACTGCGGCTGCTGCTCGACGCGCTGGTCGGCTTCGGCTATCTCAGCACCACCGACGGCACGTACGCGAACACCCCGAACACGACCCGGTGGTTGCTGCGCTCCACCCCGGACAGCTTCGCCCCCGTGCTGTCTTTCTGGTCCACCGTGCTGACCGAACTCTGGGGCGACCTGGAAACCTCGGTCCGCCACGGCGAACCGACCGGCGACTTCTACGCCTGGCTGGAGCGCCGACCCGAGACCCTGCGCGACTTCCAAACCATGCTGCGGAGGCTCTCCGGTTGGCTCGCCGAGGAGATCCTCACCCTGATTCCCGCTCCCCCGACGAACGGGCGACTCCTCGACCTCGGTGGCGGCCACGCGGGTTACACCACCGCCTTCTGCCAGGCGTACCCGGAACTGCACGCCACCGTCTTGGACCTGCCCGGCGCCCTGACCCAGGGGCAGGCGGTGGTCGAGTCGGCCGGGCTCGCCGACCGGGTCGAGCTACGCCCCGGCGACCTGCTCACCGCCGACCTCGGCACCGGGTACGACCTGGTTCTGCTCTTCAACATCGTGCACGGGTACGACGACCGCCAGGTCGCCGCACTGCTCGCCCGGGTCGCCACCGCGCTCAACCCCGGTGGCCGGGTGGTCCTGCTTGAGCCGCTCGCCGAGGTCCCCCAACGTCCGCCGGGCGTCGCCGACGCGTTCGTACGCGCGTTCAGCCTCAACCTCTTCCACACGCAGGGCGGCAGGGCGTACGCCTTCGACGAGTTGGCCAAGCTGCTCACCGAGGCCGGGTTCGGCGATCCGGAGGAACGGATGCTGACCCGCTCCGACGCCGACCATCTTGTCCTCGCCACCCGCGCCTGAGCGCTCCCTGGGGCGTATCAACCACAGACGTTCACGGAGCCGCGTCAGTCGGTCGGACGCCAGCCCAGCGCCGGGCCGAGCCCGGTGGCGATGTCGGTGAGGATCTGCACGTAGTCGTCGTGGTCGAAGGTGAACGGCAACGCGAACGCGACCTCGTCGACCTCCCGGAAGGCGACCTGCGCGTAGAGCCGTTCGGCGATCTCCGAGGAGCTGCCGACGAGGTCGGGCGCGAACATCATCCGTGCGGGCCCCTGCGGAGTGGCGGTACGCGGCGTCCGCTGCCGCGCGTACGCCTGGTACTTGGCCCGCTGCTCCGGTGTGGCGCTGTCGGTGGGGATCACCACCAGCCCCTGGGAGACCCGGGCACCGGCACCGTCGGGATGGTGCTCGCGGAACGTCCGGATGTGCGAGAGCTGGATCTCGGCGAAGTTCTCCGACTCCTCCGCCTTCACCACACTGCTGGTCAGGAAGTTCATCCCGTTCTCCCCGGCCCACTGGGCGGATCGCAGGCTCGCGCCGCCGTACCACATGCGGCGTCCCAGACCGGGCGAGTGGGGCTGGACCCGGTCGGAGAAGACCTCGAAGCCCTCGACCCCGCTGAAGTCGGTGGCCGGCTCACCCCGGACGAAGTCCAGCAGCCGCCGTACCCGCTGGTAGCTGAAGTCCTCGGTATCGGCGGTGTCCGGGTAGAGCGCCTCCCTGACCTGCTCGTAGTGCATCGGCGGCCCGACGCTCACCCCCGGATTGAGCCGACCACCGGAGAGGATGTCGACGGTCGCCAGGTCCTCGGCCAGCCGCAGCGGATTCTCCCAGCCGAGTGGAATGACGGCGGTGCCCAGTTCGATCCGGCTGGTGCGCTGGGAGGCAGCCGCCAGGATGGCGACCGGGGACGAGATGCCGTACTGGAGGTGGCGGTGCCGGACCCAGGCGCTGTCGAAGCCCAGCTCCTCACCGAGTGTGATGATGTCGAGCGTCGACTCGTGACCCGGGCGAGGATCAACGTCGTCGAACAACCCGATCGTCAGAAAGCCCAGCTTTCGCAGCGGCTCCGAGGGCAGCGGCACAGGGCCCCCCACATCGTCCACGGCATGCTCTGCCGTACCTCAACACCGGCCCAGTCGGGCAGGAGGTCACCACCAATGATCCACGGTGTCCGCCCCTCGGCCGAACCCGACTGCGATGTGAGTGCCCCGAGCCCTCCCTCGCCGTCACGGACCTGCACCTGGTGATGTGCTGTGCGCTGTGCGCAATCACCTGTACGCGGTGCTGGGCTGCCCTGTCGGTGGGGACTCGAACCCCGCGCTGCCCATCGCGCGCCAGGAGGGGGCCGGAAACCGCCGGCCCTCGGTGTGTGCTCGCCTCCGCGACGACTACCTGCCACACATCGCCCGCTCGCCTACTCCAGTACGTCCGCCTCCCAATTGACCCGCTGAATCAGCATGTCCAACTCGCGGACCTCACGCGCGAGCCGGTCCGCCTGGCCCCGGAGTTCCGCGACGGGGAGCGCGGCGAGCATCTTCAGCTCGGAGCGGAGCTGCCGTACGGCCTGGCCACGCTGATCGCGTCCGGCCGCCGCGTCTGCCGCCGCCGTCACCAGGGCGTGCCGCAGCCGCAGCACGTCTCGCCGAGCGAGGGCGTCGGTTAGGGTGCCCACGCCGACCTCGACCGAGGCGTTGGTCCGGTTGATCCGGCGAATCAACACCTCCAACTCGTCGAGTACGCCGTCGACCTCGACCAACAGCCGCGTCGCGTCCTCGGCGGGTGTCTCCCCTTCCTGGTACCGGGCACTGGCCACAACCCTTGCCCGCAGTTGCTCGACTCGGCGGACCGCATCGGAACGGTGGGCGAGCGCCTCGGCAAGCTTCACTACGCACCTCCACAGCTCATCACACCGCTGGCCACTTATCTGCCGGCCAGACCCCGAGAATCATGGCCCTTCGCCGGGGACAGATCAACCCGAAAACGTCCAACCGGCGGCTGACGACTCCCACCCCGTGACTGATTGCCTCACGTCGATACGCTCCGGGCGGGTGCCCGCCCAGCGAAGGAGACGATCACTATGGCTCAGGACGGCGCGTCGCGACCCCCGCTGCGGCCACGTTATTCCCGACCGTCGCCGCCTCGACCGACCACAAGACCCGGCTCGGTGTGGGTCGTCTCACTGTTGCTGGTCGCCTACGGCCTGCTCGGCACGTTACTCGGGGCGATGCTGCTGGAGGATGCGATCTCCCATGGCGAGGAGGACGTGGTCATCCTGATGGCGGTGATCAGTCTCCTGCTCTCGGCGGCGCAGGTCACGTCGGGCATCGGCCTCTTCTTCGGCGCGAGGTGGGGCCGCACCGGCGCCCTGACCGTCTGCGGAATCAATGTGCTGGCCGTCGCGGTGGCCGCCGCGAACGACGGCGTGGGCACCGCCCCGGCGTGGATCGCGGTCGCCGTCAACGCCGTCCTGGTCTTCGTTCTGCTCGGCGAGAAGATCCACGGCTGGACCGGCGGTGACAAGTGACCGGTAGCCGGGCGGCGGCCGGTGCCATAGACCAGTGACGTGGGCGGGACCTGCCCGGACCGATCTGGGTGCCGAAGTGGACACCTGCATCGCTGGCGCCCTGCTCTAGTCTGCGTGGTCATGAGCGAAGCACCGGGAACAGGCACCCTGCGGCACGAGCCACGGTACGACGGGTTCGTCGCCGCCGAGGGTCAACGGCAGGAGGTGGCCGAGGCGATCGACCGGCACATCGCCGAGCACTTCGGACCGGTGGCGTTCGTGCTCCACGAGATCGGCTCGCACCTGGTCGGGGTCCATGTCTACGTGGTCGGGCCGACTGCCGAGCGGCCGTTCCAGACGCTTATCACGTCGGGGATGAGCGAACGCCCGATGACGGTCCCCGATGGGAGTGGGATCAGCCCGTACGCGGAGTTGGTGCTCTGCCTGCCGGCGGACTGGCCGCTGACGCAGGCGGCGCTGCAGGACGAGCGGACCGGCTGGCCGGTTCGGGTGCTCAAGCAGGTGGCCCGGCTGCCGCACGAATACGGCACCTGGATCGGCGAGTGGCATTCCGTACCGAACGGCGATCCTGCGGAACGGTACGCCCCTGGCACCTCGTTCGCCGGGGTGGTCGTCACGCCGATGCTGCGGGTACGTCCCGAGGCGCGGACCATCGACGTCGCGGACGGAACGCAGATCAACCTGCTCGCGCTCGTGCCGCTGCATCCCGCCGAGGTCGCGCTGAAGGTGTCTGAGGGAACGAACGCGCTGATCGCCGCACTCGACCGGGGCGGGGTCAACGAGGTGCTGGATCCGGACCGGCCGTCGTTCGGCTGACCGCGAGCAGGTCAACAAGACGCCTTCGATCGTCCGGTGGACCGTCGCGGCACGACATGCACGGCGCTCCACTCCGGCGATGGAACTTCGAGCCGGCGCGCCACCCGTACGCCCCCCACGTCTAGCATTCGGCACATGGCCCTGTTGCACCGCGCCGAACTGCGCCCCACGAAACTCGAACTCCTGGCGGCCTGGCTGCCCGGCCGTCCCTGGTACCAGGGGGCCGCTGCCGCCGACGTCGAACGGGTGGCGGCCTTCCGGTTCGACGACCCCGCCGGTGCGGTCGGGGTGGAGACGATGCTCGTCCGGGCCGGCACCGGGCCGATCCACCAGGTCCCGCTGACGTACCGTGACGCGCCGTTGGACGGTGCCGACGACTGGCTGATCGGCACCACCGAGCACTCGGTCCTCGGCCGGCGCTGGGTGTACGACGGGTGCGGAGATCCCGTCTACGTCGCGACGCTGACCGATGTGATCTACTCCGGCGGCGTACAGGCGGACGAGTACTTCGAGGTCGACGGCGCAGTCGAACACCGCGCGCCGAACATGCTCGTCACCGGTAGTGGTGTCGCGGACGCCGACATCCCCGCCACCGGCGCGCTGCGCCGCGTCACCGACGAGGAGGACAGCACGGTCGTCACGACGGACTCCGTACAGTTGACGGTCCTGCGTCGTCTCCCCGCCGGCAACCCGGTGGCCGGCGCCATCCTGACCGGCACCTGGGACGGCCAGCCGACCCCGGTGACGCTGGCGTACGCCGACCCCACGCTGAGCCCGGACCACGCCCAACGCCGCTGACGTCGGCGCGAGCCGCCGCCCTCAGCGGGCGCTGTCGCCGAGCACCTCGTCGATCTGGCTCACGGCGAGACGCCAGCCCTCTTCCATGCCCATCTCCAGCATCTGTTCGAGCTGCTCCGCGTTCGTGAACTGGGTGACGGTCGTCATGCGTGTTCCGGAGCCGACCGCATCGAGTGTCACCACGGCGTGGGTCGGCTCGATGGTGGTGACGGGTTCGCCGTCGGCGTCGGCGAACCCGTCGTCGAACTCCAGCCGGTGCGGCGCTTCGATCGCGGTTATCCGCCACCAGCCTCGGGACTTCTCGCCCTCGGGGCCGGTCATGTAGTAGGCGGACTTCCCACCCACCACGAACTCGTGCCGTTCGAAGGTGGCCGGCCAGGTCGGCGGGCCCCACCAACGCTCCAGTTGGCGCGGGTCCTCCCAGACCTGCCACACCCGCTCGACGCCCGCGTCGAACTCCGCGACCAGCGTCAGGGTCAACGCCGCGCTGTCCTTGAAGGTAGCTACTACCGCCACTGTGGTGGATCCTCTCTCAGTCTTCGGCCAGGATCTGTTCGATCTGACTGGTGCGATACCGCCAAATTTCCTCGTACGCGCCGAGGAGGCGGGTCGCCTTGCGCAGCGCCGCCAGGTCGCCGTGGACGATCTGCTCCCGTCCCCGCCTCTTCTTGGTGACGAGCAGGGCCCGTTCGAGGACCGCGACGTGCTTCTGTACCGCCGCGAAGCTCATCGGGTAATGCTGTGCGAGCGCCGAGACGGACTGCTCGCTCCGGATCACCTGGGCGAGGATGTCGCGCCGGGTCGCGTCCGCGAGCGCGTGGAAGACCCGGTCGATCTCCTCCGCACTCAACTCATCTACAACCATATAGTTGTACGTTAGTGCTGTTACGTCCGAGACACAAGCAAGCTCCCCTCCGGAGCGGGCGCAGGGGTGTCGGGCGGCTCGGCGGGTGTGGCGCCGATGCGTCGCACGCTCGGCAGGGCGGCGGAGAGGGTGCCCGAGGAGCGGGCCGCCTGGGTCCTGCATCCGGCCCGAGCGAGCCGTGCCGGCTCCCCCGGGCGAAACGATCCACCCGCGCAAGCGCCGCCCGGCGGACTGACAGGGCTCTCCGCCCGTGCCCCCTGGACCACCGGCGTACAAACACACCTGGCCCATGTTCCGGCTTTCGGAGGACAGGCTCTGACCCGGCTCGTCCTGGAAGCACAGATCTGTCGCCCTCATCTGCCAGATCCCCCCGGTGGCCGTACCTGCCACAATTGGCCGGTAAGACCAAACGGGTAATGTCTCCGACGTGCAGGAGATGCGGCCACTCGTCGTTACTGATCGGTATGTCTTCGCGGAGGTTATTGGCCAGGGCGGGATGGGTCGGGTATGGAAAGCCCATGACAAGGCACTCCATCGCGATGTGGCAATCAAAGAAATGGTTCCGCCGCCCGGCCTGACCGACGAGGCACGGCAGGAATTGCACGTGCGGTCGCTCCGTGAGGCGCGGGCGATCGCCAGGCTTGACCACACCAACGCGGTCCGCATCTTCGACGTACTCGTGGGCGACGCCGGTGACCTATGGATCGTGATGGAGTACGTCCCGTCGCGCTCGCTGCACCAGACAATCACCGCCGACGGTCCTATCTCGCCGACCCGGGCAGCCAAAATCGGGCTGGGGGTTCTCCACGCGCTACAGGCGGCCCATCGCGCCGGGATCATGCACCGCGATGTCAAGCCGGCCAACGTACTGCTCGGCGACGACGGCCGGATCGTACTCACCGATTTCGGTCTGGCCACTGACATCGAGGATCCGGATCTGACCTCGACTGGCGTGGTCCTCGGCTCGCCCGCCTATGTCTCACCGGAGCGGGCCATGTCGGGGGCCGTGGGGCCGGAGGGGGATCTCTGGTCGCTCGGCGCCACCCTCTACGCGGCCGTGGAGGGGCACGCGCCGTACGCCCGCCCGTCCAGCTTGATGAGCCTCACCGCGCTTGTTACCGAACAGCCTCCAGTGGCGAAGCATGCCGGCCCACTGGCGCCGGTGCTGGAAGGTCTGCTCCGCAAGGATCCGGCCGAACGAATCGACGCCGAGACCGCCGAGCAGCTACTTCGTCAGATACCTCGCGAATCGACGGACGGCAGCCCGGAAGCTGATCGGACAAACGTGGAGCCCGGCGAACCCTGGGTGAGGCCACCGGGCTTTGCCGTCCCCCCGCCCGGGACATCGGTAATGCCGACTCCGCTCACCCACGATAGGACCGTCGCACCCTCCACCGAGTCGGTTGACGACAGTGCCACAGACCCCGTCGTCGCGGTCGTCAATCGGTCAGCCGGCGACACGAAGCCCCCCTCCCCTTCGGTTCGAACGCGGCGGGGTTGGTTGGTCGGCGGCCTCGCCGCCCTACTGACAATCGGACTCGCGGTAGGCATTCCGCTGGCCACCCGCGAGCGGCCCGACGGGACCGACAGCAGCCGTCTGGCCGTGCCGGGCGGCCTTCCCACCGAGTTCAGTCAGTCGCCCCTCCCGGCGTCGGCTTCCGCCACGCTGCCGCCGCTCACCTGGTCCGTTCATCGGGACGGGAGCGGATTTTCCGTCCCGGCGCCAACCCATTGGCAGATCACCCGGCGGGGTAGCCGGGTCGAGTTCCGAGAGCCCGGCGGCGACCGGCTCCTCGCGGTCAGCCAGAACGACTCCCCCAACCCCGACCCGCTCGCCGAACTGACCGCACAGGAGAAGGCCCGGCCAGCCGACGGGCAGTACCGGGACTACCACCGGATCGGGATCACCGCCGCGAACTACCACCTGGGCGCCGCCGACTGGGAGTTCAGCTACACCAGCGGCACCGACGAGGTCATGCACGTACGCCGGCGCACCTTCGTCACGTCGACGCGGAAGGGCTACACGATTGAGTGGGTGACTCCCGAGCCTGTCTGGGCAGCCAGCGAGTTCGCCTTCCAACACATCACCGCGGGATTCCAACCGGCGCCGGCCCCGAGCACCACGCCGCGTGCCCGACCTAGCACGACCCCGTCGGTGAAGCCGAGCCCGAGTAATCAGACCCCATCCGACTTCATGGTCAACGATACCGAGCTCACCTACAGTGGCAAATGGACCCACTTCCCCAACCGGAACCTCGGCGACCACAACAATGATGTCACCGTTACCGGAGAGGTAGGGGCGACCGCGGAATACTCCTTCACCGGCACCGGGTTTTCCTACCTGGCCGAATTGAACAACGACGAGGGCAACGTCGATGTGTATGTCGACGGCGTGTACCAGGCCAACGTCAACCTCTATGCGAATCCGCCGAGGCGGTCCCGGCAGGTCGTCTACCAGAAGACCGGGCTCCCCGCTGGCCGGCACACCATCAAGATTGTCAACAAGAGCACCAAGATCGGGATGATCGACGCCCTCAAGATAGTGACGGGTTAGCATTCCAGGCGGTCCGTCGAGCATCCTTTCTTACCGGTACGACATGGCCCGGTCCAGCATCCAGTCCTGGTCGACGACTCGCACACGCCACAGACGTGTTACTAGTCGTCGGTCAGGGTCTTCACCAGCGCGGGCGACAGATCCTGATCCGCGTAGAGCAGCCGTACGGCGTGCGGGTCCGGGTTGCCCGCGTCCGGGCCACGCCACGCCAGGCGCAGCCCCGCCCGCTCCGTCGTGCGCTGCGATCGGGTGTTGCCCTCCAACAGGTACGCGGTCAACGGCAGGTCGGGGCGCGTTTCCCGAGCAGCGTCGACCGCGGCACGGATGATCTCCTGGGCGTACCCCTGTCCCCAGAAGGCCGGCGATAGGCGGAAGCCGAGGTTCCACGCCACGCCGTGACGGACGAAGCAACCACCGATTCCGACGAGTTGTCCCTGAGCCGCGGGCTCGGCGGGACGCGCCACCCACACACCCAGACCGTCGCGGAGCCAGGCGGCCCGCCAGTGATCGAGCATGGTCGCGGTCTGCTCGCGGGTGGTGTGACGGGCGATCGGATCATCGCGCCACACCTGTGGATTCGCGTACAACCGGTACAGCTCGGTCAGATCGCCGCGCTCTGGAACGGTCAGCACCAACCGCTCGGTCGCGTGGTTGCCGGCTGATCCGGGTATATCGGTCCGCACCTTGTCCTCACGCCCCCAGGTCGTTGATCAAAACCCGATGTTGTGCGTACGCTCCGCGTGCCGTCAGACGCCAACGTCGTCGACGGGCCGGGACCGGCCAGCGAGACAAGTGATCACCTCCGCCGACGGAAGCGCGGCGGCGCGGTGACAGGGCGGACCTGACCTCATTCGACACGACGCCAGCACATCTCCCTGATCACGACTTACGGGGAATCAGGCGGGCGGGGCCGTGGTCCGCTCCGGGTCGAGTGCGGCGAGGATCGCCTCGGCGGTCCGCCGTCCGATGCCCGGCACCTCGACGATCTCGTCGACCCCGGCGGCGGCAAGTCGCTTGACCGACCCGAAATGCCGCAGCAGCGCCTTGCGGCGTACCTCGCCGAGGCCGGGCACGTTGTCCAGGCCGGAGGTGGTCATCCGCTTCGACCGGCGCTCCCGGTGGAACGTGATGGCAAACCGGTGCGCCTCGTCCCGGACCCGTTGCAGCAGGTAGAGCCCCTCGGACGTACGCGGCATGATCACCGGGAACTCGTCGTCGGGCAACCACACCTCCTCCAGCCGCTTGGCCAGGCCACAGAGCGCGACGTCGTCGATGCCGAGTTCGGCCAGCACCGCAGCGGCTGCGGCCACCTGCGGCTGCCCGCCGTCGACCACCACGAGCTGCGGGGGGTACGCGAACTTGCGCGGGCGCCCGGTGGTCGGGTCGATGCCGGGACGGTCCGGGTCGGCCGCCATCTCCTCACCCAGCTCACCGGTTTCCGCCCGGGTCTCCAGGTAACGGGCGAACCGGCGGCGCAGCACCTCGGACATGGCGGAGAGGTCGTCGGTCGCGCCGCGCACCACGAACCGCCGGTATTCGCTCTTGCGCGGCAACCCGTCCTCGAAGACGACCATGCTGGCGACCACGTCGGTGCCCTGGATCTGGGAGATGTCGTAACACTCGATCCGCAGCGGCGACGTACGCAAACCGAGCGCCTCGGTGATCTCGTCGAGCGCCTTGCTCCGGGTGGTGAGGTCACCAGAACGGCGCAACTTGTGCCGGGTCAGCGCCTCACCGGCGTTGCGCCCCACAGTCTCCAGCAGCGTTCGCTTGTCGCCGCGCTGCGGCACCCGGAGGCTGACCCTGCTCCCCCGGTGCTCGGAGAGCCAGTCGGCGAGCGCGTCGGCGTCCGGCGGCAGGGCCGGCACCAGCAACTCCCGGGGCACGTCGGCCTCGCCCTGCTCACCGCCGTAGACCTGGGTGCAGAAGTGGTGGACCAGGTCACCTGTGGTCAGGTCCTCGACCTTCTCCACCACCCAGCCCCGCTGGCCGCGCACCCGCCCGTCGCGTACGTGGAAGACCTGGACCGCCGCTTCGAGGGGATCCTCGGCGAAGGCGACCACGTCCGCGTCGGTGCCGTCGCCGAGCACCACGGTCTGCTTCTCCATCGCCCGGCGCAGCGCCGCCACGTCGTCGCGTAGCCGCGCCGCGAGCTCGAACTCCAACTGCTCGCTCGCGTCGAGCATCTCCCGTTCGAGGCGGCGGACCATGGTGTCGGTCCGACCGGCCATGAAGTCGCAGAAGTTCTCCACGATCTCCCGGTGCTCGTCGACGGAGACCCGGCCGACGCAGGGCGCCGAGCACTTGCCGATGTCGCCGAGCAGGCACGGCCGACCGATCTGCGCGGCCCGCTTGAACACGCCAGAGGAGCAGGTGCGCGACGGGAAGACGCGTAACAGCAGGTCGAGGGTCTCGCGGATGGCCCAGGCGTGCGAGTACGGCCCGAAGTAGCGCACGCCCTTGCGCTTCGCGCCGCGCATCACCTGGAGCCTCGGGTACTCCTCGTCGAGAGTGACGGCAAGATACGGGTACGACTTGTCGTCCCGGTAGCGGACGTTGAACCGGGGGTCGTACTGCTTGATCCAGGTGTATTCCTGCTGGAGCGCCTCGACCTCGGTGCCGACCGTGATCCAGTCGACCGAGGCGGCCGTGGTGACCATCTGCTGGGTGCGCTGGTGCAGGTTCCAGATCTCGCCGAAGTAGGAGTTGAGTCGGCTGCGCAGGTTCTTGGCCTTGCCGACATAGATCACCTTGCCGGTCGGGTCACGGAAGCGGTAGACCCCGGGTGCCTCCGGGATCGTGCCGGGGGCGGGACGGTAGGTCGAGGGGTCAGCCACGCCAGCAAGCGTAGTCCGCGCCCCTGTCATTCCCGCCCAGGCTCCGCCCCACTCTCCCCAACCCCACGAGACCCCGTTTGGAAGGGCCCCTTCCTATACAAAAAACGATAACAAGGGGCCCTTCCTTACCCCGCTCAGGTGAGTTCGACGATCAGGCCGGGCTCGGCGGCGGTGACCTCACCGTCGTACGTCTCGCCGGCCGCTGCCTGCGCGGCGGTCCGGTCGGTTCCCGGCCAGAAGTGGGTCAGCAGCAGCATCCCGACACCCGCCTCGGCTGCCTGTGCGCCGGCCTGCCGGGCGCTGGTCAGGTCGTGTACGGAGTCCGCCGGCACCTGGTCGACGTAGGTCGCCTCGGCAAGCAGCAGGTCGGAGTCGTGGGCCAACCCCACCACGTCCGGGCTCGGCCCGGTGTCGCCGGTGTACGTGAGCACTCTCCCACCGGCGGTCAGACGTATCCCGGCGTTCGGCACCCAGTGCGGCAACAGCCGGGTCTCGGCCTCGAACGGGCCGATCCGCAGCCGGTCGCCGGCGTTGAACTCGTGCCGGACGTACGCGTCGTCGAGCATTCCGGGCCGGTCCAGCGCGAGCACCGCGTCGACGGCACCCGGCAGCGCGTACACCGGAAGTGGATCGGGTTTGTCGTCCCGGAGGTGGCGCGCCCGCAGCAGCGGGTTGAGGTCGGCGCAGTGGTCCGGGTGGCCGTGGCTGACGAAGACCGCGTCGACCTGGTCGGCGCCGACTCGTTCGAGCAGTCGCGGCAGGGTGGCGTACCCGATGTCGAGGAGGAGCCGGAATCCGTCTTGTTCGACCAGGTATCCGCTGCACGCCTGGCCGGCTTCCGGCCACGCGCCGCAGGCGCCGAGCACGGTCAGCCGCATGCACGCATCGTAGAGCCCGCCCGGGCCCGACGCGGGGTGTCGCGCTTCCCGCGCCAGGCCGGCCCGTTAGGTGAGGCGAGGATGCGGCCCGCAGCTCAGGCGAGGGTGATGTTCTCTCCCTCGACCTTGACCTCCTTGGCCGCGAGCGGCCGGGTCGCCGGTCCGGTCTTCACCGAACCATCGGTGATCGAGAACTTGCTGCCGTGACAGGTGCAGTTGATCGTGCCACCGTCGACGCTGGTCACCGGGCAGTTCTGGTGGGTGCAGATCGCGCTGAACGCCTTGAACTGGCCGGCGGTCGGCTGGGTCACCACCACGTCCTTGGCCGCGAAGATCAGGCCACCGCCGACCGGTACCTCACCGGTCTTGGTCAGCACGTCGGCACCGCCGCCGTTGTCGCCACCGGCCGGGTCACTCGCGCCCGGAGCGGCGTCGTTGGCGCCGTCGGTGGAGTTGTCGGTGGAGTTGTCGGTGCCACAGGCGGCGAGCACCACGGTCGCACCGACGGCGCCCGCGCCCAACAGCATGGCGCGGCGGGTCTGCACCGGAGCGGTCACGATCTGATCGTCACTCATGCCTAGCCTTTCCTCTTCGACTGTGGTGGCCGTGTCTGGGCTGGTGCTACGGCCACGACAGTAGACACGCAAGATCCCCGGCAATGGTTCAGTTGGGCACGAATCAGACCCCGGTCGCCGCGCGGCGCCCACGGGCCGGTGTCGCCGTGGTCTTGGCCGCACCGGCCTTGGCCTTCGTCGCCGTGGCCGGAGCCGCCGTTGCTGGAGCTGCCTTGGCGGGCGCCGCCTTGGCCGCGCTCGTCCGCGTCTTCGCCGTCGCCGCGCCGTTGGCCTTGTCGGCCCGTGCGGTCGCCGTCTCCGAGCCCTTTGCCGTGCCCTTGAGGCCGAGCACCGGCCGGAGGAACTGACCGGTGTGGCTGGTCGGCACCTCGGCCAGCTCCTCCGGCGTACCGGCGGCCAGCATCAGGCCGCCCCGGTGGCCGCCCTCCGGACCCATGTCGATCAGCCAGTCGGCGGTCTTGATCACGTCCAGGTTGTGTTCGATCACGATCACCGTATTGCCCTTGTCGACCAGGCTCTCCAACACTCCGAGCAGCTTGCGGATGTCCTCGAAGTGTAGGCCCGTGGTCGGCTCGTCGAGCACGTACACGGTCCGGCCGGTCGAACGTTTCTGCAGCTCGGAGGCGAGCTTGACGCGCTGAGCCTCGCCACCGGAGAGCGTCGGCGCGGACTGGCCGAGGCGTACGTAGCCGAGGCCCACGTCGACCAGCGTCTTGAGGTGCCGGTGGATCGCCGGGATCGCGGAGAAGAACTCCGCCGCCTCCTCGATCGGCATCTGCAGTACGTCGGCGACGGTCCGCCCCTTGTAGTGCACCTCAAGGGTCTCCCGGTTGTACCGGGCTCCCTTGCAGACCTCGCACGGTACGTAGACGTCGGGCAGGAAGTTCATCTCGATCTTGATCGTGCCGTCACCGCTGCACGCCTCGCAACGTCCACCCTTGACGTTGAAGGAGAACCGGCCGGGGCCGTAGCCGCGTACCTTCGCCTCGGTCGTCTCGGCGAAGAGCTTGCGGACGTGGTCCCAGACCCCGGTGTAGGTCGCCGGGTTGGACCTCGGCGTACGGCCGATCGGCGACTGGTCGACCCCGACGACCTTGTCCACGTGTTCGAGACCGGCGACCCGGGTGTGCCGCCCCGGCACCATCCGGGCACCGTTGATCTGGTTCGCCAGGACCGCGTACAGGATGTCGTTGACCAGGGTCGACTTCCCCGAACCGCTGACCCCGGTGACGGCGGTGAACTGGCCGAGGGGGAACGACACGGTCAGGTTGCGCAGGTTGTGCTCGCGCGCCCCGTGCACCACCAGCTCACGTCCGGGCGTTTGCGGCCGGCGCTGCTTCGGGGTGGGGATCTTGCGCCGCCCGGAGAGGTAGGCGCCGGTGACCGACTCGGGGTTGGTGAGCAGTTCCGGTACGGAGCCGCTGTGCACGATCTTGCCGCCGTGCTCACCCGCACCCGGCCCGATGTCGACGATCCAGTCGGCGACGCGGATGGTGTCCTCGTCGTGCTCGACCACGATCAGGGTGTTGCCCAGGTTCTTGAGCCGGACCAGGGTCTCGATCAGCCGATGGTTGTCCCGCTGGTGCAACCCGATCGACGGTTCGTCCAGCACGTAGAGGACCCCGACCAGGCCGGAACCGATCTGGGTGGCGAGCCGGATGCGCTGGGCCTCGCCACCGGAGAGCGTGCCCGCCGGCCGGTCCAGGGAGAGGTAGTCCAGGCCGACGTCGACCAGGAAGCGCAGCCGCGCGTTGATTTCCTTGAGCACCCGCTCGGCGATCATCTTCTGCCGGTCGGTGAGTTCCAGTACGGCCAGCAACTCGGCGCACTCGCCCACCGAGAGGGCGCAGGTCTCGGCGATGCTCCGACCGCCGAGGGTGACCGCGAGCACCTCGGGCTTGAGCCGGGCCCCGCCGCAGGCCGCACACGGCACGTCCCGCATATAGCCCTCGTACTTGTCCCGGGACCAGTCCGACTCGGTGTCGGCGTGCCGGCGCTCGATCCACTGCACCACACCCTCGAAGCCGGTGTAGTAGGAACGCTCGCGGCCGTACTTGTTGCGGTAGCGCACGTGCACCTGGTCGCCGGAGCCGTGCAGGATGGTCTTCTGCGCCCGCGAGGGAAGCTTCCGCCACGGGGTGTCGAGGTCGAAGTGCTCCGCCTCGCCCAGCGCCTCAAGCAGGTGCAGGAAGTATTCCAGGGTCTGCCCCGACGACCAGGGCTGGATGGCCCCCTCGCGCAGGGTCCGTTCCGGGTCCGGCACGAGCAGGTCCGGGTCCACCTCCTTCTTCGTGCCCAGGCCGGTGCACTCGGGGCAGGCGCCGTACGGGGCGTTGAAGGAGAAGACCCGCGGTTCCAGGTCCTCGATCGCCAGCGGGTGGTCGTTCGGGCAGGCCAGGTGCTCGGAGTAGCGCCGTTCCCGGTCCGGGTCGTCCTCGGCCAGGTCGACGAAGTCGAGCAGGACCAGTCCACCGGAGAGGGCGAGCGCCGACTCCACCGAGTCGGTCAGCCGCTGCTTGGCCGATGCCTTGACGGCGAGCCGGTCGACCACCACCTCGATGGTGTGCTTCTCCTGCTTCTTCAGCTTGGTCGCCGGGGACTCGCCGATGAACTCGGTCAGCGGGTAGACCGTGCCGTCGACCCGGGCCCGGGCGTAGCCCTTGCCCTGGAGTTCGGCGAAGAGGTCGAGGTATTCCCCCTTGCGTCCGCGGATCACCGGCGCGAGCACCATGAACCGGGTGCCCTCCTTCATCGCCAGCACCCGGTCGACGATCTGCTGCGGGCTCTGCTTGGAGATCCGCTCCCCGCAGACGGGGCAGTGCGGCTCACCGACCCGGGCGTAGAGCAGGCGGAGGTAGTCGTAGACCTCGGTGATCGTGCCCACCGTCGAGCGGGGGTTGCGCGAGGTGGACTTCTGGTCGATCGACACCGCCGGGCTCAGACCCTCGATGAAGTCGACGTCTGGTTTGTCCATCTGGCCGAGGAACTGCCGCGCGTACGACGACAGCGACTCCACGTAGCGTCGCTGGCCCTCGGCGAAGATCGTGTCAAAGGCCAGGCTCGACTTTCCCGAGCCGGAGAGCCCGGTGAAGACGATCATTGCGTCCCGCGGCAGGTCGAGGTTGACGTCGCGCAGGTTGTGCTCACGCGCGCCGCGAATGATCATGCGGTCGGCCACTGTCCGTGTACTCCCGGGGAGAAGAAAGCGAGAACCTGTCCCTCGGGACAAGTTTCTACCGCTCGAAAAAATTCTGCTTTTAGGTCCGGTCCAGCAAGTATGTCCAGTCCGCCGGCTATATCCAGCCCGGCAACTGTCCAGTCGGCGATCTTGGCACCGGTTCCGGTGGTTTCCGGTGGTCCGGAAGACGCCAAGAATGCGCCTCGGCAACTCTAGCCCCGGGGTACGACACTTTCTCCCAGCCGGACGTCTGCCCTGGTCAACGACGCGTCCCCCCGCGCCGAAGCCGACCAGCCCAGCCGGTTGGCCGGGCTGATCGACAGGCGGGCTGATCGACAGGCACCATCGGATTGGAGTCGCGCCGTCACACCGGTGCCGGTCCACGGGGCGCTTGTCGAACCGGACGAAGGTCGGGTTACGGGCGGATTCGCCGCTCCGGTCGCGTACGCCGCCGCCCGGCCCGCGCCTCGGCCGCCAGCCGCGTCTCCCGTCGTCGGGTCTCGAAGGCCACCTCACGTTGCAGCTTGCACCAGCTCTCCCACCGGCGCGGGGTGAGATCCCCCTCCTCCAGGGCGGCCTGGACCGCACAGCCCGGCTCCACCTGGTGCGAACAGTCGTCGAACCGGCAGGCCGCCGCCAGCTCCGCGATGTCGGCGAAGGCCAGATCCAGTCCACCTGCCGCGTCGAGCAGACCCACCGCCCGGATGCCGGGGGTGTCGAGCACCGCCCCACCGCCGGGGATCGGGATCAACGCCCGGTGGGTGGTGGTGTGCCGGCCCTTGCCGTCCACCCCACGGATCCCCTGGGTCACCATCACGGTCGCCCCGGCCAGCGCGTTGACCAGCGTCGACTTCCCCGCACCGGAGGGCCCGAGCAACGCGAGCGTACGGCCGGCACCGACTCGTGGCCGCAACTCGTCCAGGCCCCTGCCGGTCTGCGCGCTGACCGGCAGCACCCGTACCCCGGGCGCCAGCTCCGCCACCTGGTCGGCGACCGCCGCCGGGTCGACAGCAAGATCACACTTGGTGAGCAGCACCATCGGTTCCGCGCCCGAGGCCCAGGCGAGGGCGAGCATTCGCTCGATCCGCGCCATGTCCGGCGTCGGATGCATCGGCTCGACCACCGCCGCGGTGTCGAGGTTGGCGGCGAGCACCTGCTCGAGGGCGGCCTTGCCGGCGATCCGGCGTACGATCGCCGTCCGTCGGGGCAGCACCACCTCGGCGGTGACCCGGTCGTCCGGCCAGTGCCGGACCAGCACCCAGTCCCCGACACAGGGCAGTCGGGTGGGGTCACCGGCCGCCCCGGCCAGGATCGTCCCGGCCAGACTGGCCCGGAAGGTGCCATCGGCCCGCAGGACGGTGCAGACCCCCTGATCCACCCGGACCACCCGGCCCGGCCGCAGATCGTGCCGCCCGGAGGCGGCGTTGGCGAAAACGGCGTCCCATCCCAGGGACGCAAGATCGAACCTCATGTCAACCCTCGTCAGACGTGGTGAAACGGGATGCGGGAGACGCGCACGGCGACCGGCATGATCCCCACCTCCCTCCCACTCCCGGGTGACGCGTTCACGTCGAACGGTAGAGGCTCCCGCCGATCCCCCGAAAGCCATTTCCCGGTACGGCCCGCCGATGACCACCGGCGGGGCCGGGACGACTAGGGTCGAATGCGTGACCGTTGACCCACTGGTACTCAGCGCCGAAGTGGACCGGGCCACGGAGCGGCTGCTCCGTACCGCCGGCACGCTCGACGCGACCGCCCTGGCCGCACCGTCGCGACTGCCCGGCTGGAGTCGTGGGCACGTCCTGGCCCATCTCGCGCGCAGCGCCGACGCGCTGGTGAACCTGCTCACCGGGGCGCGGACCGGCCGGGACATCCCGGCGTACGCGAGCGTCGCCGCCCGGGAGGCCGAGATCGTGGCCGGTGCCGGCCGCCCTGTCGACGAACACCTGGACGACCTGCGCGGCAGCGCCAAGCGCTTCGCCGAGGCGTGCGCCGCCATGCCGGCCGAGCGCTGGGCGACGGTGGTCCACTCGCACCGCGGTGACCGGGTCGCGGCGATCCTGGTCTGGACCCGGCTACGCGAGCTTGAGGTGCACCACGTCGACCTGGGCGCCGGCTACGACACCGTCGACTGGCCCGAGGGTTTCGGCCAACGGGTGCTCCACGAGGCCGCCACCGACCTGGGTCAGCGTGCCGACGTACCGCCGCTGGTGCTGCGCCCCACCGACACCGGCCGTACCCTGACCGTCGGCGCACCGGGCCACGGCCCGACCGTCTCCGGCCCGGTGCACACCCTGGCCGGTTGGCTGATCGGCCGTTGCGCCGGTGCCGGACTCACTGTCACCCCCACTGGCCCCCTACCGACCCCACCGGACTGGATGTAGAGGTACGGACATGAGTTACCGCGGAGATGTCTCGACCGGCGGCGCGCCGGACGTACGTGAGCTGGACAGCCTCGTCATCACCAAGGTGTCGGTCGGCCCGATGGAGAACAACGCCTACCTGGTGCGCTGCCGCTCGACCGGGGACCAGGTGCTGATCGACGCCGCGAACGAGGCGCCCCGGCTGCTGGAACTCGCCGGTGAGACCGGGCTCAGCCACGTGATCACCACGCACCGGCACATGGACCACTGGGTGGCTCTGGAGGAGGTGGTGGCGGCCACCGGCGCGGTGAGCCTGGCGCACACCGCCGACGCCGAAGGGCTGCCGATCGACTCCGAGACGCTGGTCGACGGCGACACCATCCGGGTCGGTGGCTGTGCACTGGAGGTGATCCACCTGGTCGGGCACACCCCAGGTTCGATCGCCCTGCTCTACCAGGATCCGGCCGGCATCCCGCACCTGTTCACCGGCGACAGTCTTTTCCCCGGCGGGCCGGGGAAGACCACGGATCCGGCCCATTTCGAGAGCATCATGAACGACCTGGAGTCCAAGGTCTTCGGGCGGCTGCCGGACGAGACCTGGTTCTACCCGGGCCACGGGCGGGACTCCACCCTCGGCGCGGAACGCCCGTCGCTGACCGAGTGGCGGGAGCGCGGCTGGTAGCAGCCCGCCCCGCCAGGACGGTCCCGTGCGGGGTGTCGGGGATCAGAGTTCGAAGAGGTCCTTCAGCGCCTCGACGATCCGGGACATGCTCGCCCCGGTGGCCATGCCGACCCGTTCGACACCGGCGGCGGCGGGCACCCGGCGCATCCGGTTGACCACCACCACCCCGGTCATCGGGTCGGTCTCGGCCAGCGGCACCACGAACGGCGGCAACTCCTCGGTGCCGCGCTGCCGGACGATCGGCGCACAGTAGGGGGACGCGCTCGGCCGGTCGTTGTGCGCGTCCCCGGAGAGGACGATGACGCGGTACCGCACCTGGGTGGGGTCGCCGACGGTCCAGATCTCACCCCGGTTCACGCTGCCTCGACCAGATCGGTCCAGCCGGCTTCGAGGTTGTCGGCGAGCCGGTCGAACCCGTCGAGTTCGTCGCGTACCTCCGGGTTCGCGGCCAGCCACTCGTCCTGCCGGCGGGCGGCGTGACGCAGCGCCTCCCGGCGCGCGGCCCGGTCGATCCACGCGGACAGGGACATCCCCTCCTGGCCGGCGGCGGCACGGGCCCGCGCGAGCGTATCCGGGCTCAGGCTGAGGGTGACCTTGTCTGCCATACGGGTCACCATACTCGCGGTGGTATTCCCGGGGGTATCTCTCGCCCCGGGCGCGTCGCAGCCAGGCCACCCGAGGGACGAACCGGACAACCCACCTTGCCCAACGGCTCCACCAGCAGGCCCGACCATGGGCCGTCACCGAGGCAGCGGCTAACCTCGGCGGGTGAACTGGCTCGACATCATCGGTTGGAGCGGCTCGGCGCTGCTGGTCTGGTCCCTGCTACAGACGCGGGTGCTCCGGCTGCGTGCGCTCAACCTCGTCGGCTCCCTGGTGCTGATCGGCTACAACGCCGCGCTCGGGGTCTGGCCCGGAGTCGGACTCAACGTGGTGATCGCGATCATCAACGTCTGGTACCTACGCCGGATGCTCGCCACCCGACACGACGAGCGGACCTACGAGGTGGTCGAGGTCGGCACCGGCGACGGTTTCCTCGACCACACGCTGCGTGTGCACGCGGCGGACATCGCCCGGTTCAACCCCGACTTCCGGTGGGCCGGCGCCGACCCGGACCGGTCGGCCTTCCTGGTCGTACGCGCCGACGAGGTGGTCGGCGTGGTACTGGTGAACGGGGCCGGCGGGGACGTCGCCCGGGTCGAACTCGACTACGTGACCCAGCGGTTCCGGGACTTCACCCCCGGCGAGTTCGTCTATCGCCGCAGCAGCCTCTTCACCGACCGAGGCTACCGGCGGGTACTCACCCCACCCGGCATGGTGGCGCCGTACTACGACCGGCTCGGCTTCCGCCGCGAGGGCGACTCGTACGCGCTCGACCTGCCGCCGGTCAGTCCCGGAGCCGGAGCTGGAGTACGTCCATCCGACTGATCTCCGCGTTGGCGACCTCGTCGCTGACCGACCCCTCGTAGCTCGCCAGCACCTGGAACCGGTCGGCCGGCAGGTACGCCCGACCGGGATCGCCGACCAGGACCCTGGCCCCCCGGGCGGCGGCCCGCTCCAGGAAGGGCAGCATCCGTTGCGCCAGCCCTCGGCGATAGAAGACGTCGCCGGCCAGGACCAGGTCCACTCCGGTCCCGTCGCCGTCGAGCAGGTCGCCGCCGGCCTGGCGCACCTGGATGCCGTTGGCCCGCGCGTTCATCCCGATCACGGCCAGCGCGTACGGGTCGATGTCGTTGGCGGCCACCGTCGCCGCCCCGGCGAGCCCGGCGGCGATCGCGGCCAGGCCGGAGCCGGCAGCGAGGTCCAGCACCCGCAGGCCGGTGACCACGTCGGGGTTGTCCAGCACGTACCGGGCGAGTGCCTGCCCGCCGGGCCAGGCCGATGCCCAGTACGGCGGCGGCAGCACCGCCCCCGCCTCGGCCTCCATGCGAGCCCACCAGACGATCGCGTCCTCGGCCAGGTGCAGGCGTACCTCGGGCACGAAGGGCACCTCGACCAGACGGAGTCGATCAAGCCCGCCGGACTCCGCGCCGGCCACCTTGCGCTCAAGATCGGCAAGCGGGTCCGCCGTCCGTCTCGTCACCGACACAGCATGACGCAGCCGCACCCCGTCAGCACCGTTATTACCCTCCTGTCGCCGAGCCGCGACTTCGCGCCGCATCAGGCGGGTCGGGCCGCTAGTGTCGGTGACGTGTGAGACGACCACCGTCGCACACCTGTTAAGGAGATTTGGATGGCAACCGGCACCGTGAAGTGGTTCAACTCTGAAAAAGGCTTCGGCTTCATCGAGCAGGACGGTGGGGGGCCGGACGTCTTCGTCCACTACTCCGCCATCGACAGCCAGGGTTACCGCGAGCTCAACGAGGGTCAGCAGGTCGAGTTCGAGGTAACCCAGGGGCAGAAGGGTCCGCAGGCAGCGAACGTACGTCCGCGCTGAGCCAGCGGCGACGGGCACCAAGCAACACGACCCAGCCGACGGTCAGTCCGATCCCGACCGTGGCCACCATCGTGAACGACTCTCCGGGTAGCAGTCCCCCGAGCGAGTTCGCCGCAGTGCCCAACAGCACGTACAGCCCGGCCCAGAGCGCGGCGCCCAACGCCGCGCAGGACACGAAACGGCGGTAGGACATCCGTAGACCGCCGGCGGCCAGTGGCAGCAACGCGTTGAACACCGGCAGGAACGGGGCAACCATCACCATCCGGCCGCCACCGCGGTTCAGGATGCCCTCGGCGGCGGCCCACCGCGCCTCGCCGATCCAGGTCCCGATCCGGCCACGCCGGATCCGGTCACCGAAGTAGCGGCCGGCGAGGAAGCTCAACGACCAGCCGACCACGCAGCCGGCGATCACGCTGAGGTAGGCACCGGCGGGTCCGCCCGGTCGGCCGGTGCCCACCACAGCGAGCACCGCGATGTCGCCGGGCACCAGCACGCCCACCAACGGAATCGTGTCGAGGAGCATGACCAGGCCGAGCCCGGCGAGGTACAGCACGATCGGTAACTCACCCAGTTGTGTCAACCAGTCGCTCACGGCCGCCCCCACTGCCTCATGTACCTCACAGTAGGGGCGCAGGCAAGCGCGGACATCCGGGACAGTCCCTCGACCGACGTCAAAAACCCCTGAATAGTCTCAGGGTGCTCCCCGATTTCCCGATGGGAACCGAAACTGTCTCACCATTGATTGCCGTCTCCGCCTGAAACGGCTACGGTCAGCGGCCGTGGACGCTGACTTCCTCATCATCGGCGGTGGGATAGCGGGCGCCAGCGCGGGCTATCACCTGGCCGCGTACGGGCGGGTGATCCTGCTGGAGATGGAGTCGGTCGCCGGCTACCACTCGACCGGCCGTTCGGCGGCGCTTTTCTCCGAGTATTACGGGGGGCCGGTGGTACGGGCGCTCACCTCGGCGAGCCGGTCGTTCCTGGACGCTCCGCCGCCCGGTTTCAGCGCCACTCCCCTGTTGACCCCCCGGGGTGTTCTGGCACTATCACCGGCCGGCGAGGACGAGAGTTTCGACGCGGCGCTCGCCGACGAGCTCGCCGCGCCGACCCCGGCCCGTGAGATCGATGTGGACGAGGTGCAGCGCTACTGCCCGATCGTCCGCCCCGGCCGCTACCACCGGGCGATGGTCCGCCCGGCCGCGCAGGACATCGACGTGGACGCCCTGCACCAGGGATTTCTACGAGGCATCCGGGCCAACGGCGGCCAGGTGGTCCGCTCGGCACGGGTACAGTCGCTCACCCGACTGCCCGACGGCTGGCGGGCGGAGACCGGGGTCGGCCGGTTCACCGGGACCCAGGTGGTCAACGCCGCGGGCGCCTGGGCCGACCAGGTGGCGGAACTGGCCGGGGTACGCCCGCTCGGGCTGACCCCGCTGCGACGTACGGCCTTCCTGGTGGACCTTCCCGACGGCGTACGGGCCGAGCGCTGGCCGATGGTGTCGGACGTGGCCGAGACGTTCTACTTCAAACCGGAGTCGGGGCGTTTGCTGATCTCGCCGGCCGACGCCACGCCGACCCCGCCGGGGGATGTCCGACCGGACGACCTCGACATCGCGGTGGGTGCGGCGCGGGTCGAGGAGGCGACGACGCTGAGTATCCGGCGGGTGCACCACGCCTGGGCCGGGTTGCGGACCGCCGCCGCCGATGACGTGCCGGTGGTCGGCCGCTCCGCCGACGTGGAGGGTTTCTTCTGGTTCGCCGGGTTGAGCGGGTACGGGATGCAGGTGGCACCGAGCCTCGGCCGGCTGCTGGCGGCGCTGGTGACCGGTGTTCCACCGACCGGCACGCAGATCGATCCGACTCCGGTCGCCCCCGACCGCTTCCACTGACCACCCCCCACCCGCGCCACTGCTCCCCGCGCCGCACCTCCCCGCCCACCACCTCCCCGCGCCGCAGGCGTTAGGAGGGGCCCCTTCCTCTACCGAATGCGATAACAAGGGGCCCTTGCTTACATTCGGCTGGAGGCGTATTCGCTGTCGGCAGAAGCAGAGGCTGTCGGGTCTGCGGTCCGCCTAGCGTGGGGCACATGGACAGGACGGCGTTGGTCATCGGGGCGACCGGGCAGGTCGGGCGTGCCACCGTACGCGCGCTGGTGCAGGACGGGTGGCAGGTCCGGGCCGGCTCCCGGGGTGGGCGGGGCGGCCCACTGTGGCCGATCGACTGGCACGTGTACCCGGTCGCGTTGGACCGGGAGGATGACGAGCAGTTGTCCGCCGCGATCGGCGACGGGGTGGACCTGGTGGTCGACACCGTGGCGTACGGCACCCGGCACGCCCAACAGTTGATCGACCTTGCCGACCGGATCGGCTCGGCGGTGGTGCTGTCGAGCGCCGCGGTCTACGTCGACGACGAGGGGCGGGGGTTCGGCGCGGACGGGGTCGCCTTTCCCGTACCGATCGCCGAGACCCAGCCGACCACCTCTCCGGGGGTGGGCGACTACGCGGCGGAAAAGGCCGGTCTGGAACGGGAGCTGCTCGCCGCCGGGGCGCTCCTGCCGACCACGCTGCTGCGCGCGGGCGCGATCCACGGGCCGCACACCGTCCATCCCCGGGAGTGGCACTTCGTCAAGCGGGCCCTGGACCGCCGCCCGGCCCGGGTGCTGGCCTACAGCGGCGAGAGCCGCTTCCACCCGGTCTCGACCGCGAACCTGGCCGAGTTGGTCCGGCTGGCGGCGGCCGAACCCGGTGCCCGGGTGCTCAACGCCGCCGATCCGGAGGCACCGACCGTACGGGAGATCGGCGCCGCGATCCACTCGGTGCTCGACCACGACGCCGACGAGGTGCTGATCGACGGCCCGTCACCGGCGCCGCCGGTGGGCGAGACGCCCTGGTCGGTGCCGACGCCGGTGGTGTTGGACATGGGCGTCGCCGAGCGGCAACTCGGCTACCGACCGGTGACCGGTTATCTGGAATCGCTGCCGCGGACGGTGAGCTGGCTGGTGGACACCACCCGGGACCGGGACTGGCGGTCGGTCTTCACCGACCTGGTGCACAACTACCGGACCAACTACTTCGACTACGCCGCCGAGGATGCCTGGCTGGCCCGGCACCGCTAGCGGTTTCCCCCAGGGGGATCCGCGGGAGCCGCCCGGGGCCCACGGGCGGCCGACGGCGCCGGGCCAGCGGCGGTTCAATTCTGCAGGTAGCCCTGGGAGACGCGGGCCTCGGCGAGCAGCCGGGCGAACGCGTCCGCGTTTCCCTCGACGAGCAGCGGCACGGTGGCGCCGCCACCGAGCGAGCGCAGGTAGTTGAACTCGACCGGGCCGATGTGGCGCACCTTGCCACTGTCGTGCACGACGAAGATCGGGCTGGGGTTCTGCGTGGTGCTCTGGATGAGATACATGGGACGCACCTTTCTGGTCGTCGATCTCCTAGTCGTCGATGATCCATCTGCGCCGGGGCCGATCCGGAACGGGAACGGGAGCCGCTGAGTCCTGGCCGGCGAGTTCCAGTGCCCGGGCGACGATGTCCGGCTTCTGGGCGATGATGGCGGGGCCGGGGCACTGGGGATGCCCCCAGTCGACACCGTTCTCCGCCCCCATGCTGTGGTGGCCGAGGCCCCGCCCGGAGGGACTGGTGGCGATCTGCAGGGGGACGTCGTAGATCTGGTTGGCGCGTACCAGTAGGCGCGCGTTCGCCTCGACCTGTTGTGCGGTGAGTGCGCCCGGAACGAACCCCTCGTTCTCCACACTGAGCCACGTGGGGTTTCCGGACCGTTGGGCCCAGGACCGGATGTCGGTGTCCACCATCTGCGCGATGCGGCCGTCCTTCGCGACCACGAAGTGCGACGAGACGCGGGAGGAGGGGTTCTTCTGCCAGGCAATGGTGCCCTCGAAGTAGCCCTCGGCGATGTGCAGCACGAGGCCGCGGTGTTCGATCATCCGGTCGGTGGCCTCATTGCCGTTCCTGTCGCCGTCGCCCGAGTTGACGGTGGGGCCACGCCAGGTGGCGAGATCGGTCCAGAGTGCCATTGAATTCTCCTATCGGCGGTCTTAATCCGGATTGGATTGACTATGCCGATCGTCCAACCTGTCCGACTTGAGCGTATCGCCGCCCGCACGCCGCTGACCAGGGAAAACATGTGCCAACTTCTGTCGCGCGCGCGTCAGATCGACCACCGGGAGAGTGCCGGCAGTCGATCTATAAACGATTCGATCAAAGGGGACAGTGGATCAGGGAGAAACCGGAAATCCGGTCAGAATGCCAGGCACTCGCACTCGGTCATCAACGTACGCACGTTGTCGGTGTACCGGATGTTCGAAACCTTCAGGTCGTACGTGCCGTCGGGCTTCTCCACGAGCACCGTGCCGGGCCCCATGTTGTACGACGAGATGACCGCGTTCAACAGGCACGGGTCCACATGGTCGACACAGTCCGCCGGGTCGATCGAGTAACCGAGCCCGCTCAGGTCACCCAGATACCTGATCAACCAGGCCAGGTAGTTCGCGCCGAGCGTGGCGTTGTCCTGGTACTTCCGGATGTCGAGCGACTTGTCGAACCGGTTGTTCACCTGGTCCGCCGTACCCGGCATCACCTGCATCAGCCCGACCCCGCCGTCGCAGGCCTCGATGTTGGACTGCCAGCCGCTCTCCTGCCAGGCAATCGCCTTGACCAGGGCGACCGGCACCTTGATCTCCGGCGCGGAGACCGGCCAGTAGCTGACCCCGGCGGCGGTGGTCAGCGCCGCCTTCACCTCCGCCCGGCTCGCCTGGGGGCCGACGTATTTCGGTGCGGTGCAGCTCGCCGGGGCGGGCCGGACCGCCGGCGGCGGCGGTACGTCCTGCTTCGGCACCTGCTTCGGCGGTGCCTTCGGCGGCGAGGTCTTGGGCTTGCCGGTGGTCTTGCTCGGGGTGGGAGTACGGCTCGGACCGATGCCCAGTCCCTCCGCCGTCGACCCGGTCGGCGCGGCGCTGGTGGGCTCCCCCACGGACGGGCCCGCCGAACCGTCGACGGTCACCCCGACCGGAGCGCCCACCGCCTCGACCTCCCCGCTGTCCCCGCCGCCACAACCGCTCGTCGCGGCGACCAGCAACAGGGCACCCGCGACCACACCGATCCGTCGCGTCCATCCACCCATCGGAGCCTCCCCCAGTCTGGTCCGAGCGGGAACCTTAACAAGGTCAGCCGGCAGTTCGGGGGCATCGACCGGCGCTGTTCAACGCCCTAACGGGTACGCCACCATCAGCCGACCGGCCGGGGCGTTGCTGGTGGCCGGACGCGTACGGCCCGGTCCCGGGTGGCCCAGGCGACCATGAAGACCACCGTCCACAACACCCCGAGCAGGATCGAGGTGACCGTCTCGCTCGCCGAACTCCAGCCGACGTAGAGCCGGGCCGCCGCGATCATGACCACTCCTACCGTCGCCGACGTCCAGGCCGCCACCGCGAACGGCCACCGGCTCTGGCGGGCCAGCAACCAGGCGAGTGTGCAGAGGCTCGCGGTCACGATCACGTTCTGGTTCGGCAGGGACGTCACCGCCGTACCGACCAGGGTCGGGGTGCGCTGCCCCGGCTGGGTCAGGTCCGCCACCAGGGCGAGCAGCACCAACGGCAGGGACGCCCCGACCGTGCCCACGACGCTGACCAGATCCGCCTGCCAGGGCCGCGACCGCCAGCCGACCAGCACCGCGACCAGGGCCACTGCGATGATCAGGAACGATCCCCGGAAGACGTTGAGCACGGTGACCGCGGCGTCGACCGTGCCATCGGCCCGCTGCTGGGCGAACCAGTCCGCGATCGCGTGGTCGACCACGTACAGGCCGCTCTGGTGGACCACCACGTCGACCAGGTAGGCGAGCACCAGCCCGGTGGCGAAGAGCAGACCCAGCCCGGCAGCCAAGTTGATCAACAACGTCCAGCCGGGGCCGATGTGCATCGCGAGCAGGAAGAACAACACCCCGTACCGGCCGGCGAGCCAGCGCACCGGCGGGAGTGCCCGGGCCCATCCCAGCAGCGCCCGTACCGGATCGGGATTGCGCCCCAGCCAACGCCCGACCAGGACGATCGCCACCACCGCGACCAGCAGCACCAGCACCGCCCCGGTCGCCTTGCCGAGATAGCTGGAGACGGTCTCGTACGACTCCCCGGCCAGGTAGCCGACCACCACCGAGCCGCCGACCCAGCTCACCACCCCGGCCAGGTTCCACGGAGCGAACCGCCGGTACGGCATCCCGGCGTTCCCGGCGAGCCGGGGCACCAGAGTCCGGGCGTACGCGATCCAACGAGCCGCCAGCACCGCCCGCCCGCCGAGCCGGTCGAGCATCTCGTCCGCCTTGGCCCAACGACGGGCGCCGATCCGCTGCCCCCACTTGCTGGCCCGCAACCTCGGCCCGTGCCGCCGACCGCTGCGGAACGCCACCGAGTCACCGAGCAGCGCCGAGGAGATCATTACCACCAGCGCCGTGCCAAGATCCAGCGTGCCGGTGTACGCCAGGAACCCGACCAGCAGCAGGGTCGCCTCACTGGGCACCAACAGCCCCAGCACCAACAACCCGGTCTCTCCCCCGACCAGTGCCGCCGCGACAAGGTAGACCAGCAGCGGCGGTAGCTGTTCCAGCAGCGTCACCACCGAATGCATATCCACCCCCGGATCACGCGGGCCAGCATGACAGCCTGATACGACCCCATGACAGCGGTTTGAGGGAGATCCCGACCACCTCTGGGGTGACCCCGACGCAAAGCCGCGCGGGCAGGAGGGAGGATGGAGGTATGCAGACCCGCGCCGACCTACGCAACGTCGCCATTATCGCTCACGTTGACCACGGCAAGACAACCCTGGTTGACGCCATGCTGCGACAGGCCGGTGCGTTCCACGCCCGGGCCGAGATGGCCGACCGGGTAATGGACTCCATGGACCTTGAGCGAGAAAAGGGCATCACCATTCTCGCCAAGAACACCGCCGTACGCTACGTGCCGCCGGACGGCACCGATCCCGTGGTGATCAACATCATCGACACCCCCGGCCACGCCGACTTCGGTGGCGAGGTCGAACGCGGCCTCACCATGGTCGACGGGGTCGTCCTCCTGGTGGACGCGAGCGAAGGACCGCTGCCGCAGACCCGCTTCGTGCTCCGCAAGGCGCTCAAGGCCCGCATGCCGATCATCCTGGTGATCAACAAGGTGGACCGTCCGGACGCCCGGATCAAGGAGGTCGTCGACGACACGTACGAACTCTTCCTCGACCTCGACGCCGACGAGGAACAGATCGACTTCCCGATCATCTACGCCTGCGCCCGCGACGGCATCGCCTCGCTGACCCAGCCCGCCGACGGCACCGTCCCTGACGACAGCACCTCGCTGGAACCCCTGTTCCGCACCCTGCTCGGCACCATCCCGCCGCCGGCCTACACCGAGGACGCCCCGCTCCAGGCCCACGTCACCAACCTCGACGCCTCGCCGTTCCTCGGCCGGCTCGCCCTCTGCCGCGTCCGCGAGGGCATCATCCGCAAGGGCGAGACCGTCGCCTGGTGCCGCATCGACGGCACCACCGAACGGGTCCGGATCTCCGAACTGCTGATGACCGACGGCCTCGAACGGAAGCCCGCCGAGTCGGCCGGCCCCGGCGACATCATCGCCGTCGCCGGCATTCCCAACATCATGATCGGCGAGACGCTCGCCAACGTCGACGACCCGCAGCCGCTGCCGCTGATCACCGTCGACGAGCCGGCCATCTCGATGACCATCGGCACCAACACCTCGCCGCTGGTCGGCCGGGTCAAGGGCGCCAAGGTCACCGCCCGGATGGTCAAGGACCGGCTGGACAAGGAACTCATCGGCAACGTCTCGCTCCGGGTGCTGCCGACCGAACGACCGGACGCCTGGGAGGTCCAGGGCCGTGGCGAACTCGCCCTCGCCATCCTGGTCGAACAGATGCGCCGCGAATCGTACGAACTGACCGTCGGCAAGCCCCAGGTGGTCACCAAGGAGATCGACGGCAAGACCTGCGAGCCGGTCGAACGCCTCACCATCGACTCGCCGGAGGAGCACCTCGGCGCGATCACGCAGCTCCTCGCCACCCGCAAGGGCCGGATGGAACAACTGGTCAACCACGGCACCGGCTGGATCCGGATGGAGTGGCTGGTCCCGGCCCGCGGCCTGATCGGCTTCCGGACCGAGTTCCTCACCGACACCCGGGGCACCGGCATCCTGCACCACGTCTTCGAGTCGTACGAGCCGTGGTTCGGCGAACTGCGTACCCGCAACAACGGTTCGCTCGTCGCCGACCGGGCCGGCGTGGTCACCCCGTTCGCCATGATGAACCTCCAGGAACGCGGCGTGCTCTTCGTCGAACCGACCAGCGAGGTCTACGAGGGCATGCTGGTAGGTGAGAACTCCCGCTCCGACGACATGGACGTCAACATCACCAAGGAGAAGAAGCTCACCAACATGCGCTCCTCCACCAGCGACGAGACGGAGAAGCTGATCCCGCCGCGCAAGCTGTCGCTGGAGCAGGCGCTGGAGTTCTGCCGCGAAGACGAGTGCGTCGAGGTGACGCCGAACGCGATCCGACTGCGCAAGGTCGTACTCGACCAGAACGCACGCGGCCGGGCCGCGGCACGCCGCAAGCACGCCGGCTGACCCACCCACGGCCCCTCCCCCGGTCGGCCGCCGATCGACTACGGTCGGCGGCATGACCTGGGAGAGGCTCGACGCGGAGCTGGCCGACACAGCCGGCACGGTCTCGGTGTACGCGGGACGGCTTGACGCCGCACCCGCGTACACCCGACTGCCGCAGCGCACCCACTACGCCGCCAGCACCATGAAGGTCGCGGTGCTCGGCGCCCTCTACCGGGCCGCCGACACCGGCACCCTCGACCTGGACGCGCCGGTCCCGGTCGAGAACGAGTTCGACTCCGCCCAGCCCGACGCACCCCGGTTCCGCTGCGCCCCGAGCTACGACGACGACCCCGCCGTCTGGGCCCGGGTCGGCGGCGACGCACCCCTGCGCTGGCTCGCCCACCGCATGATCGTCCGGTCCAGCAACCTCGCCACCAACCTGATCCTCGGACACGTCGGCCTCCCCGCCGTCAACGCCGTCTGGGACCTCACCGGCGCCCACCACAGCCACACCGGGCGCGGCATCGAGGACTTCGCCGCCCGGAACGCCGGCATCGACAACCCGGTCACCGCCGCCGACCTCGCCACCCTGCTCGGCGCCATCGCCCGGGGCGCCCAGGTCCCCGGCCCGCTCGCCACCCCGGCGACCTGCGCCGCCATGCTCGACGTGCTCCTCGCCCAGGAACACCACGAGGACCTCGCCGCCGGCCTACCGGCCAACACCCGGGTCGCCCTCAAAAACGGCTGGGTACGCGGCGTCCGGCACGCCGCCGCAGTGATCTTTCCCGACGACGCACCCCCGTACACCCTCGCCGTCTGCACCAGCGACCACCCCCACGACGGCAAACCCGACCAGGCCGCCCGGCGGCTGATCGCGCACGTCTCCGCCACCGTCTGGGCCGCCCGCCGCGACCTCCTCCCCGACCGAACACCCCCCGAACGATGATCACCAGCCGGTAGGGTGCCGGAATGGCCATCGCCGCCGTCCGCACCCACCGGCTCAGCGCCCCACTACACACCCCGTTCGTCACCGCACTACGCCGAACCACCACGGTGCAGAGCCTGATCGTCGAGGTCGTCGACACCGACGGGCGCGCAGGCTTCGGCGAGGCACCCCAGGTCTGGCAGGTAACCGGGGCGTCAATCGCCGGGGCACAGGCATGCGTGGAGGAACTACTCGCCCCGCTCCTGATCGGCCGGGACGCCGACGACCTCGTCGCCCGCTGCACCGAACTGCACCGAGCCGTCGCCGGCAACGAGTCAGCCAAGGCCGCCACCGACACCGCCCTGCACGACCTGGCCGCCCGACGACTCGGCGTACCCCTGGTCCGGCTACTCGGCGGCACGCGCCTGCGGGTACCAACCGACGTGACCCTGGCCGCAGGCGAAGCCGGCGCACTCGCCGCCGCCGCCACGCACAGGATCGCCGAGGGCTTCACCGTACTGAAAATCAAGGTCGGCGCCGACGCCGCCGGCGACCTGGCCCGGGTACGCGCCGTCCGGTCGGCAGCCGGACCCGACACCCTGATCCGGCTCGACGCCAACCAGGGCTGGACCCCACGCGAAGCCGTCCGCGTCATCCGGGGCATCGAGGACGCGGGACTCGACGTGGAACTCGTCGAGCAACCGGTGTCCCGGTGGGACCTCGACGGACTCGCCTGGGTCAGCGACCGGGTCACCGTACCGATCCTCGCCGACGAGTCCGTCTTCGGGCTCCGGGACCTGGTCACCGTGATCCAACGGCGGGCAGCGGACATGGTGAACGTGAAACTGGCCAAGTGCGGCGGCCTCGGACCCGCGCGCGGCCTGCTGGAACTCGCCGCCGCACACGGCATGGGCACCATCGTCGGCTCGATGATGGAGAGCCAGATCGGCCTGGCCGCCGCCGCCAGTCTGGTCGCCGCGTACGGCACCAGCACCACCTCCGACCTCGACGCCGCCTGGTGGCTCGCCTCGTCACCGGTACGCGGCGGCATCCGCTACGACGGCGCCACCGTCGTCCTCGCCGACGCACCCGGCCTCGGGGTCGACGGTCTGGACTGAGCACCGGCACCGCTCCAGGCATCGATCCTTGCCGGTCGACGGCCGTTTCCGTAGGGTCGGCCGGAAAGGCTGGAGAGGTGGGTCCCAGGTGAGGACAGAGGCTGACACCGGATCACCACTCGACGCCGGCCCACCGGCCGGCACCCGGTTACAACCGGGCCAGGAAGCGGTGGTCCGGGTGGCGATCGCGACCCTCTGGGCCGGCCCGGAGGCGATCCGGGCGGTGGACGGGCCGGCACTCACCCCGTACACCACCGACATTCCGGGCTGGGTCTCCGGCATGACCGCCGAACAGCAGGTCGGTGACTGCGTGCTGAGCCAACTCCTGCTCGGCGAACGGGTGCTCGTCGAAGAGGTCCGGCCGGACGGGTGGGTACGCCTGATCGCCACCGAACAACCCGCGGCCAAACTCGACCCCCGCGGCTATCCCGGTTGGCTGCCGATAGGACAGCTCACCGCCGCACCAGCCGGCCCCACCACCGCGCCGCTCGTGGTCGACGCCACCGCGACCGCCCTGTACGCCGCACCGGAAGGCGAGGTGGTGCTCCCGGACGTGGCCCTCGGCACCCGACTCGCCCCTGCCGGGCCGGCCGACGGCGGTTGGCGCCCGGTGCACGCCCCCGGCCACCCGCGCCCCCTCTGGGTGCCCGACGACCATCTCGCCGCGCTCCCCGAGCGGCCACCCCACGCCACCGAGGTACTCGCGGTGGCGCACCGCCTGCTCGACGTCCTCTACCTCTGGGGCGGGGTCTCCGCGTACGGGATCGACTGCTCCGGGCTGGTGCACCTGGCCTGGCGCCGGTTCGGGGTCCACCTTCCGCGCGACGCCGACGACCAGGCCAACGCCACCACGCCCGTCCCGTTCGGCGCCGAACTCCCCGGTGACCTCTATCTTTTCGCCCGCCCCGGTCGCCGCGTACACCACATCGGCATCGTCAGCAGTCCGCCCGCCAGCGGCTGTGACCGGCGGATCCTGCACGCCTCGTACTCCCAGCGGCGGGTCGTGGAGGAGTCCGTCACCGGGGACCGCGAGGCGACCCTGGTCGGCGTACACCGGGTCCGCCTGCGCGGCGACGACCGGGCCGCCGGCACCCCGCACGGGGCGACCGACGGCCCGAACAGGTAGACCGCCCGGTCAGCGGCTGGCTTCGGCGAGTTCCTTGCGGCGGTCGCTGGCCGACTTGATCAGGCTGGCCACGGTCGCGACCGCGAGCGTGCCGAGGATGACCACCAGGGAGAGCCAGATCGGTACGTGCGGTGCCCACCCGACGTGCTCGCCGCCGTTGATGAACGGCAGGTTGTTGTCGGCGAGCGCCTCCAGCACCAGCTTGACCCCGATGAAGCCGAGCACCACCGCGAGGCCGATGTTGAGATAGACCAGCCGGTCGAGCAGTCCGCCGAGCAGGAAGTAGAGCTGCCGCAGCCCCATCAGGGCGAAGACGTTGGCGGTGAAGACCAGGTACGGGTTCTGGGTGATCCCGAAGATGGCCGGGATGGAGTCCAACGCGAAGATCAGGTCGGTGGTGCCGATCGCGATCATCACGACCAGCAGCGGGGTGAAGAGACGGCGCCCGTTCTCCCGCACGGTCAGGTGGCCGCCGGCGAAGTCGGACGAGATCGGCAGCGCCCGGCGGCTCCACCGGATCAGCAGGTTCTCCTTGAAGTCCTCCTCCTCCGGCTCACCCTGCCGGAAGAAGTTGATCGCGGTGTAGACGAGGAACGCGCCGAAGATGTAGAAGACCCAGGAGAACTGGGAGATCAGCGCGGCACCGGCGGCGATGAAGGCACCCCGCATCACCAGCGCCAGCACGATGCCGATGAGCAGCACCTTCTGCTGGTACTGCCGGGGTACCGCGAAGCGACCCATGATGATCACGAAGACGAAGAGGTTGTCCACCGAGAGGCTGTACTCGGTGAGCCAGCCGGTGTAGAACTCGGTCGCCGTGGAAAGGTCCGTGGTGAGCCAGAGCCCGACCCCGAAGATCAGGGCGAGCAGGACGTAGAACCCGACCCAGAGACTGGACTCACGGATACTCGGCTCGTGCGGCCGTCGTCCGATGATCAACAGATCAACGGTCAGCAGCGCGCCCAGCGCGATCAGCGTTACGACCCACACCCAGGTGGACACGTTCAGATCATTCCTCCGGCAGACACTCGGCACACCCGAAACGGCACACCCGTGCGGGCGTGCCGTCGCTGGTACTGCCGAATGTGGTGACTGTCGGAGGTCTCTTCCACCGGTGGCACCCGGAGCGATGTCCGCCTGCCACCGACCGACGGGCCGGGTCGATCACCGGACGAACCGGAAACCGACCGTGTTGACGACGCCGTCGCAGGGGAATACTCCCCTCCTCGTCCTCATCATCCCCCATGCCGTACTGATCGGGCACCTCGGGCGGATGCGTTCTTGCCCACCCTCGTGGTGCCGCGATCGGCAGTGCTCTGGTCGCCCTGCCACCGCTGGTGCGGGGACGTGTGGTCCACCGTTAGCGCAGTGACGTTCGGTGACGACCCGCACCGCCCGCTTGGCATCCTAGGAGGCTAGGTGTCACGGGCCACGCCGGGCGACCCGGGTTCACCACAACCGGTAACCCCGGGCTCCGGCGGTGGGACAACCATGAAAAGCTGTTCCGATGGTGCTCGAAGTTGCTCTGATTGATATCCTTCCCGGCCGCGAGGACGAGTTCGCCGCCGCCTACGCCGAGGGGCACAAGACCCTGCACGGCACGCCCGGTTGCCGGTCGGTCCGGATGACCCGGGGCGTGGAGTCGCCGTCCCGCTTCGTCCTGCTGGTGGAGTGGGACACGGTGGCGGCGCACGAGGAGAACTTCCGCGCCACCGACCGCTACGTCACCTGGCGGAACCTGATCGGCCCGTTCTTCGCCGCGCCACCCGTGGTGGAGCACTTCACCGACGTACCGGCCTGAGGCCCGCCGTTCTGTCGTACCCCGGGGCTAACCTTCCCGTCGTCCACAAGCGACGTGAGGGAGCCGACGCATGTACCGACAGGGCGACGTCCTCGTCCACCCGATCAACCCGGCCGAGGTTCCGGCCGGGTTGATCCCCGCCGGCCGGGACGCGCGAGGTCGGCTGGTGCTGGCCCGGGGTGAGGCGACCGGGCACGCGCACGTGGTCAACGGCTCCGGCGTCACCCTCTGGGCCCTGCCCGACCAGACCGAGCCGTCGTTTCTGCTGATCGAGGGCTACGGCCGGCTCGGTCACGAGGAACACGGGGCGATTCCGCTCCCCGCCGGCGCCTACCGGGTGGTTCGACAGCGGGAATACCTCCCCGGCGCCTGGCGGCCGGTGGCCGACTGATGACCACCGAAGCACGGTCGGACCGCGTCCTCCCCGGTCAGAGCACGCCTCGCTCCCCCGAGGCCGCCGGCCCTCCCGACGACCGCAGCGCCGCCGCGCTGGCCCGGACCGCCGACACCTGGCTGGCCCGGGGGCTGGCCACCGGCCCGGCCGACCGGGCGACCGCGGAGGCCGCCGTCCGGCGGGCGTACGCCAGCGCCGGGCTCGACGCACCCGAGACGATCATCTGGCTCGGCTCCCCGTACGCCGGCGCACTCGCGGCCGCGTTGCTCACCGACACCACCTCCGGCGCCGCCGGACCCGGCGGGTTCGGGGCCGCCGGGCCCGGCGGCCCCTCCCCGGTGACGCCACCACCACCCGGCGGTTCCGACGAGTCCCCGACCGGACGGGCACTGGCCGAGGTCACCGGGGCGATCCGGGCACAGGGACACGAGCCGCACCGCATCGTCACCGGCCGCTCCGTCCGAGCCCGCCTGCGCACCGCACCCTGGGCCGAGGTACGCGCCGACGCGGTCGCCCGGCTCGGCCCCGCCGGCTGGGCGGCCCACTGGGCGGCCGGCGGACAGCGGACCTGGCACCTGCTCAACGAGCGGGTGGTGACCCCGCTGCGGACCCGACTCACCGACGAGGTGACCCGGGAGATGCCGGCCGACCTGGTCAGCCGGGCCCGGACCGCCCTGCTCGACGTGGTGTTCGGGCAGCACGACGCGGCCTGGCTGAGCGCGTTCGACGACGATCCCCGAGTGGCCGGGCTGGCCGGGGTCGCGACCGCAGCCGGCTGGTGGTGGCCGTACGAACGGCTCGTGATCATGACCGAACGGCCGCTCCGCGTCGAACGGGACAACCTCGGCCGGCTGCACCACGGCGACGGGCCGGCACTGGTCTACCCGGACGGCTTCGGCCTGCACGCCTGGCGGGGCATGCCGATTCCGGCCGACGTCGCCGCCGAGCTTCCCCGGCTCACCGTGGACCGAATCCGGGCCGAACGCAACGCCGAGGTACGGCGGGTCATGCTCGAACACTTCGGCTACGACCGCTACCTGCGCGAGAGCAAGGCCAGAGCGATCCACCGCGACGAGTACGGCGTGCTCTGGCGGATCGAGCTGCCGCAGGACGAACCGCTGGTGATGGTCGAGGTGGTCAACGCGACCCCGGAGCCGGACGGCACCAGCCGCACCTACTGGCTGCGGGTGCCACCGCAGACCCGGACCGCGCACGCCGGGGTCGCCTGGACCTTCGGTCTGACCGAGCAGGAATACGCCCCGCTCGTCCAGACCTGAACCAGAACGGGTCAGCGCAGGGCGCCGGCCGGTACGCCCCATCGGGCACCGGCCGCGCCCGGCGCCGGAATCCGCTCCAGGACCCCGCCGGCGAAGACCTCGTAGAGCGGCAGCGTCTTGAGGTGCACGTACCCGATGTGGCAGTCGCAGGCGACGTTCGGACAGGGACGTGGGGCCAGTGCCGGCCGGTACGACCCGTCGTAGAGGTTGCCCAACGGGGTGTCGACGAAGTGACACCGCCGCACTGTTCCGTCCCCCCGGACCGAGATGACGCTCTCACCGGCCCGGCACGGTGCTCCGGTGGAGGGATGCGGCCGGACGCTGTAACCAAAGAGCGGGTCGATCGCGGTCCACTCCGCCTCCTCGGCGGCACTGTAGGTCCACCCGTCTGCGGCGTTGACCCAGAGGTACACCTCGTCCGGCAGGGCGGCCCGCAGTGCCCTCGCCTCGTCCAGGTGGGCCGGCAGCCCGACCACACCGACGGAATGGCGTACGCCCAGCTCCACCAGACGCGTACAGCGGCGCAGGAAGGTCGCCTGGTCCACCTGCCCCGGGTGGTAGGTCGCCCAGAGCGCCACCGCCTCCCGGTCCGCGTCGGCCAACCACTCCAGCCGGCCGGCGAGATTGGTCTGGATCGCGACCCGGCTCACCTGCGGCAGTCGGGAGAGCGTGACCATCGCCTCCCGGTACCAGGAACGGGTCAGTCCCTCACCCCACGGGGTGAAAAGCACCGAGATCTGGTCGTCGTCGGGATTGCGCACCACCCAGTCGACGAACCGGTGCAGCGCCTCCCGGTCCGCGCGCAGTTGCACGGGACTGTCCCGACGCTTGGCGAACGGGCAGTACGGGCAGTCGTAGTTGCAGCTCGCCAACGGCCCACGGTAGAGGATCGAGAGGTTCACCGCAGTGCGTACTCCGCCATCGCGAGACGCACCGGCCCGGAGACCAGCCAGGGGCCGATCGCGTCGGCCCGTTCCAGCCCGGTGTCGGTCAACGCCAACCGTCCGGTCCCGGAGGTCAGCCAGCCCCGCTGCGCCAACTGGTCCAGTTGGGGGAAGTCGTCGGCGACAGCGGTGCCGAACCGGTCGTGGTACGTCCCCGGCACGAAACCCTCCGCCCGCAGCAGGGACTTCACCAGCCAACGCCGCCGCTGCTCGACCTGGTCGAGTCGGAAGCCCACCTCGGCCACGTCGAAGTCGCTCTCCGGACGGCGCAGATAGTCGTCGATGATCGCCCGGACCTGCCCGATACCGACCGCGTAGTCGAAGGAGTAGTGCAGGTCGGTGGTGTAGGAGCGGGCGCCGCAGCCGAGCCCGACCATGCCGTCGTCCTGACAGCAGTAGTCGGGCCGGTCACCCCCGACGCCGCCCGACGCCCCGACCGGCCCACCTGCGGCGTCGGCGGTCCCACTCGCGGCGTCGTCCGTGGGCAGGTCGGCCCGGCGGAAGTGACGCAGCGAGAGCTGGCGGTAGCCGGCTGCCCGGAGGGCGTCCCGCCCCTGCCGGTACAGGTCGAGCCGCTGCCGGTCCCAGCTCTCGTCCCGGGCTGCCGGGGCGTCGTCGAGCGCGACCGGCGCGGCCCCGCCACTGACACCGCCACTAACACTGACACCGCCACCGGCACCGGCACCGCGCCGGCCGAGTCCGGTGAGCGGACGGACGTAGAGCGGGTAGAGGAAGACCTCCTCCGGCCGCCAGGCAAGCGTCGCGGTCAGCGACTGCGCCCAGGTTCCGGCCGTCTGGCCCGGAATGCCGTAGATCAGGTCGAGGTTCAGCTCCACCTGGTCGTACGCCCGGATCGTGGCCAACGCCCGCTCGACCTCGGTGCGCCGCTGCGGGCGACCGGCGGCGTGCGCCTCCCGGTCGAGGAAGCTCTGCACCCCCATGCTGATCCGGCTGGTGCCCCGCTCGGCGAGCACCGCGATCCGGTCCGGGGTGGCGGTGGCCGGCGAGGTCTCGACCGCCATCGGCACCGAGCCGAGCCGGGCACCGAAACCGTCCAGTACGTCGAACATCGCGGTCAGCTCGACCGCGGTCAGGTACGTGGGGGTGCCGCCGCCGATCGCCACCCGGGCGAAGTCGGCGTCGCCACCGAGCGCGTCCCGTACCCGGCGCGCCTGCCGGGCCAACTGGTCGAGATAGCCGCTCACCTGCTCGGCGGGCGGGTTCGCGCGGGTGAACAGGTTGCAGAACCCGCAGCGCATCTCGCAGAACGGCAGGTGCAGGTAGAGGAAGAGGGCCTCGCGGCGCTCACCGGCCCAGACGTCGGCGAGCGCCGGCCGTGGCCGCAGCGGCCGGTACGCGGTCTTGTGCGGGTACGCGTACAGGTAACCCTGGTACGGCGAGCCGTCCAGACCGGTCGGCTCGCTCACTCCCAGTCCCCCGGCTTGCCCCAGTCTCCGGGTGCGAGCACGAACTGCGCGTACGGCACCGTCCACACCACCTCGTGGCCGAGCCGGTGTCCACTGTGGCCTTCCTCGCCGTACGCGGTGCCGTGGTCGGCGCAGAGCACCACCAGGCAGGGCCGGTCCCGGGAACTGGCCAGGGCGAGGAGCCGGCCGATGTGGCGGTCGACGTACTCCAGGGCGGCGGCGTGACTGTCCCGGCTGTCCCGGTCCGCGCCGGGCAGGTAGTGCCGGTTCGGCTGGTGCATGGCGGCCACGTTGACAAAGAGGAAGAGCGGCCGTTCAGCGGGGACCGTCGGTACGACGGTGGCGATGCGGTCGAGTTGCGCCTCGAAGCAACCCGGCGCCGTCACCCCGAACTCGGGTTCCCAGTGCGCCTCGGCGAAGAGCCCGGGCAGGACCGCGCCGAGCGGTGGCTTGCGGTTGAAGAAGCCGACACCGCCGACGCAGACGGTGTGGTAGCCGGCCGAGGCGAGCGCCGTCACCACATCCGGGGCGTCGAAGACCCAGGTCTCGTCACCGGTGCTCTCGCTGCCGGGGAAGGCCGCGGCAAAGAGCCGGGGATGGGGTCCGGGCGTGGTCGGCGTCGGCAGAAAACCCGCGAAGAACGCCTGGTGGGCGGCGTAGGTGAAGCTGGCTGGGCTGTGCCGGCGCTGCCAGCCGTCGGGCAGTGCCCGCGCCAGGTTCGGGGTCCGGCCGGTGGCGATCAGCTCGGCGGCCACGTCATAGCGGAGTGTGTCCAAGGTGACGAACAGCAGGTCGTGGCTGCCGATCAGGTCCTTCATCCGGCCCACCCCCTCCGAGCGGCGGCCACCGCCAGCTCCGCCCGCCAGCGGTCGAACCGACCGTCGCACAGCGCGTGCAGTTGCGCGGCGCAGCAGTCCCGCCCCGCGTGGTCGAACAGGTTGGGCAGCAGGTCGCCGAAAGCGTTCACCTCGGCCACCATATGCCGCCGCCAGTCGATGCCGATCATCAGGTCGACCCCGGCGTGCAGGCTGCCCGGGAAGCAGGCCGCGGCGCGTACGCAGTCGCGCAGCGCGGCGTCGTACGCCGGTTCTCCCATCGCCGCACGGACCGCGCCCAGGTCGCCACGGTCGTTGCCGAGATGCAGATTGGTCAGCGGTCCGCGACTGGTCCGGACCACCACGTGCCCCGGCTCGCCGGCCACCACCAGCACCCGCAGGTCGATCGTCCGGCCGCCCAGGCCCGCCTTGGGAAACCACCGCTCGACGTGCAGGCCGTCCGGGGCGAGCCGGTCCACAATCGAGGCCACCTCACGCTCGTCGCGGTAGCGACGTACCCGCAACGAGTTGAAGAGGCGACCGTCGGCCGCCAGCTCGACCGAGGTGGTCGCCTGCACCCGGCCCGGTGCGACCTCCAGGGCCAGCACCCCGGATGCGGACGAACCGTGCGTCGGCTTCACGAACACCCGCGACCAACCGGCGGTACGCATCAACGCGCGCAGGTCGCGGTAGTCACCGGGTGGGGACGGCAGGGCCGGCGGCACCGGCACCCCGGCGCCGGCGAGCCGGGCATGGCAGGCCCGCTTGTCGAACATGACCGCGATGTCGTCGGGATCGTTGAGCAGGCTGGCCCCGGCGGCCGTCGCGGCTTCGGTCAACCGGGCCAGGGCGGCCCGCAGCCCGGCGTACCAGGCGGCGGAGCCGATGATCTCGCCGTGCGCGGCCGGAGTCGCGGCTCCGCGCAGCAGCCGGTCGACCTCGGCGTCCTCGCCGGGCGAGTCGACCCGGACGATCGCCCCGTGGGGAAGCCGGACCGGGCCGGCCGCCAGCTCGCGCCAGGGCAACGGGACGACCTGCCCGGGCCAGCCGACCTCGGCGGCGGCCCGGAACGCGTCGACCCGCCGGTTGCCCGGATTGCCGACCACGACCAGCGGTGTGCCGTCGGTCATTCCGCCACGGCCACGTACCGGTCGCCGTCCTGATCGGCTTCCTCCGCGTCGGAGAGGTCGACCTCGACCCCGGGCAGCTCCTCGACCAGCCGCGCGGCCAGGTCCGGGCTGAGGTAGTGGTGGTGCAGGTCGAGCCGGCGCAGGTGGGTCAGCGGCTGCCCGGCGAGCAGCGCCGCCGCACCCTCGTCGCCGAGGATGCCGAGCGACAGGTCCAACGTGTGGAGCCGGGCCACCACCGGGGCACCGGCCAGTGCCGCCGCCACCTGGTCGGCGATCTCCGCGTCGCGCAGCCCCAGGTAACCCAGCTCCGGCAACCGGGTGCCGGCCAGAATCGGCGCGAGGTCCGCCACACCCGCGTCGCCGAAGTACTCGTCGGTGCCGAGCCAGAGTTCGAGGTGGGTCAGCGCCGGCAGGTCGGACTCGGCGACGCCGCGTACCACCGTCGCGGGCAGGCCACCGGACTCGAAGGCCAACTCCCGCAGGGCCGGATGCCGGGTCGGGGTGAACGCCAGGCCGTCCGAGCCGCGCACCCGCAGGGTTTCCAGCTCCGGGTACGCCGCCAGCAACGGCGTCACGTCCGTCTGCTTGATCCAGGAGATCTCGCATTCCTCGGAGGTCATCTCGCCGAGGAAGAGTGCGCGCAACCCGGTCAGCCGGGGCGCCAACCCGACCAGCAGTTCGACCGGGGCCACCTCCTCGTACGCGGAGCCCCACTGGCCGATGATCAGCGCCTGGACAGCGTCGGGTCCGACCTCGTGGAGAAACTGCTCGACGAGTCGGGTGAAGTCCTCCACGGAGTCGTCGTAGTCGGCGGTCAGCTTCCAGGCCACCGCGCCAGGATCGGGCGGCAGCGCCGCCTCCGGCTCGAAAACGACAACCGGTCGGCCGGCGAACTCGGTGACGTGCGTGCTGATGGTCATGTACGCGGTCTCCCGGTCGTGGGGATGCGGGCGGGCGACACCATAGCAAGCCCGACCGACACCGCACCCCCGTCCACACCGTCCGCCAAAGGGTAAGGAAGGGCCCCTTATACAACGGATTCCGATAACAAGGGGCCCTTCCTTACCTCCGGGTTTCGAAGCGGGCGCGGCGGCCGAGGTCGGTGAAGCCGAGGCGGCGGTACAGTGCGCCGGCCGGGTTGTCCACGTTGACGTCGAGCAGCGCCTCGGTCGAGCCGGCGGACCGCATCCGGCGCAGTGCCGCGACCACCAGGGCGCCGCCGAGTCGCCGCCCACGGGCTTCCGGTCGTACGCCGACCTGCACGATCCAGCCCCGGCCAGCGGTGACGAAGCCGAGGTCGGCCCCGGTCGGATCGGTGACCAGCAACGTCCACTCCGGCTGGAAGTCCTCGTCGTCGGTGGTCCACTCCAGCCACTGTTGCGCCGTCCAGTCGGGAAAGCCGGGGCGTTCCCGGAACGCGGCCTGGTAGACGGCGAAAAAACGCCCGGCCAGCTCAGCCGACCAGGTCTGTACGGTCAACCCGGCCGGCAGGTCGACCGGGGGCGGCTCGGCGCCGGCCAGGTCGAACCGGAGCACGTCCTCGGCGAAGGTCTGTTCCAGGCCCCGGGCAGCGAAGAGGGTTCGCGCCCCGTCGGTGAGTGCCTCGGTCTCCACGGTGACCCGCTCGGCCCCGACCAGTGCCGGGTCGAGAGCCCAGTCGAGCAGTGCGGCCCCCAGACCCCGCCGCCGGTGCGCGGGGTCGACCAGGCCGGTGGCGACGGCTGCCCGTACCCCGTGGGTTTCCTGGGGTCGGAGCGCGCCGGCGGCGATGAGCGTGCCGGAGGGGTCCACCGCACCCCGGGCCACCCCACCGTCGGCGGCGAACCGGCGGGCCAGGAAGGACGCGTCGCTGACCAGCGGCAGCCCGCCGTCGACGGCCAGGCAACGGGTCGCCAGGGCGGCGACCGCCGGTAGGTCGTCGCCGGTCAGCGTTCGCCAGGTCGGTGGGATGTCCACAGTCGGTTCGGTCTCCACGATCGGGCATCGTAGGCCGGCGACACCCTGGCGCCCACCGATTTCCACCGCCGCCGGCCGCCCACCGGATTCCGCTGGCGGGCGCCCACCGAATCCAGCACCGCCGGTGGGCGCCAACCGCCGGAGTCTGGCGACCACGCCGACGCCGACCCGGCCGCCAATCGCCGGTGGCGGGCGGACGGGATCGGTACGGTGTCGGCAGGACCACGACGTCGGCGGAGGAGAGCCATGCGACTGACCAAGAAGGGGCACTCCTGCATGCGGGTGGAGCAGGAAGGCACCGTCCTGGTGCTCGATCCGGGTGCGTACAGCGAGCCGGACGCGCTGGTCGGCGCGGACGCGGTACTGATCACCCACGAGCATCCGGACCACTTCGCCGAGGACCGGATCCGGGCCGCCGCGCAGAACGACCCGAGGCTGCGTCTGTTCGCCAACCGGGCGGTGGCCGCGAAGCTGGACGGGCTCGGCAACCGGGTCCAGGTGGTCGGCGACGGCGACACCTTCTCGGTCGAGGGGTTCGAGGTCGAGGTGCACGGCGAACTGCACGCGGTGATCCACCCCGATATCCCTCGGATCACCAACGTCGGTTACCTGGTCAACGGCCGGCTCTTCCACCCCGGCGACGCGCTGACCCCGCTCGGGCGCCCGGTCGACACCCTGTTGCTGCCCGCGCACGCGCCCTGGTCGAAGACGGCCGAGCTGATCGAGTACGTCCGCGAGGTACGGCCGGAGCGGGTCGTCCCGATGCACGACGCCGGGCTGAGCGAGATCGGTCGGGGCATGGTGCGCACTCTTGTCGGCGGGGGTGGGCCACAGACGCCGGCGTCGTACCAGGTGGTGGGCGACGGCGAGACCGTCGAGGTCTGAGCCAGGGCCGCGCCCGGCGAGTCACTGCACCCCGGTCGCGTCCATCCCGCGCAGTTCCTTCTTCATCTCGGCGACCTCGTCGCGGATCCGCGCGGCGAGTTCGAACTGGAGTTCGCGGGCGGCGGCCAGCATCTGGTCGTTCAGCTCCTGAATGAGCTGGGCCATCTCGGCGCGGGCCATGCCGGCGCGGACCGGAGCGCCGCCGCTGCCCTTGCCGGCCCGGCTACGGGTCTCCGGCACCGGGGCCTTGCCCCGCGACATCTGGCGTACGGCGCCGCCGACGCGGGTGCTCTCGGTGTCCTCGGCCTCCCGGTAGATGTCGTCCAGGATGTCGTGGATCTTCTTCCGGAGCGGCTCGGGGGTGATCCCGTTCGCCGCGTTGTGCGCGACCTGCTTGGCCCGTCGCCGGTTGGTCTCGTCGATCGCGTTCGCCATCGACGGGGTGATCTTGTCTGCGTACATGTGCACCTGGCCGGAGACGTTACGGGCGGCCCGGCCGATGGTCTGGATGAGCGACCGGCCGCTGCGCAGGAAGCCCTCCTTGTCCGCGTCGAGGATGGCGACCAGGGAGACCTCGGGCAGGTCCAGACCCTCGCGCAGCAGGTTGATGCCGACCAGCACGTCGTAGTCGCCCTTGCGCAGCTCGCGGAGGAGTTCGACCCGACGCAGCGTGTCGACCTCCGAGTGCAGATAGCGGACCCGGATGCCGTGCTCCAGCAGATAGTCGGAGAGGTCCTCGGCCATCTTCTTGGTCAGGGTGGTGACCAGCACCCGCTCGTCCCGCTCGGTACGCAGCTTGATCTCGTGCATCAGGTCGTCGATCTGCCCCTTGGTGGGCTTGACGATCACCTCGGGGTCGACCAGCCCGGTCGGGCGGATCACCTGCTCGACGAACTCGCCCTGGGCCTGCTCCATCTCCCAGTTGCCCGGGGTGGCGGAGAGGAAGACCATCTGCCCGACCCGCTCCAGGAACTCGTCGAACCGCAGTGGCCGGTTGTCAGCGGCGCTGGGCAACCGGAAGCCGTGGTCGATCAGCATCCGCTTACGGGAGGCGTCGCCCTCGAACATTCCGCCGATCTGCGGGATGGTCACGTGCGACTCGTCGACCACGGTGAGGAAGTCGTCCGGGAAGTAGTCGAGCAGGCAGTGCGGCGGGCTGCCCGGCTGCCGGCCGTCGATGTGCATGGAGTAGTTCTCGATGCCGGAGCAGAAGCCGACCTGGCGCATCATCTCGATGTCGTACGTGGTGCGCATCCGCAGCCGCTGGGCCTCGAGCAGCTTGCCCTGCCGCTCGAACTCGGCCAGACGCTCGGTCAGCTCCTCCTCGATGCCCCGGATCGCCCGCTCCATCCGCTCCGGTCCGGCCGCATAGTGGGTGGCGGGGAAGATCAGCAGGTGGTCGACCTCACGGACCACCTCACCGGTGAGCGGGTGCAGGTAGTAGAGCTTCTCCACCTCGTCACCGAAGAACTCGACCCGCAGGGCCAGCTCCTCGTACGCCGGGATGATCTCCAGCGTGTCGCCCCGGACCCGGAAGGTGCCTCGGTTGAAGGCCATGTCGTTGCGGGTGTACTGGATGTCGACCAGCCGACGCAGCAGCTTGTCCCGCTCGACCTCCTGGCCGACCTTGATCCGCACGGCCCGGTCCAGGTATTCGTCCGGGGTGCCCAGCCCGTAGATCGCCGAGACGGTTGCGACCACGATCACGTCACGGCGGGTGAGCAGGGACATCGTCGCCGAGTGCCGCAGCCGCTCCACCTCCTCGTTGATCGAGGAGTCCTTCTCGATGTAGGTGTCGGTCTGCGGGATGTACGCCTCAGGCTGGTAGTAGTCGTAGTACGAGACGAAGTATTCGACCGCGTTGTGCGGCATCAGCTCGCCGAACTCCTTGGCGAGCTGGGCACAGAGCGTCTTGTTCGGCGCCACGACCAGGGTGGGACGCTGCAACCGTTCGACCAGCCAGGCGGTGGTGGCGCTCTTGCCGGTGCCGGTGGCGCCGAGCAGCACCGAATGACGGTCACCTCGACGCACCCGGCGCTCAAGATCGTTGATCGCCGTCGGCTGGTCACCGGAGGGCTGGAACTCACTGACGACCTCGAAACGGCCGTCCAGTCGTGGGATGTCGAGCGCCATGCCGACAACGGTACGCCGCAGGTATGACAGCCCTGGTAGGCAACGGTGGGTACACGATCGGCTTCGATATACGCATTGTGTGGTGGAGATCACCGCGCTACCGTTTCAAGGTAGGCCGCTCGCGGCGGCCGACCGGGCACGCGACCGGGCCTCCACACCGGCCGGTCACACCCGGCGCAGTGGTTGCAGCCCCGGCCCTCGTCGGCGTGCGCACCCGACGCGGTCGCGCCAACGCGCAGACCGGCCGCCGCGAGCGCCCCCATGCACGGGCAGGATCGCCCGGGGGACCGCCCTCCTCAGTCACTCCCCTCTACGTTCCCCCAGGTCACGTCACTTTGCCCCGGATTCGACGTTCAACCACGCGTGAGCACCTCGCTGCCCCCCACCGGGCGTCGACGACCCGGCGCTGGCCGCCCGCGACCACCCCGCAGGAGCCCACAACCGCCCACCGAGGGCTGGCGAGCCGCCCCGGCCGCCACCCGGCGTGCGCGGCTCGCGGCGCTGGCCGTACTCGGCTGTCTCGCGCTCAGTTCCGGCGCCGGACTCGCCGCCGGGCTGGTCTCCTGCACCCCGCCCGCCCCGACCGACCCGGCCCGCGCGCTGACCGCCGCCGAGGCGCACCGGCTGGCCAGCATGCGGATCGTCAACTACCGGCACGGCCGGGCCGGGGTACGCGCCACCCTCGGCGGGCCGGGCACCCAGATCCAGCTCACCGGCACCGTCGACTGGCCCCGGGGCCTGGCTTACCTCCGGGTCGGCGGACCGGGATCGGGCAGCCAGCGGGGACTGCTCCAGGCCGTACCCGGGCTGGTGGTGACCCGGCCCGACGTCGCGGCCGGAGAGCCAGCCGACCCACCGCCCACCGACGCGGACCAGGCCGACGAGCGACTGGAGCCACCGCCCGAGGTGCCACCGCCGGACGGTTGGCGGGCCCGCCGCCTCGTCACCAGCGGACCGGTACCGGCGGCGATCGACTCGTTCCTCGCCCTGCTCTTCGCCGTCGCCGCCGACCGGCCGGACCCGGCCGAACCGTTGCTCACCGGGGACGGAGCCCGCTGGCTCGGTCGGGACCACGCCGGCGGCGCAGACGTCGACGTCCTGCTCGGTCCCGCCGTCCCCGGCGGGACCGGGACGACCGGGGTGCCCGAGGTGACCGGGGGGCCTGGACTGACCGAGGTGCCCGCCGTGCCCGAGGTGACCGGGCATCCCGAACCGGGGTCCGAGCCCGGTCCGGGCGACGCGGCCGTCCCCCTCCCGGCCGCGCCGGACGGACTGGCCGGCGGGGCCGTACGGTACTGGCTCGACGACGACGGGCAACTGCACCGGTTCGAGGCCCTGCTCGCCGGCGACGTACCGGTGCAGGTCGACCTGGACCGGGCCGCACTGCCCGAGGTGAACGGTGTCGCGGCGCTCGGCGGCCCGCCGGTCGAACCCCGGGCGGTCACCGCCGACGAGGCCGACCTGCTCGCCCGGGTCCGGTCGGCCGCCCGAGCGCTCGGCGGGGCGGAGATCGGTCTCACCGTGCCGACCCAACCGGTGACCGAACTGCCGGCCGCCAACCTCCGCGCCGCGGGCTGGGCCGACTGGTCGCGCGGCGTCGCCTACCTCGGCGTGCACGAACTGGACCGGCCGGCTGATCGGACCCTGCTGCGGGCCGACAGCACCGGGGTGGCGGTACGCGACGTCCCTGCCCCGAGCCCCTCGGCCAGCACCCCCGACCCCGGCACCGGTACGCGCACCCGGCCGGCCGGTGCCGTACCGCCCCCGCTGCCGCCGCCCCGGGACCAGGAGTGGAGCTACCTCAGTTGGCAGCGGCGGACGGACGCGCTCGGCGCCCCCGACCTGGATCTGCTGCTGAACGAGGCGCTGGCGATAGGCGGCGCCGGTCTCGGGTCGGCCGCGCGGCTGCGCGAGTCGGCGAACTGGCTGCGCCAGGAGAGCCTGGACGGGCGACCGGTGGCGGTCTTCGAGGTGCCCAAGGAGGCCGAGGCGTCGGTCGGACGTGGGCAGGCCCGGATGCGCTACTGGGTCGATCGGACCGGGCTGCTGCGCCGGCTGGAGCTGCGTACGCGGATCGGCGCCTTCGCCCAGCTCGACCTGGCGCCGGGCCGGGTGCCGGAGCTGCCCGCAGTCCCGGTCGACTGAGCAAGCCCCCCGCCGCCGTGGGGCGGTGTGCCGTTCCGAGCGTGCGGCGGCGGTCAGGGACGCCAGTCGGTGGTGGTGGCCCAGCGCTCGGCCCGGAGGTGCTCGGCGTCGAACCAGGGGTCCTTGGCGGCGGCGTAACTGGCGGTGTCCGGTCCTCCGGCGACCAGCCCGCGCTTGAGCGCCAGATAGCCGGCGCGTTGTTCCTCGTCCGCGCGGAGGTGATCACGCATCAGCAGCGCGTAACGCCAACCGGGCGAGCCGACCACCCGCAGGTGCAGGTTGACCGGCCGGCCCGGGTCCGCGCCGCCGTGCAGCCGCTTCTCCCACCGGGCGCCGTCGGCCGGATACCGGGGCTCGTCCCACCAGTTCCCGGCCCGTCGGGGGAAGCCGGCGGCGGCGAGGGGAGCGGCGAGGGCGTCGGCCTGCGCCAACGAGTCGACGGTGAGCTGAAGGTCGATCAGGTCCTGGGCGGCCAGGCCCGGTATCGCGGTGGAGCCGATGTGGTCGATCCGGAGGTCGGTCGGGCGCAGCGCGTGCCGGACCCGGGCGGCGATTCGGGCGTACTGGGCCTCCCAGTGCGGATCGGCTTCGACGAGCGCCACCGGCCCGCCCTGAACCGGCACCCCGTCACGCAGGTTGCGCTCGTAGGGGACCAGCCGGTCCCGCCAGAGCGTCTCGACGGCCAGGTGCAGGTCGGCCAGGTCACCGTCGTTGGCGAGCACCACATCGGCGGCGGCCCGGCGCTGCGCGTCCCCGGTCTGCGCCCGGATCCGCCGTTCCGCTTCCTCGACGGTCATCCCCCGGTCCCGGACCAGCCGGTCGATCCGGATGGCGCGGTCCGCGTCCACCACGACCACCAGGTGGTACGTCGGCGCGAGTCCCACCTCGACCAGGAGCGGTACGTCGTTGACGACGATCGCGTCGGCCGGCGCGGCGGCGGCGAGTTCTACGGTACGGGCCCGGACCCGGGGGTGGGTGATCTGTTCCAGTCGCCGTCGAGCCGACTCGTCGGCGAAGACGAGCCCGCCCAGCGCTGCCCGGTCGAGGGCCCCTTCGGCGCCGAGCACCCCGTCGCCGAAGGCCGCGACGATCTCGGCCAGCCCGTCTGTCCCGGGTGCGACCACCTCCCGGGCGATCCGGTCGGCGTCGATGATCACGGCGCCGAGCTGGGCGAGTCGGCTCGCCACGACACTCTTGCCCGAGCCGATCCCGCCGGTGAGTCCGATCATCAGCACCGGCTCAGTCAACCCTGTCCGATCGAGCCGGGGCAAGTTACCGCGATTTGATCTTCAGTCGTCCGGGCGCGTCGCTCGTGGCCCGGCCACACCCCGGTACGAACGACGGTGGCCCCGTCCTCCCGTCAGGGAGGGCGGGGCCACCGCGATCGTGCCTAACCGCGGTTACCTACCCGCGAGTTGGTGCCTGGTGCTCACTTGCCGCCGGCGAGCTTCTCCCGCAGCGCGGCGAGCGCCTCGTCGGTGGCGAGGGTGCCTGCCGGCTCCTCCGCCTGACGGGCCGGCGCCGGGGTGGACGAGGAGGTTGCCCCGCCACCGGTGGTGCTGGCCGGAGCCGGGTTGGCAGCGGCCTCGGCGTCGGCGGCGCGGGAGGTCTGCACCTGCTTGGTGTGGGCCTCCCAGCGGGTCCGCGCCTCGGCGTACTGCGTCTCCCAGGTCTCGCGCTGCTTGTCGAAGCCCTCGAGCCACTCCCCGGTCTCCGGGTCGAAGCCCTCCGGGTAGATGTAGTTGCCCTCGTTGTCGTACGTCGCGGCCATGCCGTAGAGGGTCGGGTCGAAGTGCTCCTCGCCCTCGACGAAGCCCTCGTTGGCCTGCTTGAGCGAGAGCGAGATCCGCCGCCGCTCCAGGTCGATGTCGATGACCTTGACCATGACGTCCGAGCCGACCTGGACGACCTGCTCCGGGATCTCCACGTGGCGCTCGGCCAGCTCGGAGATGTGCACCAGACCCTCGATGCCGTCGTCCACCCGGACGAACGCACCGAACGGCACCAGCTTCGTGACCTTACCCGGGACGATCTGCTGGATCGCGTGGGTACGGGCGAACTGACGCCACGGGTCCTCCTGGGTCGCCTTCAGCGACAGGGAGACCCGCTCGCGGTCGAGGTCGACGTCCAGGACCTCGACCTCCACCTCCTGGCCGACCTCGACAACCTCGGAGGGGTGGTCGATGTGCTTCCAGGAGAGTTCGGAGACGTGAACCAGACCGTCGACGCCACCGAGGTCGACGAACGCACCGAAGTTGACGATCGAGGAGACGACGCCCTTGCGGACCTGTCCCTTCTGCAACTTGTTGAGGAACTCGGTGCGCACCTCGGACTGGGTCTGCTCGAGCCAGGCCCGGCGGGACAGGACCACGTTGTTGCGGTTCTTGTCCAGCTCGATGATCTTGGCTTCGAGTTCCCGGCCCACATACGGCTGCAGGTCCCGAACCCGACGCATCTCCACCAGCGACGCGGGCAGGAAGCCCCGCAGGCCGATGTCGAGGATGAGGCCACCCTTGACCACCTCGATGACGGAACCGCGCACGACGCCGTCCTCGTCCTTGATCTTCTCGATCGTGCCCCAGGCGCGCTCGTACTGCGCCCGCTTCTTCGAGAGGATCAGCCGCCCTTCCTTGTCCTCCTTCTGGAGAACCAGGGCTTCGATGTGGTCACCTACGGAGACCACCTCGGCGGGGTCCACGTCGTGCTTGATCGACAACTCGCGCGAGGGGATGACGCCCTCGGTCTTGTAGCCGATGTCGAGCAGGACCTCGTCCCGATCGACCTTGACGACGGTGCCTTCGACAATGTCGCCGTCGTTGAAGTACTTGATGGTCTCGTCGATCGCGGCGAGGAAAGCTTCCTCAGAGCCGAGATCGTCGTGGGTGACCCGGTTGGCGCTCGAGGGGGCCTCGATGCTGCTCGTCATGTGGGCGGTTGCTCCGGTCGGATGGGTGTCACAGCAGGCGTTTGTGTCGCAGTGACCTGTTTGCGCCAGCGGATCCGTCGCCGTACACACCAAACGATCATGCGTGAGACCGTGGGATATGCCCGTCGACCGCGGACCTGCTCCCTGCCGAGGCACACGATCCGCGAGCGCATCGAATAGCTTACCGTGCGCATTACCACAGCATGCAAGCCCTCCTGCCACCTATTGCGACACGCCGTCCACGACGCGGGAACTCGCCCTGTCGACAGCGCGACACGCGGGCGACGAGGCCGCCCGCGACGTGCGCGTACCCGGCCTCTAGCGTGGCCGGGGTGACTGACGACGAGGCCGAGGGTGTGACCCGGCGCACGGTGGGCGACGCGGAAACCCGGCGAGCGAGCCGGCAGTGGTGGGACCGGGACGCCGACGACTACCAGGACGAGCACGGCGCGTTCCTCGGCGACGTCGACTTCGTCTGGTGCCCGGAACGGCTGCGCGAGGCCGACGCCCGGCTTCTCGGCGACCTGACCGGCCAGCGGGTGCTGGAACTGGGCTGCGGCGCCGCCTCGGCCGCCCGCTGGCTCACCACCCAGCAGGCCCGGGCGGTCGCCCTGGACCTCTCCGCGGGCATGTTGCGGCACGCCGCGCGAGCCGCCGAGACCACCGGGGTACGCGTGCCGCTGGTCCAGGCGGACGCCCTCGCCCTGCCCTTCGCCGACGGCGCCTTCGACATCGTCTGTACGGCCTTCGGCGCGGTGCCGTTCGTGGCCGACTCGGCGGCGGTGATGCGGGAGGTCCACCGGGTGCTGCGGCCGGGCGGGCTCTGGGCGTTCTCGGTCACCCACCCGATGCGCTGGATCTTCCTCGACGACCCGGGCGAGGGCGGTCTGAAGGCGGTGCACTCGTACTTCGACCGGCGCCCGTACGTGGAGCAGGACTCGTCCGGGGTGCCCACCTACGTCGAGCAGCACCGGACCCTCGGCGACCGGATCCGCGAGCTGGTCGGGGCCGGGTTCCGGCTGCGCGATCTGGTGGAACCGGAGTGGCCGGAGGGACACGAGCAACTCTGGGGTCAGTGGAGCCCGTTGCGAGGCCGGATCTTCCCCGGCACGGCGATTTTCATCTCGGATAAACCGCTCACGGAGGGCGAATAGTCGAGACTCACCCACGCCCGGACCGGTCCGCCGGCTGCCGTCGCCCGGACCAGTTTTCCCATGGCGACACAGGGTAGACCGGTTCATGCACAAGGACGAGAAGCTGCACAAGGGCGACCGGGTGAGCTGGCGCAGTCACGGCGGGACCGCGTACGGCACCGTCCAGGAGGAGATAACGCTGCGGACGACCGCCGCCAGACGGACGGTCGACGCGTCCAGGGACGAACCGCAGTATCGGGTACGGACGGACTCCGGCGCGGAGGCCGTCCACAAGCCGGAGGCGTTGCGCCGTGCCCCGCGCTGACGACCGGGCCGACATCTACCGCGACTTCACCGACGCGGTGAACATGAAGCCGGGTGAACTACGGAACTGGCTGGAGACCGACGACTCCAAGACGGTCGGGCAGCACTCCGGCGGCGGTGAGTCGGTCGGACACGAGTCGGGGCGGCGGATCGTCGACCTGCTGCGCCGTAAGCGGGCGGAGTTGACCGACCGGGACTACGCGCACATGCGCAAGGTCGTCGGTTACGTGCACCGGCACATGGCGCAGCGCCCCCGGGGTGACGTCAGCCACACCCGGTGGCGCTACTCGCTGATGAACTGGGGGCACGACCCAATCAAGGGCTCGTGACCGCCGATCAGTGGTCGGCGCTGTTCCAGTCCTGACCCGCGCCGACCGAGACCTCCAGCGGTACGGAGAGCGGGTGGGCGTTGCCCATCTCCCGTCGGACCAACTCCTCAAGCTGCTCACGCTCACCGGGATGCACCTCGAAGACCAGTTCGTCATGCACCTGGAGCAACATCCGGGAGCGCAACCCGGACGCCCGCAACGCGGCCTCCACGTGCAGCATCGCCACCTTGATCATGTCGGCGGCGGAGCCCTGGATCGGGGCGTTGAGCGCCATCCGCTCGGCCATCTCCCGCCGCTGCCGGTTGTCGCTCACCAGATCGGGCAGGTAGCGGCGCCGGCCGAGCATGGTCTCGGTGTAACCGTCCCGAACCGCGCGGCGCACCACCTCCTGGAGGTAGTCGCGCACCCCGCCGAACCGGGTGAAGTACTCGTCCATCAGGCCACGGGCCTCGTCCGGCGCGATGTTGAGCTGCTGGGCCAGACCGAACGCGCTCAGCCCGTACGCCAGGCCGTAGTTCATGGCCTTGATCTTGCGCCGCTGGTCGGCGGTGACCTCGGCGACCGGCACGTGGAAGACGAACGAGGCGGTGGTGGCGTGGAAGTCCTCGCCCGAGTTGAACGCCTCGATCAGCGCCTGGTCGCCGGAGAGGTGCGCCATGATCCGCATTTCGATCTGGCTGTAGTCGGCGGTGAGCAGCGTCTCGTAGCCGGTGCCGACCACGAAGGCGCGCCGGATCCGCCGTCCCTCCTCGGTCCGGATCGGAATGTTCTGGAGGTTCGGGTCGGTCGACGAGAGCCGCCCGGTCGCCGCCACCGTCTGGTTGTACGTGGTGTGGATCCGGCCGTCGTCGGAGATCGACTTGAGGAGTCCGTCGACGGTCGACTTGAGCCGGGCCACGTCCCGGTGACGCAGCAGGTGCGCCAGCACCGGGTGCGGATTCTGCGCGTAGAGCCACTGCAACGCGTCCGCGTCGGTGGTGTACCCGGTCTTGATCTTCTTGGTCTTGGGCAGGCCCAGCTCGGTGAAGAGGATCTCCTGCAACTGCTTGGGCGAGCCGAGATTGAACTCCCGCCCCACCACCTCGTACGCCGCCTGCGCCGCCGCCTTCACCTCACCGGCGAAGTGCGCCTCCAACTCGGAGAGGTAGTCGGTGTCGGCCGCGATGCCGACCCGCTCCATCTCGCCGAGAACCCGGACCAGCGGCAGCTCCACGTCGGCCAGGAGCCGGGCGGAGAGTTCCCCGTCGCGGGCGAGTTCGGCGTCGATCGCGTCGGCCAGGTCGAGCGTGGCACGGGCCCGCAGCATCAGGTTCTGCTCGACCTGGCCGTCGTCGCCCAGCCCCTCGAAGGTGAGCTGGCCGGTTTCCGGCTGGTCGACCCGCAGTTCCCGGTGCAGGTAGCGCAGAGCGAGGTCGCCCAGATCGTAGGAGCGCTGGTCCGGCCGGGCCAGGTACGCCGCCAGCGCGGTGTCCCGGCCGACTCCGCGTAGCTGCCAGCCGTGCGCGGCGAAGGCCAGCAACGCCGGCTTGCTGTCGTGCAGGACCTTCGGCCGCGCCTCGTCGACCAGCCACTCACCCACCGCCGCCTCGTCCGTCGGGTCGAGGGCGCTCGGGTCGAACCACCCGCCGGCACCGGCGGCGGTGGCGACCGCGATCCCGGTCAGGGTGCCCGTGCCGCGCCCGAAGGTTCCGGCGACGGCGACTCCGGCCGGGGTGCCGGCCGGGGTGTGCTCGGCCAGCCAGGCCGCGACCGTGCCGGTGCCGAGCACCTCGGTCGCCATCTCGAAGCCCGCCTCCGCCTCCGGCTGCACCGCCTCCAGGTATTGGTAGAGCCGGTCCCGCAGGACCCGGAACTGGAGCGTGTCGAAGACCTGGTGGACCGCCTCGCGGTCCCAGCCGGCCCAGCGCGCGTCGGCCGTGCCCAGTGGCAGCTCCAGGTCGTCGACCAGCCGGTTGAGCTCGTAGTTGCGGATCACGTCGGCGAGCCGCTCCCGCAGGCTCTCCCCCGCCTTGCCCTTGATCTCGTCGGCGCGGGCGATCACGCCCTCCACCCCGCCGAACTGGTTGATCCACTTAGCCGCGGTCTTCGGACCGACCCCCGGTACGCCCGGCAGGTTGTCACTGCTCTCGCCGACCAGCGCCGCCAGGTCGCGGTACTGCTCCGGTCCGACGCCGTACCGCTCGGTGACCGCTGCCGGGTCCATCCGGGCCAGGTCGGAGACACCCTTGCGGGGGTAGAGGACGGTGACCGCGTCACCGATCAACTGGAAGGCGTCCCGGTCGCCGGTGCAGATCAGCACGTCCATGCCGCTCTCCCGGCCCTGCCGGGCGAGGGTGGCGATCACGTCGTCGGCCTCGTAGTCCTCCTTCTCCACCACCGGCACCCGGAGGGCGGCGAGCACCTCCTTGACCAGGCTGACCTGGCCGTGGAAGTCGGTCGGGGTCTCGGCCCGGCCGGCCTTGTACTCCGCGTAGCGCTCGGTGCGGAACGAGCGGCGGGAGATGTCGAAGGCGACGATCAGGTGGGTCGGCCGCTCGTCCCGGAGGACGTTGATCAACATCGAGGTGAAGCCGTACACCGCGTTTGTCGGCTGGCCGGTCGTGGTGGAGAAGTTCTCCACCGGCAGGGCGAAGAAGGCCCGGTAGGCCAGCGAATGGCCGTCCAACAACAGGAGGCGGGGTGCGTCGGTCACCCTGCCGACTCTAGTCGGGGCCACCGACATCCCGGTCACGCCCCACGCGGCAGGGCACACCGACCAAGGGGACGAACAACACGAGTTCGGGCCCGGCGCAACCGCGCCGGGCCCGAACTGGTCGGACGCGGTCAGGCCACGCCCAGGTACGCCTCCTTGACCGCCGGGTCGGTCAGGAGCTCCTGTCCGGAGCCCTCCTTGACGATCCGGCCGGTCTCCAACACGTAACCTCGGTGCGCCCGGGAGAGCGCCTGCTGCGCGTTCTGCTCCACCAGCAGAATGGTGGTGCCCTGCTCGTTGATCCGCGTGATGATCTCGAAGATCTGCTGGATCAACTTGGGCGCCAGACCCATCGACGGCTCGTCGAGCAGGAGCAACCGGGGCCGGGTCATCAGGGCCCGACCGACCGCCAGCATCTGCTGCTCACCACCGGAGAGCGTGCCGCCGGGCTGCTTGCGCCGCTCCAGCAGCCGGGGGAAGAGGCCGTACACCATCTCCAGGTCCTCGGCGATGCCCGCCTTGTCCCGTCGGGTGTAGGCACCCATCTCCAGGTTCTCGTGCACCGTCATGCCGGGGAAGACTCCCCGACCCTCGGGCGACTGACCGATCCCGCGGATCACCCGCAGGTCGGCCCGGAGCTTGGTGACGTCGACGCCTTCGAACTTGATCGAGCCGGCGGCGACCGGGCGCAGGCCGGAGATGGCCCGCATCGTGGTCGTCTTGCCAGCACCGTTCGCCCCGATCAGGGCCACGATCTCGCCCTCGGCGACGGTCAGGCTGATGCCGTGCAGCGCCTGGATCCGCCCGTACAGCAGGGTCAGGTTGTCGATCTCAAGCAGCATCTTCCGACACCCCCAGGTAAGCCGCGATCACCTTCGGGTCGTCGCGGACCTCGGCCGGCGTACCCTCGGCGATCTTCTGACCGAACTCCAGCACCACAATCCGGTCGGTGACGCCCATGACGAGCCGCATGTCGTGCTCGATCAGCAGCACCGTGACGCCACGGTCCCGGATCTTGCGGATCAACTGGAGCAGCGATTCCTTCTCCGCCGGGTTGAAGCCGGCAGCCGGCTCGTCCAGGCAGAGCAGGGTCGGATCGGTGGCCAGCGCGCGAGCGATCTCCAACCGACGCTGGTCACCGTAGGAGAGGTTGCGGGCGAGATTGTCCATGCCGCTGTTCACGCCGACGAAGTCGAGCAGCTCGCGGGCCTTCTCCTTGCCCTGCTTCTCCTCCCGCCAGTGGCGGGGCAGGCGCAACAGCGCGCTGGGCACGCTGGTCTTGTGGTGTGCGTCCGCGCCCACCTGCACGTTCTCCAGCACCGTCATCTCCGGGAAGAGACGGATGTTCTGGAACGTGCGGGCCACTCCAAGCTTGGTGATCTTGAAGCGCTTCTGGCCACTGAGCTTGCGACCCTGGAACCGGATCTCACCCTCGGTCGGGGTGTAGACACCGGTCATCGCGTTGAAGCAGGTGGTCTTCCCGGCGCCGTTCGGTCCGATCAAACCGAGGATCTCACCCTTGTAGAGGGTGAAGTCCACCTTGTTCAGCGCCACGACCCCACCGAAGCGCAGGGTGACGTTGTCGACCTCAAGCAGTGGCTCACGGCCGGCAGGCGGCACCGCCGGACCCGGGGTCTCCTCGCGCGGCGAGGGGATCTGTGCTGCCGGGCCGTGCGCGGCCTCGGCTCCGGCGCCGGCCTCCGGCGGGGAACCCACCTCGACCCGGGCGTCTGGAGCGAGGTCACGCTCACTGGTCACGTCCCGCTCGCTGCCCATCTGCGGCTCACTCAACGACCGCCACCTCCTTCTGCCGGTCCTTGAGCTCGGCGGCACGCCGCCGGTTCGGCCACAGACCCTGGGGCCGGAAAACCATCACGATGATCAGCAATGCCCCGAAGAACACGTAGCGCAGCGAGGTGGGGCTGATGTCGTACGCCTGGCCCGCGATGTTGACCGTCTCCGGCAGACCGAAGACGTCACCGACCGACCGTAGCCACTCCGGAATGTAGATCACCATGAACCCGCCGAGGATCGCACCCGGGATACTGCCGGCGCCGCCGAGCAGCACCGCGGCCAGGACCAGGATGGAGTTCTCCAGCGAGAAGGTGGAGGAGTTGACGAAGTTCGCCTGCCCCGCCCACAGCGACCCGGAGAGGCCGCCGACCGCCGCGCCGATCGCGAACGCCCAGAGCTTGAACCGGAACGTGGGCACGCCCATCAACTCGGCCGCGTCCTCGTCCTCCCGGATCGCGACCCAGGCCCGACCCACCCGGCTCCGGGAGAGATTCCGGATCAGGAAGATCGCGATGATGATCACCGTGAGCAGCAGCCAGTAGTACGGCTTGAACGCGAGGCCGAAGATCGGAGTACCGTCCGACCACTTGCCCGGCGGGTGCGCCACCTGTGGGATACCCCGGTCGCCGTTGAGGATCCAGTCCTGGTTCTTCGCGACGATCCGGATCATCTCGGCGAAGCCCAGCGTCACGATCGCCAGGTAGTCGCCGCGCAGCCGCAGCGTCGGCGCACCGAGCAGCACCCCGGAGAGCAACGACAGGGCGATCGCGATCGGCACCGTGACCAGCCAGGGCCACGGGCTCTCCAGCCAGTTGTACTCGGTGATGAGCTTGCTCTCCGGCGAGGTGAGCAGGGCCACCGTGTACGCCCCGACCGCGAAGAAGCCGAAGAAGCCGAGGTCGAGCAGACCGGCGTAACCGACCACCACGTTCAGCCCGAGCGACAGCAGCACGATCCAGGCGCAGTAGAAGAGCACCGCGGCCATGTCGTTGCTGGTGGTGTAGAGGGGAATCCACACCCCCGGGATGTTCAGGTACTCGTAGAACGACTTGTTCGGCAGGATGTAGAGGAAGGCCACGAAGACCACGAGCCCCGCGATCCGGACCGGCTTCGGCAAAGTGTCGAACACGTGCCCGACACGGCTGGTGGCCTCGCGCCACCGGGTTCGAAAGTCGGTCATGCCCGCGCCCTTCCCAACGACTCGCCGAGCAGACCGGTCGGCCGGAACATCAGCAGGGTGATCAACACGACGAAGGCGATCAGGTCACGCCACTGCGACCCGAAGACCGCCGAGCCGTAGTTCTCCACCAGTCCGAGCAGCACACCACCGATGGCGGCGCCCCGCAGGTTGCCGATGCCGCCGAGCACGGCAGCCGAGAACGCCTTGAGCCCGAGCAGGAAGCCGATGTTGTACCGGGTGTTGCCGCTCTTCATGTCACTGAAGACCGCGGCCACGCCGGCCATCAGGCCACCCAGGACGAAGACCAGGCCGATGACCCGGCTCTTGTTGACACCCATCAACGCAGCGGTGTTCGCGTCCTGGGCCACCGCCCGGATGCCCCGGCCGAATCGGGTCTTGTTCACGAAGAAGTCCAGGCCGACCATCATGATGATGGCCACGCTCAGGGTGAGCAACTGGACCGGCGTGACGTGGAACCCGCCGATGCTGATGATCGGATCGGTCGGCAGCAGACGCGGTGCGCCGATCTGACGCCGCTGGGTCAGCGCACCCAGCAGTTCCATCAGGAAGTACGACGCGCCGATGGCGGTGATGAGGAAGGCCAGCGGTGGGGCGTTGCGCCGTCGCAGCGGACGGTAGGCCGTCACCTCAAGCAGGAGGGCGGTACTGCCGGAGAGCACAGCGGCCGTGGCTATCGCGAGCACGATCAGTAACATCGCCTTCACCACCGAGGGTGCGTCGCTGTTACTGTCCAGGCCGAAGAAGCCCCAGGTCCACACGGCGGCGAAGGTGCCGATCATGAAGACCTCGGAGTGCGCGAAGTTGATGAGGCGTAGAACGCCGTACACGAGCGTGTAGCCGAGCGCGATGAGCGCGTAGATCGCGCCCTGGACCAGCCCGGTCGTTGTCAGTTCCGGGAATCCCCGGAAGAGTTCTGCAAAGTCCACCAAAGCTCCGAGGGGTTGCGTGATACGGGTGTGGCCGGCAAGATTGCCGGCCACACCAGCACTATTCGTATGTGTTACGCACCGATCCGGTCGCGCCTGGGGCCCGATCGGATCAGCCCTTCGGGACCTCCTGATCCGGCGCCCAGGCACCGTTGGTGGCCTTGAACGCCCAGACCTTGACCTGAGCCGGGTCCAGCTCGCCGTTCGCCTCCCACTTGTAGGTCACGCCAGAGGCGGCGCCGGCCTTGTTGTAGGTGCCGAGGTAGGCCTGGATGTCGGCGCGGGTGGTCTTGCCGGCCTTGATCGCCTCAAGGTAGATGTTGGCGAGGTCGTACGACACGTCGGCGTACACACCCGGGTCGACGTTGTACTTAGCCTTGAAGTCGGTCACGAAGGTGCCCTTGGCCGCGGTGGCCGGGCCACACGGGCAGGTGGAGATGGTGCCCTCGACGTCCTTCTGGCCGGTCACCGACAGCATGTTCGCGTCGTTGATGCCGTCGCCGCCGATGAACGTACCGGTCCAGCCGTTGGCGCGGAGCTGCTTGAGGAACGGCGCCGCCTCCTCGGTGTAACCCGCGTAGAACAGCACGGTGGCGCCACTGGTCTTGACGCTGGAGATCTGCGCGCCGAACTCCTGCGCGTTGTCGACCACCTTGTCGGTCTTGACGACCAGCGGGCCGAGCACCTTCTTCGCCTCGTCGGCGAGACCGGCGCCGTACGCGGACTGGTCGTCGATGACGAAGACCTTCTCCGCCTTGATCACGGACTTGATGTAGTTGGCGATCGCCGGACCCTGCGAGAAGTCGTTACCCACGCCACGGTGGAAGACCTTCCAGCCCTTGGTGCTCAGGCTCGGACGGGTGGCCGACGGGGTGATGCTCGGCAGGGTGGCCTGCTCGAAGATGGGCAGCGCGACCTCGGACTCACCCGAGAACGCCGGCCCGACCATTCCCACGATCTTCGTGTCGGAAGCCGCGCTGGTGGCGAGACCGCCGGCCAGGTCGGCCTTACCCTGCGAGTCGAACGGGGCCACCGTTACCTGGCAGTCCGCGTTCGCCTTGTTGTACTGCTCGACAGCAAGGTCGACACCCTGCTTCATCGGCGTCACCAGACCGGCGTCCGCACCGGAGAGCGCACCGAAGAAACCGATCTTGAGGTCGCACGCCTGGCTCCCGGAGCCGGTGCCCGAACCCTCGTCCTGCTTGCACGCGGTAGCGCCACCAACTAGCAGCGCCGCCATGGCGACACCGCCGAGGACGCGTACGAAGTTTTGCCTCAAGGCTGAAACCCCTCCTCCATCCACGAGTCCGGTGCCACGGGCAGATGAGCCACGACAGCCCCGAACGAGACCGTTCACCCGGTCTGGCGGGGGACGTTATCCCACCAGCCAGACATGCCGGTAGGTCTAGCTGCCCGCTTTCACTCAACCGTTACGTAGCGTGGCAAGGTTTGCGCTCTGTTGTTATAGATGCGAGGTTCACCAGAAAGATCAGAATGTCGATGAAAGCACTGCCTGCCAGGCACGGGACTCTCGGCCGTCATCGGTAACCATCACTACCTGCCCGGACGTCGCGGCGATCGATGCCGCCGTCTCGCCGCCCGCCGGCACGGCAACCGGCAGCGCCACCGGAGACCACCGTTCGGCGGTCGCGTCCGACGTCCACAGTCGGTGACCCTCCGCTGCGACCGTGGCCGCGAGAACCCGGTCGTCGTACGTCGCCACCGCCTCCACCCCGGCGATCATTCCGGCATCCGCGACGCCGAATCCGGCGGCGGCCCGCCAACCGTCACCGGCCGCCGCCCCGCCACGAACCGCCGGCCCACCCCCGGCCGTCGGGTCCGCCAGGCGCCAGGCGCCGAACGTGGTGCCCCGCGCTCCCAGCGCCAGCACCGCGTCACCCACCCGCACCAGCCGGTGGACTGCCTCGTCGGAACCGGTGGCGGGCAGGGGAATCCGGTTCCAGGTCGACCCGTCGGGCGACCACCAGACGAACGGATCGTGGTCCGCTCGCCCGGGCGCCCGTCCACTGCCACCCACCAGCCAGCCGTCGTCGACCGCGAGCGCGTCCGTCGCGGAGGTGCGCAGCTCGACGTCGCTGGCCAGTCGGGGTGCGTTCTCGACAAGTTGGAAGTCGGCGGCATCCGGCGACCGCCAGACCGCGGCTCCACTCTCCCGTCCACCGGCGATCAGCCACCCGTCCGGTCCGCCGGCGACCCGGCTGACGTTGACCGCGGCCGGCCCTCCGTACAGTTCGAACGCGGCCGACACCTCGACCAGCGCGCCATCCGGCAGTTGCCGCCAGGTCCGCACCCTCGGGTTGCCGTGCGCGCCACCGGCCTTGGCGCCGATCACCGCGATCCGGCCCTGCCGGCAGCCGACCGCGTAGAGGATGGCCCGCTCGCCGTAGTAGCTGTTCGGCACGAGCCGTACGGCGTCCCAGTTCCGGGCGTCGGCGCTCGTCCAGGCGGCAGGTCGGGTGGCGCCGTCGACTCCGCCGATCGCGCCGACGAGATACCAGCGGCCGGCGCAGGTGACCGCGTCCCGGAGCATCGGCCGACCGTCCGGTCCGGCTGGCATCGGCAGCGTCACCACCCGCCAGTCCGGCCGAATCTGCTGCTGCCCCCGGTCGGCGGCGGGGCGCTCGCACCCGGCGATCAGCAGGGCCGACGCGACGAGCCCCGCGACGAACCGCCGGCCGGTGAGCATGTGCCGATCCTAGGGGCGATCCACAGACGACGAAGGGGGCCAATTCTCCGCCACTGGCCCCCTCGTTCCGCCGGCCCCGCGACTCAGGTTCAGCTCGCCTCGGTCGGCTCCGCGCCGGTCCCCTCGGCCAGGATCCGCTCGGCCACCTCGCGCATGGTCATCCGGTGGTCCATCGCGGTGCGTTGAATCCACTTGAAAGCCTGCGGCTCGGTCATGCCGTACGTCGTCATCAGCGCGCCCTTGGCCCGCTCCACGGTCTTGCGGATCTCCAGGCGGTCGGTCAGCCCGGCCACCTCGGACTCGAGTGCGGCGATCTCCGAGTACCGGGACAGGGCGATCTCGATCGCCGGGACCAGGTCGCTCTTCTGGAACGGCTTCACCAGATAGGCCATCGCGCCTGCCGCCCGCGCCCGCTCGACCAGGTCGCGCTGGCTGAACGCGGTGAGGATGACCACCGGGGCGATCCGGCCGCCGGCGATCCGCTCGGCCGCCGCCAACCCATCCATGATGGGCATCTTGATGTCGAGGATGACGAGGTCGGGCTTGAGTTCCTCGGCCAGGCGCACCGCGGTCTCCCCGTCGCCCGCCTCCCCCACCACGTCGTAGCCCTCTTCGACCAGCATCTCGGCGAGATCCAGCCGGATGAGCGCCTCATCCTCGGCGATCAGCACCCGCCTACGCTCGATACCCGCCTGCGTGTCGGCCACGAACCTCTACCCCCAGCGCTCTTCTTCGACACCCGCCCGGCCGGGTGTCGCCGTCATCAGCGTAGTGGGTACCCTAGACCCGGCCTACTCATCAGGTCCGTGGTTGCGTCCCCGTATTCCAACCGGTAGAGAAACGGAGCTCAAACCTCCGACAGTGTGGGTTCGAATCCCACCGGGGGCACGTCAAGGAACTGCCAACGCTTAGCGTGTTCGAACGACCACTCCCCGCAAGGAGTGTCGCGCGAATCCGGCACCACCAGCAGCGAAAGGCGCCACCTGGATTGCCAGGCGGCGCCTTTTTGATGTTGATTCAGGTATCTTGTCCGGAATCCGACACGCTCACGCGATCCGCCGCATCTCCCCGGCTGGGCCGCGCGTACCGGCGGAGGCCGACCCCTGGCTGCTAGAGTGGCTGCCGATTCATCGGGTACATGCAAGCGATCGGGAACAAAGGGGACCAGACATGGCGGGTGACGTCGACATCTCCGGGTAGAACCGGACATGTTCGGCCATCTGCGGCGCGTACGGCGCAGCCGCGGTGGCCATGGCGTCGTTCCCTCCCTCTGTTTCCCGCCGGGCGGCCCTGCCGCACGCCCGCATCACACCCAAGGGCTTCGCATGTCCGATTCGTTCATCGTCTGCTCGAACCTCTCCTTCTCCTGGCCGGACGACACACCGGTCTTCCAGGATCTCTCCTTCACCGTCGGCGCCGGCCGCACCGGGCTCGTCGCACCGAACGGCGCCGGCAAGAGCACGCTGCTCAAGTTGGTCGCCGGCGAGCTGAAACCCACCGCCGGAAGCATCTCCGTCAACGGGGTCCTCGGATACCTGCCCCAGACCCTGCCCCTGGTCGGTGACCTGACCGTGGCCGAGGTGCTGGGCATCGCCCCGGTGCTCCGGGCCCTGAACGCGATCGAGTCCGGGGACGCGAGCGAGGAACACTTCACCACGATCGGCAACGACTGGGACATCGAGGAACGTACCAGCGCGCAGCTCGACCGGCTCGGACTCGGTGACGTTCCACTCACCCGACACCTACACACCCTCAGCGGCGGCCAGGTGATCTCCCTCGGCCTGGCGGCACAACTGCTGAAGCAGCCCGACGTCCTGCTGCTCGACGAGCCCAGCAACAACCTCGACCTCGACGCGCGACACAAGCTCTACGACGTGATCGAGGGCTGGAACGGCTGCCTGCTGCTGGTCAGCCACGACCGCGCGCTGCTCGACCGGATGGACCGGATCGCCGAACTCGACCAGGGCGAACTCCGCCTCCACGGCGGGAACTTCACCGAGTACGAGGAGACGCGGGAGGCCATGCGGGAGGTCGCCGAGAAGAACGTGCGCAACGCCGAACAGGAGGTCAAGCGGGAGAAGCGAGAATTGCAGCAGGCACGTGAGCGCGCCGAGCGCCGGGCCAGCAACGCCTCCCGGAACCTGAAGAACGCCGGTCTGCCGAAAATCTTCGCCGGGACGATGAAGCGGGGCGCCCAGGAGTCGGCAGGCAAGGCGAGCCAGACACACGCCGCGCGGGTCAGCGACGCGAAGGCCCGGCTCGACGAGGCGGGCCGCGCCCTACGCGACGAGCAGAAGATCTCTTTGGAACTGCCCGGGACCAAGGTCCCCTCCGGACGCACCCTCCTGCACGGCGAACGGATGCAGGTCCGGTACGGCGAGCGGGCCCTCTTCGCCGCCACGGGTGCCGACCTGATCATCCGGGGGCCGGAGCGGATCGCGCTTACCGGCCCCAACGGCGCCGGTAAGTCCACCCTGCTGCGCCTGGTCAACGGCGATCTGGAACCGTCCGGTGGCGAGATCAAACGGGCCGAGGGCCGGGTCGCGTACCTGTCCCAACGGCTGGACCTGCTGGACCTCGACCGGACCGTGATGGAGAACCTGGCCGCGTTCGCGCCCACGATGCCGGAGGCGCAGCGGATGAATCTGCTCGCCCGCTTCCTGTTCCGGGGCTCCCGGATCCACCTGCCGGTCGGGGCGCTCTCCGGCGGCGAACGGCTGCGCGCCACCCTGGCCTGTGTCCTGTTCGCCGAACCGGCGCCCCAGTTGTTGCTGCTCGACGAACCGACGAACAATCTCGACCTGGTCAGCGTCGGTCAACTGGAGAGCGCGCTCGACGCCTACGAGGGCGCGTTCGTGGTGGTCAGCCACGACGAACGGTTCCTCGCGGAGATCCGGGTGCAACGGTGGCTCCGGCTCGACGACGGGGCACTGCTGGAGACCGGGCCGCCCGAGAGCGCCTGAGCCGCCGTACGGGAGGGCCTGGACGCATCCGGCCCTCCCGTACGGCACCCTGTTCCCCGTACGCGGCACAGGCCCGGCCGGGGGCGGAGGTCACGGCTTACGGGCCAGCCCGGACCAGTAGTAGGCGGCATTCGGGTCGACCGGGGGCTCGCCGTCGGGACGCCATGCCTTCACCGGTACGACTCCCGGCTCGACCAGTTCCCAGTCGCCGAAGAAGCGGACCACGTCGTCGCGTACCCGGGGCACCAGGGTCATCCCGCCCTGGCCGGCGGCGGCGGCGACGGCGGCCATCGCCTCCGGGTCGAAATCCTGGCCGGGGTGCGTGATCGCGACGTAGCTCCCGGAGGGCAACGCGTCCAGCAGCGTGGCGACCTTCTCCCAGGGGTCGTCGGCGTCGGCGACCAGCATCAGGATCGCGATCAGCAGCAGACCCACCGGCTGATCGAGGTCGAGCGTCAGGTTCAGCTCCGGGTCGGCCAGGATCTTGCCCGGCTCGCGCATGTCGGCGTCGAGGTAGACGGTCTGCCCCTCGGTGCCACTGACCATCAGCGCCCGCGCGTGCGTCAGCACGATCGGGTCATGGTCCACGTACGCCACCCGGGTCTGTGGCGCGATCGCCTGGGCGATCTCGTGCACGTTCGGCCTGGTCGGAATGCCGGTGCCGATGTCGAGGAACTGCCGGATGCCGGCCGACCCGGTCAGGTAGCGGACCACCCGGTGCATGAAGGCCCGGTTTTCCTGGGCCATGGTGCGGATGCTCGGGATGGCGGCGGCGAACGCGTCACCCATCGCCCGGTCGGCGGCGAAGTTGTCCTTGCCACCGATCCAGTAGTCGTACATCCGCGCGGAGTGCGCCACGCTGGTGTCGATCCCCGCCGGTGCCCACTCGCGATCCACGTTCCCGACCCCCGTTGGCTGCGACACCGTTACCCCCCAGATCGTGAAAACTTCTCGGCCCGCACACCCTAGCGACATCCGTCACGGTGCCGCGCGTCCGTCGACACGGCACGCCGTCCGTTCCGGATCGATCAGGTCAGGGCCACCCGGCTCCGGTGCCCGACTCGCGGAAGCTCGCCTTCGGCGACCGCGACGATCTCCAGGCGCTGAGTTGCCCGAGCGGGTCGACACCGTCCGCAACTCCGGCCCGCGCTCGATGCTCGACCTCGACCCGGCTGAATTCGCCGACCAGCCGAAGAGGTGACGGCGGTTCGGCGATGATAGGCATGCAGCAATCGTTGACTCAGCTCAACGATCTGTTTATGGTGACGAACACGCTTCCCCACCCCCACACCCCCAGGGAGCACCGTGTCCGTCGCCTACATCGTCCTCGCGATCCTGCTCAGCGTGATGCTGCTGGGCTCGGCCCAGGGCAAGCTGACCAAGAACGAGAAGGTCGTACAGGGACTCAGCGCCGCGAACGTGCCGCAGAGCTGGTACCCACCACTGGCCGTCATCGAGATCATCGGCGCGGCCGGTCTGATCATCGGAATCTTCTTCAGCCCTCTCGGGGTCGCCGCTGCCGTCGGCGTCACGCTCTACTTTGTCGGTGCGGTCATCGCGCACCTGCGCGCCGGCGACACCAAGGGCGCCTCCGCCCCCGCGATGATCCTGCTGATCGCCGTCGCCGCCCTCGTCGTACGGGTCCTCTCGCTCTGACCCCGCCGGCTGAACAAACCCGCGGCTCTGCGCATGAACCGAGCCGCCCCTCCGCAGTGAACGGAGAGCACTGTGGTCGGTGACTACCCCTGGAGGGGTAGTCACCGACCACAGTCGCGTCCGGTCGGGATGGCGAGCGGTGGTCGGGGTCAGAAGTCGCCCTTCGGGTCGAGGTACTGCGCCGCGTTCTCCTTCGTGACGCGTGGCGACGGCGCCCGATATTGACCGTCATCGCCAGCGCGGCCGGTGCCAGCCGGTGACAGTCGTCAATGCTGAGCCGGTGCGCCGGGGCAGCGACGCTGAATGCCCCGGCGGGCTCTCCGGAGGCACTCATGATCGGAAGGCCGAAACAGCGCGCACCCTCCTCGTTCTCCTCGTCGTCGATGGCGAACCCACGGGACCGGACGAGGTCGAGTTCGGCGAGCAGGGCCGCGCCGGTGAGGGTCCGGCTGGTACGCGCGGGCAGCGGGGCGGCGAGGATCTCCGCCCGGCGCCGCTCGTCCAGTACGGCGAGCACGGCCTTTCCCATCGACGTGCTGTGCATGGCGACCCGGCTGCCGATCCGGGAGACCGACCGGACGGACCGGGCACTCTCCACCTTGTCCACGTAGACGATCTGGTTACCGACCGGGATGCCGAGGTGCACCGTCTCCCCGCTCAGCTCGACCAGGTAGGGCCGGGCGGCGCCGCGCAGGCCGTCCTCGTCGAGGTACTGCCCGGCGAGCGCGATCAGGGTCACGCCGAGGCGGAAGGCGCCGGCCCAATCCCGTTCGAGGACGCCGAGTTCCAGTAGCGAGGTGGTGTACCGGTGGGTGTTGCTCACCGCGATCCCGGCCTCGGCGGCCAGTTCGCCCAGGGTCAGACCGGCGCCGCCGGCCTCCGAGACCGTACCGATCAGTTCGAATGCCCTATCGACGCTCGACGATTTCCGTCCACTCCTCATTCGAGTTACTCGAATCCATTTCATCGAGTTCCAGATAACGGCGATGTTTACATCATGAAACAAACCTGTCAACCTTCTGAACCCAGATACATCGGAGGTATCCAGGGAAAGACAAGATCACCAAACGGCAACCAGCCCATCAATCGCCTGACCGTAGGCGTCCCAGCGTCGAGAATCCGGGACAACCTCGCCAGCAAACACGCCATCTTGCCAAACGACCGCACAAGACATCCAATGTTTCTACCATTTTGCACATACCTTGATCAATGCGATAAGCAGCGCGCCGCCGCCTCGGCACCTCCCGACGGCGCCGGGCACCGCCGGGCCCGGATGTCGTACCAAGCGGTAGGGTCGGTTACATGACGAGTGACGAGCAGGAGCGGCGCCAGGCCGACGAGGACTGGGACCGCTTCGTCGACGGGCAACTCGCCGAGCTGGGGATCAGCCGCGACGAGCTGGCCCGCCAGGCCGCCCGGGGCGAGTTCGAGTCGGCCTCGGCCCAGCACCTCTGGACCCTGATCAGCTGATCCGGCCCGACCTACCGGTGGGCAGAATCACCCGATCGCACCGAGCGGAACAAACTGGGCGGGCCGGACGTTGACCGCCCGTGTGATCGACGTACCCCTGTCAGTTCTTGACCTTGCACCGGTCGCCGCCGGGACCACCGCCGGCCAGGCCCTGCGGCACACCACCGAGCTGGCCCGGCGGACAGAAGAGCTGGGCTACCAGCGCTTCTGGGTGGCCGAACACCACAACATGCCGGCGATCGCGTCCTCCGCGCCGCCCGTGGTGATCGCTCACCTGGCCGCCGCCACCTCGACCATCCGGGTCGGTTCCGGCGGGGTGATGCTGCCCAACCACGCCCCGCTGGTGGTCGCCGAGCAGTTCGGCACCCTGGAGGCGCTGCACCCCGGCCGGATCGACCTCGGCATCGGCCGGGCGCCCGGCACCGACCAGGTCACCGCACTGGCGTTGCGCCGGACCATGGACGGGCTCTCCGCCGAGAACTTCCCCCAGGAACTCGCCGACCTGGTCAACTACTTCACCGGAAACCGCCCCGGTCCGATCACCGCCAGCCCCGGCAAGGGCGACATGCCGGCCATCTGGCTGCTCGGTTCGAGCGGCTTCAGCGCCCAGCTCGCCGGAATGCTCGGCCTGCCGTTCTCCTTCGCGCACCACTTCAGCTCCACCAACACCCTCCCGGCGCTGGCCCTCTACCGGCAGCACTTCCGACCGTCACAGTGGCTCAAGGAGCCGTACGCGATGGTCGCGGTGAACGCGATCTGTGCCGACACCGACGAGCAGGCGCAGTGGCTCGCTGGCCCGGCCGGGCTCTCCTTCCTCAAGCTGCGCTCCGGCCGACCGGAGCCGTTGGCCACCCCTGAGGAGGCCGCCGCGTACCCGTACACCGAGATCGAGCGGCAGTTCACCCGGGACCGGATGCACGGTCAGGCGATGGGCAGCCCGGAGACGGTCCGGCGTCAGCTCGCCGCACTGCTGGAACAGACCCAGGCCGACGAACTGATGCTGACCGCGATGGTCTACGACATCGAGGCGCGGGTCCGTTCGTTCGAACTGATCGCCGAACACGTCGCGGACGGTCTGCGCCGCGAACGCTGACTCCGGGTGATCGTTCGCGCTCGATCAGCCGTGAAACAGGATCTTCACGTGGCTGTCACCGATACGCCCCGTAGCCCCGCCTAATCTCAATACCGGTGGTGGTTCGACATGCGCGGTCGGGACGGGTCGCGTCATGTCGCGGTGTGTGTCGTACCGGGCCGGGTGGGGTGGGCCCCTACCCGGCCCGGTACGACTGGGCCCTCCGGTGCGAACTCAGCGAAGGTAGATGTTCGGCGCTGGCGGCGTCGCCATCCCGTCACCGATGAAGAAACTCGGATGCGGCGGCTGGTTGTAGGCGGTGTTCTGCCAGGCGACCGCCACCCGATACTGCGGATCGTGCATCAGGGTCGTGATCCGGGTGCTGGTCGGCGTCGGCGTGCTGTAGATCCGTAGCGCGGCACTGTCGCTGGTCCGCCAGATCACCTCCTCCCGCCAGTCGCCGAGGATGTCGGCCGAGAGCGCGGGCGTGGACTTGGTGCCGTTGTTCGAGGCGACCCCGCTGCCGGTGAGCAGCCGGGTGTCGCCGCCGGTGCCGTACTTGTCGATCCGGGTGGCGTCGAGCAGTTCCCGTACCGGATCCCCGTCCCACCAGGCCAGGAAGTTGATCGACGAAGGCTTGCGGCCGACGTTCGCGCCGCTCGGGCTACGCAGCCCGTCGACCGCCGCCGACCACGACTCGGCGCCCGCGCTGCCGGCGTAGATGTCACCGGCCACGCCACGACCGTTGTCCCCGCCCGGCGCGGTGGACCAGTGGACCTGCCCGGTACGGGCGTTGGCGAACCAGGACGACGGCTTGCTGGCATCCTCGCTGACCTTGAAATACTCCAACCCGGAGCGATTCGGATCGAGGTCACCGACGTGTCCGGCGTCGCCGTGACCGTGCCCGGTGTTCCACAGCGCGGTCCCGTTGTCGTCGATGCACATCGCGCCGAAGAGGATCTCGTCCCGGCCGTCCGCGTCCACGTCGGCGACGGCCAGGCTGTGGTTGCCCTGGCCGGCGTACTGGCTGCCGGCGGAGTTGGAGTCGAACGTCCAGCGCCGGGTCAGACTGCCGTCGCGGAAGTCCCAGGCCACGATCACCGTACGGGTGTAGTAGCCCCGGGACATGATCAGAGACGGCCGCTGCCCGTCCAGGTAGGCGGTGCCGGCAAGGAAACGGTCGACCCGGTTGCCGTAGTTGTCACCCCACGACGAGACCGTGCCTCGGGCCGGCAGGTAGTCCACCGTGGAGGCCACCGCGCCGGTCCGACCGTCGAACATGGTCAGGAACTCCGGCCCGGCGAGGACGTAGCCGCTGGAGTTGCGGTGGTCGGCCGAGGACGAGCCGATCACCTGCCCGGTGCCGGAGCGGGTGCCGTCGGCGGTCTTCATCGCCACCTCGGCATCGCCGTCACCGTCGTAGTCGTAGACCTGGAACTGGGTGTAGTGCGCGCCCGCCCGGATGTTGCGCCCCAGGTCGATCCGCCACAGCCGGCTCCCGGTCAGGGTGTACGCGTCGACGTAGACGTTGCCGGTGTAGCCGGACTGCGAGTTGTCCTTGGAGTTGGACGGATCCCACTTCAGCACGATCTCGTACCGGCCATCGCCGTCCAGGTCTCCGACGGAGGCATCGTTCGCCGAGTAGGTGTACGCCTCCCCGGAGGGGGTGGTGCCGCCCGGTGGCACCTGTAGCCGTACGTCCAGGTAGCCGTCGGCGAACTGGAGCGCCGGCGCCGAGGCGGCCTGCTCGGTGCCGTTCACCACCGCCCGTACGGTGTAGGCCGCACCGGCCGGGGCACCGCTGTCGAGGTGGTTCGTGGCACCGGTGATCGGTGCGGCGTTCACCCGGGTGGTACCCCGGTAGAGGTTGAACGCCACACCGGGCCCCTCGGTGCCGAGCAGCCGCCAGGAGACCAGATTGGCGCTGCCGGACCGGACACTGACCAGGCCCCGGTCCAGGTCCTCGGCCTGTTTTGCGCCGGCGCGCGGCGGAGCCGTCGTCGGCGGGGTGGTCGGGGTGGTGGGCGGTGGGTCGGTCGTCGGCGCCGGCGGGGTGGGCGTCGGTGAGTTCGTCGGCGAGCCGGTCGGCGGCCCGGTGGTCGGCGAGACGCTGCCGGTGCAGGTGGTGCCGTTCACCGCGAAGCTCGCCGGCACCGGGTTGCTGACGTTGTCCCAGGATCCGTTGAAGCCGAACGAGACCGTGCCGAGGGTGGCGACGGCGCCGTTGTAACCGACGTTCACGGCGCTGACCTGCGGACCGGACTGGCTCACCGTCGCGTTCCACGCCTGGGTCACCCGCTGACCGGCGGCGTACGACCAGGTGAGGTTCCAGGCGGTGAGCGGGTCGCCGAGGTTGGTGAGGGTGACGCTCGCGCCGAACCCTCCCTGCCACTGGTTGGTGACCTGGTAGTCGATCCGGCATCCCGCCGCGGCGGCGGAGGCGACCACGGCGGTCATCGCACCGGTGGCGGCGAGCGTGCCGGCGGTGATGGCGGCGAGCAGCGCGGTACGGCGGGACGCGGAACGCCCCGATCCGGTACCGGCGGCGGACACGATGCGTTGTCGTGAGCTGGGCATCTCTACTCCGAGAGGACGGGGTGCGCGGCGGTGCGACGGTGTCACCGGCCGCGTCGAGCCGGACGGCCGTCGCCGGCTGCCCTGGCCGGCGGATCGCACACCGCGCGGGACGGTCGAGAATTGATCAGTTCAACGACCGCCGCGACGACAGATGAAGGCTCCGAGCGCACCTGGAGCCTAAGACAAGGCCACGACACCCACAAGATAGAGGACGGCGAATTTAAAAGGTTTCAGTTCCGGCTCGATGACAGGTGCCGGCCCACGCCTTGTCGAGAGTGCGCAGGGGGCCCTTCCTCTACCGAAAGCGATAACAGGGGGCCCTTCCTTGCCTCCGGCGCCGGTGCCGGACGGCGGCGGCCACCCGGGAGCACGGGGCCTGTACCTCCTGTTCGATGCCCCAGGCGTTACCGTGAGCTGGTTGAGCAACGTCCGCGCGACGATCGTCAACGGTCCGTGGCTGATATGGGAGGCGTCCAGTGCCCGATCCGTCCCCTGTCACCTCACCCGGCACCAGCACCGGGGCGACCGGCGAGGAAGAGCCGGCCAAGCGCCCGGACATGGTCACCATCGCCGACGTGGCCCGGCACGCGGGAGTCGCGGTCAGCACGGTGTCGTACGTGCTCAGCGGCAAGCGGGCCATCTCGGCGACGACCCGGGAACGGGTGCTGACCAGCGTACGGAAACTGGGATACCACCCGAACGCCGGTGCGCGGGCGCTGGCCAGCCGCCGGGCGAACGTGATCGCCCTGGTGCTGCCGCTGCGCTCGGGCATGCATCTGCCCGTACTCATGCAGTTCGCGACCTCGGTGGTGACCACCGCGCGCCGGTTCGACCACGACGTGCTGCTGGTCACCGCCGACGACGGACCGTCGGAGCTACACCGGATCGCGGCCAGCGCGATGGTCGACGGATTGATCCTGATGGACGTCGAGATGGACGACCCCCGGGTGCCGCTGCTGCGCCGGCTGGAACGGCCGAGCGTGCTGATCGGCTTTCCCGCCGACCCGACCGGTCTGACCTGTGTGGACCTCGACTTCTATCAGGCCGGTCAGGTCTGTGTGGAACACCTGGCGCGGCTCGGACACCGCCGGATCGCCCTGCTCGGCGCGCCGTCGGTGGTCTACGAACGGGGCACCGGCTTCGCCCGGCGGACCCGGTCCGGATTCGTCGAGACCGCCGAGCGGCTCGGTCTGAACGCGATCGCGCAGCCGTGTGAGGAGAACTTCGACTCGGTACGCCGGGAACTCACCGGACTCCTCGATCGGGAACCGGAACTATCCGGGCTGGTGGTGCACAACGAGGCGGCGGTGGGACAGGTGCTCGCCGCGTTGCCGACCCTGGGCCGCAGCGTGCCTCGGGACATCTCGGTCGTCGCGATCTGTCCGGACGAGGTGGCCGAACGGGCCAGCCCGCCGCTGACCTCGGTGCTGATCCCGGCCGAGGAGGTCGGCCAGCGGGCGGTGACGCTGCTGATGGAGAAGCTGGCCGGTACGCCGGTGCCGGAGGGAACTCTGCTGGACCCACGACTCACCGTCCGGGCCAGCAGCAGCGCCCCCGCCCTCTCCCCCACCAGCCGGTGAGCCGTCCCCGCCCACCAGCGTCGATCCCATTCGCGTCCACCGACGCCGATTCCCGCCTTGCCCACGGTCCCGATTCCTGATCGACTGGGGCATGGGCGCACACATGGACCCGGAGGAGTTCCGTCGCAACGGCTACGCGGTCGTCGACTGGATCGCCGACTACTGGACTCACCTGGGCGAACGCCCGGTGACGCCAGCGGAACCACCCGGCGCGGTGGCCGCGCTGCTGCCGGCCGGTCCACCGGAACACGGTGAGCCCTTCGACCAGATCCTGGCCGACCTCGACCTTGTCGTGGCTCCCGGCCTGACCCACTGGCAGCACCCGGCGTTCTTCGGCTACTTCCCGGCGAACACCTCCGGTCCGAGCGTGCTCGGCGACCTGGTCAGCGCGGGCCTCGGGGTGCAGGGCATGCTCTGGGCGAGCGCGCCGGCCTGCACCGAGGTCGAGACGGTGATGCTGGACTGGCTGGCCGAGCTGATCGACCTGCCGCAACGGTTCCGCTCCTCCGGCCCCGGCGGCGGGGTGATCCAGGACTCGGCCTCGTCGGCGACCCTGGTCGCCACCCTCGCGGCACTGCACCGGGCCAGCGGTGGGCGCTGGCGCGGCAACGGGGTGGACCGCCGCTACCGGGTCTACACCTCGACCCAGGCACATTCGTCGGTCGAGAAGGCCGCCCGGATCGCCGGGCTCGGCGACGACGGGGTACGCGCGATCGAGGTCGACCCGAAGACGCTCGCGATGCGACCGGATTTGCTGCGCGCGGCGATCGAGGCGGACCGGGCGGCGGGTGACGTACCGGCGATGGTGGTGGCGACGATCGGCACCACCTCCACCACCGCGATCGACCCGCTGCCGGCGATCGGTGAGCTGTGCCGGGCGTACGGGCTGTGGCTGCACGTCGACGCCGCGTACGCCGGTGCGGCAGCGGTCTGCCCCGAACTGCGCTGGTCACACGCGGGCATCGAGTACGCCGACTCGTACTGCTTCGACCCGCACAAGTGGCTGCTCACCGGTTTCGACTGCGACGCGTTCTGGGTCGCCGACCGGGCCGAACTGACCGGGGCGCTGACCGTGCTGCCGGAGTTCCTGCGCAACGCGGCGACCGAATCGGGCGCGGTGCTCGACTACCGCGACTGGCAGGTGCCGCTGGGGCGACGGTTCCGGGCGCTGAAGCTCTGGTTCGTGCTGCGCTGGTACGGCGCCGAAGGGCTGCGGGCGCACATCCGTACCGGTGTGGAGCTGGCCGGGCGCTTCGCCGACCTGGTTCGGGCCGACGAACGGTTCGAGGTGGTGGCGCCGCACCCGTTCTCACTGGTCTGCTTCCGCCTGCGCGCCGACGCCGGACCGGACGCTGACGCGCACAACGCGGAACTGCTGGCCCGGGTCAACGCGACCGGCCGGGTTCACCTCACGCACACCCGGGTCGACGGCCGGCACACGCTGCGGTTGGCGGTCGGCGCCCCGCAGACGACGTACCGGGAGGTTGCCCTGGCCTGGCGGCTGGTCGAACGGACCGCGACCACGCTGCTGGGCGGGACGGCCGACGGGAACGAGCCGACGGGCGCACCGCCCGACTGACCCACTCGGCTACCGTGACCAGCGTGAACGAGAGCATCTGGGCCGCCGTACGGGCCTGCCGGGACGTGCTGGACGAGGCGAACGGGTCCGATCCGCAGGAGTTGACCTGCCGGGTCCTGAAGGTCGCCGAGGAGGCCGGGGAGGCGGCCGGGGCCTGGATCGGCGTGCTCGGGCAGAACCCGCGCAAGGGCGTCACCCACACCCGCGCCGAGGTCGCCGGTGAACTGGCCGACGTGGCACTGGCCGCGCTGATCGCGATCGAGAGCCTCGGTTTCGACGCCCGCGAAGTGCTGGACAACTGCGCCGGCAAGGTCGGTGCCCGGCTCGCCGCCGCGGCTGGTGCCGTACCGGCGACGGTGCCACCGAACTGAACCGTCGCGAGCTGCTCAGGCTCCCACTCTTTTCGTACCTTTCGCGAAGCTTGCTCTCAGCCGACGGTGCTGCAATGGGGTCCGGTCGCGGGCCCACCGTCAGGGGTCGGCCCGGCCGGCAGCGCGAAGGAGCATCCGATGGCACTGACATCGCCCCGCCAGCCTGGCGGCGGTCCGGTCCTGGTCGGCCTGGACCGGACCAGTGGATCCGGCGACCGGCCGGATCCGGACACCCCGACCCCGGCCGGCCACAATCCGCTGGTCTTCCTCCGCCCCGAACGGGTCGTGGCCGACACGCAAGCACTGGCGGTCGCGGATCACGGCAGGTGGCGGTACCTGCGGGCGGCGTGACGCCGGCTTGTTCGGTCTGGTTGCTCAGGTCCAGGCGTTCGGGTCGGCGACCAGCTCGGTCACCCGGCCGGGCAGCTTGCCGCTGGCCACGTCCGCGACGGTGACGAGTTCGAGGATCTCCCGCTCACTGGCCCGTAACGCGATCCAGACCTCCTGGAGCGACCGGGCGGCGCCCTGGTAACCCAGATCCTCGGGGCGCTGTCCACGAATGTGCGCCAGCGGCCCGTCAATCACCCGGATCACGTCGGCGAGGGAGATCTCCGCTGCCTTGCGGGCCAGCCAGTAGCCGCCCTCCGGGCCACGCTGGGCGTGCACGATCCCGCCCCGGCGCAGTTGCAGCAGGATGCTCTCCAGGAACTTCGGCGGAATCTCCTGGGCCCGGGCGATCTGCTCGGCGGTGACCGGGGTCGGACGCCGGGCGGCGCCCTCGGCGGCGGCGGTGTCGTCCGCCGTGGCGGCGAGTTCGGCCGTCGCGCGCAGCGCGTAGTCAACCCGTGCGGAGAGACGCATGCCGGCTAGGTTAGCCCCCGGACCGGGCGGTCAGCGGCGCCGGGGTGGCAAGCCGCCCAGGGACTGACCTTCCGGGCGGAACGGGTCGTCAGGCGCCGACCCGACGAAGCAGACCCTCCTGGACCGAACTGGCGATCTGGCGGCCGTCGACGGTGAACATCCGCCCGGTGGCCAGACCCCTCGCACCGGAGGCGGACGGGCTCCAACAGTCGTAGAGGAACCACTCGTCGGCCCGGAACGGCCGGTGGAACCAGAGCGCGTGGTCGAGACTCGCGCCGACCACGCCACCCGGCCCCCAGACCTCCCCGTGTACGGAGAGGACCGAGTCGAGCAGGGTCAGGTCGGAGGCGTACGTCAGCGCGCAGGCGTGCAGCAGCGGATCGTCCGGCAGCTTGCCGTCGATGCGCATCCAGACCCGCTGGTACGGGTCCGCCGGCCGGTCGCCGGGGCGTACCCAGCCGGGCTCGCCGACGTACCGGACGTCCATCGGGCGCGGGATCATCGACCAGATGCCGAGCCGCTCCGGATAGCGGGCGAGCCGGTCGGCCATGGTCGGCACCTCGTCCGGGTGGGGCACGTCGGGCGGGACCGGGGCCTGGTGGTCGAGCCCTTCCTCCGTCCGCTGGAACGAGGCGGACATGAAGAAGATCGCCTTGCCGTGCTGTCTGGCGACGGACCGCCGGACCGAGAAGGAGCGGCCGTCCCGGATCCGTTCCACCTCGTAGTCGATCGGCTCGGCCGGGTCGCCGGGGCGGACGAAGTAGCCGTGCAGCGAGTGCACGATCCGGGCCGGGTCGACGGTCCGGCCGGCGGCCACCAGGGCCTGACCGGCCACCTGACCGCCGTACACCCGTTGCGGGCCGACCGGCGGACTCATGCCGCGAAAGGTCATCTCATCGGTCTGGGTCAGGTCGAGCAGCTCAAGGAGCTGATCGACCGCGACCTGTCCACCGACCGGCCCGCCGGACGTCACTGCAGAGCCCGTGCCGCCGCCGCGTCGACCAGGGAACCGAGCTGGTGCACCCGAAGGGTGTTGGTGAAACCGGGGGTGCCGGGCGGGCTGCCCGCCACGATCACCACGTAGTCGCCCGGGTTGCCCCGGCCGAGGCCGAGCAGCGCCTGGTCGACCTGGCGGAACATGTCGTCGGTGTGCTGCACGAACGGCATGAGGAAGGTCTCCACGCCCCAGGCGAGGGCGAGCTGGTCGCGCACCTCCGGCACCGGGGTGAAGGCGAGCAGCGGCAGGTCGCAGTGGAGCCGGGAGAGCCGGCGTACGGTGTCGCCGGTCTGCGAGAAGGCGACCAGGGCCTTGGCGCCGATCGCGCGGGCGATCTGCGAGGCGGCCACGGTGAGCGCGCCACCGTGCGTACGCGGGTCGTGCTGGAGCCGCGGGACGCCGATCGACCCGGACTCGGTGGTGGTAACGATCTTGGCCATGGTGCTCACGGTGAGCACCGGATACTTGCCGACGCTGGTCTCACCGGAGAGCATCACCGCGTCCGCGCCGTCGAGCACCGCGTTGGCGACGTCGGACGCCTCGGCCCGGGTCGGGCGAGAGTTCTCGATCATGGAGTCGAGCATCTGGGTGGCGACGATGACCGGGCGGGCGTTCTCCCGGCAGAGCTGCACGGCCCGCTTCTGTACCAGCGGAACCTGGTCGAGCGGAAGTTCGACGCCGAGGTCGCCCCGGGCCACCATGATGCCGCCGTCGAACGCGGCGACGATCGCCTCCAGGTGGTCGACCGCCTCCGGCTTCTCCACCTTGGCCATGACCGGCCGGTGGACGCCGACCTCCTGCATGATGTTGTGCGCGAGCTTGATGTCGTCGGCCGAGCGGACGAAGGACATCGCGATCATGTCGACCCCGAGGCCGAGAGCGAAGCGGAGGTCCTCCGCGTCCTTCTCCGACATCGCCGGCACGCTCACCGCGACGTTCGGCAGCGAGACGCCCTTGTTGTTGGAGACCACGCCACCCTCGGTCACCAGGACCCGGATGTCGTTGCCCTCGACCGAGCTGACCTCGACGGCGACCCGGCCGTCGTCGATCAGCAGGCGGTCACCGGGGCGGACCTCCTGGGGCAGCTTGGAGTAGGTGCAGGAGACCCGGTCGCGGGTACCGAGGATGTCGTCACCGGTGATCACGACCGAGTCGCCGGTGCGCCACTCGTGCGGGCCGTCGGCGAACCGGCCGAGTCGGATCTTGGGGCCCTGCAGGTCGGCCAGGATCGCGACCGCTTTCCCGGTCGCCTGGGCGGTCTGCCGCACCAGGTGAAAGACCTGCTCGTGGTCGGCGTGGCTGCCGTGGCTGAAGTTCAGCCGGGCCACGTCCATGCCCGCCTCTACGAGGCCCCGGATCCGCTCCGGGGACGATGTCGCAGGGCCAAGCGTGCAGACGATTTTCGCGCGGCGTGTCACGCCCATCAGGCTAGTCTCTCTCCCAGATCGGTCCACGGGCCGACCCTGTCGGATTCTGGAATATTCGTCCAACGCCGTGCGGTACGCAGATGTCCGGCGGGTGTCTCTCGCCGATGACCGGCGGGGGTCGTCTCACCGGGCGACGTCGGGGTGGCGGGCATCAGCGACCGCGCGACCGGAAGCGTACCGCCGTCACCTCATCCACGACACGCCCGGGTTTACCGCGGTCGTCGATGTGGCCCGAATCCGGCTCGCCCACGAGCGCGGCGGGTGCCGCTAATTCGGGCCAAGCACCTCTAGTGGGACGAGTGCCCGATTAGCTGGCATACCAGACAGGAATCGATGAGCGTCTTGACGTCCGGAAACGCCGGCGTAACACTCGTCGGGAGAGCGCTCTCACACCTCTGACCCGCAGGCGCGGGCCGGCCGCCGGTACCGCCGACGACCGGCCGAACCCCACACCCGGCCCGGCACCGCCACGCCCCGCCGGGCAGCCCAGCGCGCCCTCATCCCGACAGGTGGGCCCCATGGAAGTTCCTCGTCGCACCACCCGCACACCCTCGAAGCGGTCCCGCTGGAGCGTGCTCGCCGCGCTGGCCGCCGCACTGCTGGCACCCGTACCGTTCATCAACACGCCGACCGCGCAGGCCGCCCCCGTCCTGATCTCCCAGGGCAAGACGGCCACCGCGTCCTCCACCGAGAACGGCGGCACCCCCGCCTCGGCGGCGGTCGACGGCAACACCGGCACCCGCTGGTCGAGCGCGTTCAGCGACCCCCAGTGGCTCCAGGTCGACCTGGGCGCCACCGCCACCCTCAGCCAGGTGGTGCTGCGCTGGGAGACCGCGTACGGCCGCGCCTTCGAAATCCAGGTCTCGCCGACCGGAGGCAGCCCCTGGACGACGATCTACTCGACCACCACCGGCACCGGCGGAGTGCAGACCGTCAACGTGACCGGCAGCGGGCGCTACGTGCGGATGTACGGCACCACCCGGTCCACCGGCTACGGCTACTCACTCTGGGAGTTCCAGGTGTACGGCGAGTTCGGCACCGTCCCGCCGACCACCCCACCGACCACCCCGCCCGGCACCCCGGTGGAGCCGACCGACCCGCGCAACCCGAACCTCGGGCCGAACACGTTCGTCTTCGACCCGTCGACGCCGACCTCCACGATCCAGAGCCGGCTGAACACGATCTTCACCCAGCAGGAACAGAACCAGTTCGGCCCGGAGCGGTACGCGGTGCTGTTCAAGCCCGGCACGTACACCGCGGACGTGAACCTCGGCTTCTTCACCCAGGTCGCCGGGCTCGGCTTCTCCCCCGACGACGTGAACCTCAACGGACACGTACGGGCCGAGGCAACCTGGTTCGGCGGCAACGCCACCCAGAACTTCTGGCGCGCGGCGGAGAACCTGTCGGTGACCCTGCCGGCCGGTGTGATCGTCGAGCGCTGGGCGGTGTCGCAGGCAGCCCCGTACCGCCGGATGCACCTGCGCGGCGCGCAGAACCAGATCCAGCTCTGGAACGGCGGCGACGGCTGGTCCAGCGGTGGGCTGATGGCCGACACCAGGATCGACGGCCTGGTGGTCAGCGGCTCACAGCAGCAGTGGTACTCCCGTAACAGCGAGTTCGGCAACGGCTGGACCGGTTCGGTGTGGAACATGGTCTTCCAGGGGGTGACCGGTGCCCCGCCGCCGAACTTCCCCAACCCCTCGCACACGGTGATCGGCACGACCCCGACCGTCCGGGAGAAGCCCTTCCTGTACGTCGACGGGACCGGTGAGTACCGCGTCTTCGTCCCGGCACTGCGCCAGAACAGCTCGGGCACCACCTGGTACAACAAGACGCCGGCCGGCAGTTCGATCTCGCTGAGCCAGTTCTTCATCGTCCGGCAGGGCACCCCGGCGGCGACCATCAACGCCGCCCTGGCCCAGGGCAAGAACCTGCTCTTCGCCCCAGGCGTGCACCGGGTCAACGACACCATCCGGATCACCCGGGCGGACACCGTCGTGCTCGGCCTCGGCCTGGCCACGATCGAGCCGCAGGGCGGCGTGACGGCGATGAGTGTCGCCGACGTGAACGGGGTGAAGGTCGCCGGCATCATGTTCGAAGCCGGTACGACCAACTCCGCCACCCTGATGGAGGTCGGCCCGGCCGGCTCCAGCGCGGACCACGCGGCCAACCCGACCTCGCTGCACGACGTGTTCTTCCGGATCGGTGGCGCGGTCGCCGGCAAGGCGACCAACAGCCTGGTGATCAACAGTGACGACGTGATCGGTGACCACATGTGGCTGTGGCGTGCCGACCACGGCAACCCGGGCACCTACGGGTGGACCGTCAACCCGGCCGACACCGGCCTGGTCGTCAACGGCGACGACGTCACCATGTACGGCCTCTTCGTCGAGCACTACCAGAAGTACCAGACCATCTGGAACGGTGAACGCGGCCGGACGTACTTCTACCAGAACGAGATGCCGTACGACCCACCGAACCAGGCAGCCTGGATGAACGGGTCGACCCGGGGGTACGCCGCGTACAAGGTGGCCGACGCGGTCAACACGCACGAGGCGTGGGGGCTGGGCAGCTACTGCTACTTCAACGTGAACCCGGCGGTGGTCGGCGAACGCTCCTTCGAAGTGCCGAACAAGACCGGGGTCAGATTCCACAACATGGTCTCGGTCTCGCTCGGCGGCGTAGGGACGATCAACCGCGTCATCAACAACACCGGTGGTCCGGCTAACCAGGCCACCCAGACCATCTACGTGGTCAACTACCCGTAACCCGCTAGCCCTACCCCCTTTCCCCACGCCCCCTTCCCTCACAGCGCCCGGCCCGGGTCTCCCGACCCGGCCGGGCGCTCTCGTCGGCGGGAGCGGGCCGGCGCAGCGGGCGCGGTGAGCGGATTGTGCCCTGCCAGGAGAGGCACACCCGGTAGTGGTCCGCGCCGCGGTGCAGGCCAAGGTGCCCGCCGATCCCGATGTCCTGAGCTGTGCGATGAATGTTCGGGTCCGGGACAGGCCGGCTGACCACATCCGGTACGCCAACCAGGGCCCGCCGGCACGACGCGAGCGGCTTCAGCCACGTCGACCGGAACGCCACGTACTCCGGTCAGGAGACGGCGAGGGCCGCTCGCAGCAGGTCCCGGGTCGGCTCGTCGAAGGCGACCAACCGGATCTGTTCGACCCGGGTCGGAGTCGCCCGGATCGCGTCGACCGCGATCCGGGCCGCCAGCTCGGCCGGGAAGCCGTAGACGCCGGTCGCGATGGCCGGGAACGCGACACTGCGGGCGCCCAACTCGTCGGCGACCAAAAGGGACCGCCGGTAGCAGGAGGCAAGTATCTCCGCCTCGCCCTCGTCCCCGCCCTCCCAGACCGGGCCGACGGTGTGGATCACGTACCGCACGGGCGGGTCAAGGTCGTACGCCGGTGTCGCCTTCGCGTCGCCCGGGTCGCACGGGGCGATCGCCCCGCCCGCCTCGGCCAGGCGTCGCCCGGCGGCCCGGTGGATCGCGCCGTCCACCCCGCCACCCCCGAGCAGTGACTCGTTGGCGGCGGTCACCACCGCGTCCACATCCTCGCGGGTGATGTCGCCCAGCACGACGTCGATCGTGGCCATCACCCCATCATCGCAGCAACCGCCCCTGCACGCGGGCAACCGCCCCTGCACGCGGGCAACCGCCCCTGCACGCGGGCAACCGCCCCTGCACGCGGGCGACCGGTCCCGGTCCCGGTCCCGGGCGAATCGGGTCTTCCGCCGGCCACCCATGTATGTCGATACTTGGTGAGCTGTCGATCATGGCCGGTTCTTCACCGCCGGCCGCCACTCGCGAGGAGACGCGTGAAAAGCTCGCTCACCCTGCCGGCCGCCGTACTCGGTCTGGTCCTGGCGACCAGCATGGCGCCGGCGCCGGCCCACGCCCACACCACCGCCGTCGCACCGACCGAAAGCGGCACCACCGCGAACCTCACCGAGGAGCAGACCCGGACCCTGGTCGAACGGCTCAAGTCCGGATTGCCCGAGGACTACCAGGCCCGGATCGCCGCGCTCGACGCCACGGTCGGGCTGCCACCGACCCGTCCCGGGCAGACGAACGCCGGAGCGACCGGCGTGGGACCGAGCCGCCCGGTGCCGGCCGGTGGGCGGGGTGCCAGCCCGGAACCTCGGCTGACTGATCGGGACGACGAGGTCTGCCAGACGACGCCGCTGTTGCAGTGGCAGACGGCGGCCTACGCGGAGTGGACCGAGTACGACCTCGCCGAGGTCGTACCGTGGATCGACTTCTTCCGGATGTACGACGCCGTCCTGTTCGGCACCGAGGCCGGCCACCAGTACTACGGCTCCGACGGGCAGTTCACCACCCGGGTACGGCAGACGGCCCGGGAGCTGAAACGCTTCTGGGACATCCCGTCCGGCGAGATCCAGGTCGTACCCATGCACGCCACCGTGGCGCTCGACCAGGCGAAGGTCGCGCGGCTGATGGAGTTGCTCATGCTCTACCCGGCCGACCAGGCGGCGCAGTTCGCCGCCGACTTCGTACCCCTGGTCAACCAGGAGAAGTTCGACTACGGCATGCACCCGGCGCTGAGCTTCGACGCGTTCGCCTACTACGGCGGCGAGGTCGCCGGTGTCGGAGTCATCCCGCCGAAGATCCTCGTCGGCGACGGGATCCTGGAGGCGTACGGCAACCTCGGGCTGGGCAATATCGCACCCAGGGCGATTGTGGCGCACGAGTACGCCCACCACGTCCAGTACGTACGGGGCCTGTTCGCCTCGGAGCTGACCGGCGCCGAACTCGCACGGCGGGCGGAAATGATGGCGGACGCGTACGCCGGCTACTTCCTGGCCCACGTACGGGGTGCCGGCCTGGACCGGGGGCAGACGAAGCAGGTCAACCAGACCTTCTTCCAGCTCGGCGACTGCTATCTCACCAGCCCCGGTCATCACGGCACGCCGAACCAGCGGATGCGGGCCGCCGACTGGGGTGCCCAGGTGGCGAAGGGCGGCTTCCCACGGGGCCGGATCCTGCCCACCGTCACCATCGCCCAACGCTTCGACGCGCACCTGTCTGAACTCGTCGCCGCCAACCCCGCCTGACCGCTCGTCTCCGAGCGGCTCCCGTACGGCGAGGACCGGCTGCTACCAGGGGGGTAAGGAAGGGGCCCTTGTTAACGCATAGCGTTAACAAGGGCCCCTTCCTTACTTGCGCCGCCCGTCATGGGGTACGCCGGGTGCCGTCCAGCAGGTCGGCACCGAGTGGGGTGAGGGTGTGCAGTACCGCCCGGCCCTGCCGCGCGGTGACGATCAGCCGGCCCGCCGCAGCACCGTCGCGTGCTCGCTCGCGCTGGCCAGCGAGACGTCGAGCCGCTGCGCGAGCTGCCCCGTGGTGCAGGCTCCGTGGCCGACCGCGGCGAGCGCGCCTCAGCGCAGCGACAAGAGGTTTACCAGAGAGTCCATTGGTGGCTGCCGTCGGCTGAAATGCTCTGCGACCGTGCCGCCGCTGGCCGCGTACGCCCGTCCCGATCCTGTACCTGTTCAGCACCTGGTTGTCGCGGTCAGCGCCCCACCCGGACCGAGCAAGGCGCTGACCGCGACTCAAGGCATCAGGCGACCTTGAAGCTCCGGTAGGCGGTGGTGGAGGTGTGGAGGTCGCTGACCGGGACGGTGATCGCGGTGCCGGTGCAGTTGGCACCCTGGTAGAGCTTGAGGGTCTTGTTGGTCAGGTTGACCCAACCGTGGATGGCGATCGGGGTGTTCACACAGCCGGAGCTGAGCGGGGCGGTGTACTCCACCTCCTGGCCGGTGAACCAGATCGAGTCGACGAAGCAGACCGCACCGTTCGCGTAGGAGCAGGTGCTGCTCGGCGCGGTGGTGGTCGGGGCGGCGGACGCCGGGGCGGCGAATGCCGCCGAGGCCATCGCCGCGGCGGACGCGGACGCGAGTACGGACGTGAGGGACGGCTTGCGGAGACGCATGAATCCTCCTGTGAACAGGGGGTCGATGGGCACTGCCGCGCGGCATAACTGGTGTGGAAACGCACAAAAGCGCCGACACCAGATAGTTGAATCTTGCACTACCTCGAAGGTGACGTCAACACCCTGAGAGCACCGTGGGATGGGCGCGGATTCGGTCCACTCTCGAATCCCGTGGTCCACGGCGTGAGCAGGACTGACCGTCTGTGCCCAATCCGGTACGGTCGGCTCCGGGGAAGGACGACCGAGACCGGGAGGACGATGTCATGGCGTCGATCGAGGAGATCAAGGCCGGGGTGGCCCGATTCAGCAGCGAGACCAGCCAGCAGGCAGCCACGATCCGGGGCATCGCGGACTCGCTGGAACAGAGCACCGCCCTGCTGCGTAGCCTCACCCAGGGAACCAGTCACTCCCGCGTCGGCGAGGCGCTGTCCCGAATGGAACAGGCAAAGCAGAAGCTGCACGAGGCGACGACGCTCGCCCAGGGCGCGGTCGAGGCCACCAACAGCTACGCCGCCAGTTTCTGACCAAGGGGTACGTCATGCCAACCGTCATCGTGCCCGTCGGGCTCTCCATGGGACCGCGCTACCGCTACGTACGCCCGCCGGACCCGACGCCCGAGTGCTACGAGATCCACCTCGGCGACGACCTGGTCGAACTGACGGAGACGGAGGCAGCGGTCTGGGCGGCGGCCTTCGTGGATGCCGAACGGCACGCCAAACTCGCGGTCAACCGGAAGTCGCTGATTCAGCTCGTCCAGACCGCGCCGAAGCCCGAGCCACGGGCCGCCGAGATCGTCGACAACCTGATCGCACGGGGGCTGCTGGTCGAGTTTGATCCGGAAGGCGACCTCGAACCCGTCTTCCGCCGCCACAAGCTCCTCCCCCTGGGACAGGGCCTGGGCTCCACCGCCGACGAGCCCCACTTACACCGCATCGGTTTCGCCAACCAGCCCATCCTGGCCATCCCCAACGCCGTCTATGGATTGTGGTCGTTTTCGTACCACAGTTCCGATCTGTGGGACGCCTGCACCTTCTACGCGGCGGCAGACGAAGAGGAGTTGGAGGTGGGGGAAGAGCCACTGGGGTTGACAGCCGAGAACATCGCGCGAGAGGTCGGCCTCCAGCTACCCATCTTGCTCGCCACGAACTGCGCGTTCCTTGATCCAGTGGTCTCGGATGCGTTGGCGTAGGAGGCAGTACCGGGCGGGCGAGCGACTAGAGCGCCCGTTCGCCCGGCGGTTCGGCTACGAGTCCGTCAAGGAGGGCACCGGCAACCTGGTGCAGCAGGCCGCGATGGGCCTTGGTGCTCTAGTAGGTCTGCTCAGCAGTAGATGGGGCTTGCCTGCCACCGCATCCGTGATCACTGGTGCGATCATCGGTAACGCGGCGGGCTCGATCGGCAAGGGTTTCGTAGCCGCAACTGTTGATCATGTACGCGAGCGCCACGAGCAACGCGCTTCAGGTTCGAGTACTGGAGGTGCCACCCGGGGCGCCAACGGCGGTAAAGCCGGCGCCAGCGGCTTACGCGCCCGACGTCGTGGTCGTGGCGGGGCCTCGACTGGACCCCGGCAACGGGTAGCGGGCGGCGGGTCGGGCGGAATCGCCGGGCAGGTGATCTCGGGGATCGAGCGGGTCATCGAAGAGGTCGAGCAGACTGCGAAAAAGATCAACGCTGTCGGCACCAGCATGTGGCACAGCCAGGACGGGATGATGGTGCTACTCAACGGTGGCCGACAGGATGTCGTGCGGTGTACCCACGACGCCATGAGCGAGGCGCGGGACAGGATGTCGGAGAGCGCGGTCCTGCTTCGAGCGGCCGGCGAGGACCTGAACGCCTACCGGGCAAGCATCTGACGATGCACTGTGGCGGATTACTGCCCCTATGAGCCCCTATGAGGGTAGGAAAACGCCACAGTCGGGTCGGCGCTCGGCGACAAACACCCCCTGCACCAGGCATGCCGACGACGAGGCCCTCGGCCTTAAGACTGATCATGGCGTTCCGAACGACGATGGCGGAGACCTTGTGCTGTTGACATAGCGGTGAGGTGGACGGCCGCCTTGCGCAACACTTGGTGGATAGCGGCACTCCCTGCTCGACGCCATGTCCCTGTTCGCCGTCGACCGGCGGTTCCGCCTCGGTCAGGACTGCGCCCCGGTCATCCGGTTCGTCGCCGAGGTACGCGAGCGATACGACCACAGCGGTGTGGAAATCAACCCGGCGACGGCCGAGTCGCTGATCCAGGCCACCCTCGGTCGGCACCCGCCACCGTCCATGGAGCGCCACCACCATCGCCGCCCAGACCATGTTGGTCGCCGGCCTGCTCGACGACGAGGGTCTCCCCCACCGAGCTGACCACGTTGCTCCACCCCGGCCGAACGGCACGTGGCGGGCGCCGGGGCAGCGTCAGGGCGTGACCCAGAAGCAGGTGGTGATGGCCAGGGCGAGGAAGCAGAGGAAGAAGCCGAGTCTGGCGTACAGGTTCGGTTGGTTGGCGCCGAGCCGGGGACGCCCCCAGATCGTCAGGCTGATGTAGGCACCGAAGAACGCCAACGCGGGTAGACCGGCGAGCATCCAGGCAAGCGCGGTGAACGCGCCGACCGAACCGGACTTGTAACCGCCTCCGAGGAGCGCCTGGGGAATGTTCGCGGCCACGATGAAGATCAGGTAGGCGGCGAGCGCGCGACCGAGCGGTGAGGAGGTCGGCAGGAACGCCGGCTGACCGGCCTGCGACTCGACCCGTTCGGCCGCCTCGTCCGCCGCCGCCGTGGCCCGGTACGCCAGATCCAGTTCGGCGTCCGGGTTCACCGGCACCACCGGGGCCGGGTGTGGGAACTGTTGGGTCGGCGGTCCGTCCGCCCCCGACATCGGCAGCCGTGGACCGGGCACCGACGGCGTCGGGGCGGGAGTGGCGGCCAGCGCCACCCGGTCGACGCCGGCCGCCAACTCCGGGTACGCCTCCTGTCCGGCCACCCCGCCCTGCGGTGATGGGCCGGCCGGTGCGCCGAGGTGGCCGGTCACGGAAAGCGGCGGCAGCGGAGCGGGCGCGTTCCACTGCGGCACCGGCTCGCCGATCAACTGGGCGAGTTCGGTCAGTCGCTGCTGCTGCAGGGTGAGCCTCTGCCCGAGCTGGTCGATCGCGTCCCCGGTGCTCTCCCGCCGGGCGGCAGCCTGCTCCGTCGTACGCTCGCCGCTGCGCTGGAGTTCGTGCAGGTGCCGGGCCAGGGTCGCGTACTCGTCGAAGCCTTGCATCGTCACAGCCCCTCGTCCAGCTCGTACCCGGGTCGGACGTACGGCACGATCAGTTTGCTGCGCTGGTCGTGCCGGTCCACCAGCAACGCCCGGTTCGCCCGTGGCGTGTACGCCAGATCGTGCACGCCGAGGTACATGCCCAGTTCCTGGCCGGGCACGTTCAACGCCACCAGGCAGGCGATGTCGTCCTTGTTGTGCGTCCCGCCGATGTCGTCGGCGAGCCGGCGCAGCCCCCGCCACCAGCCGAGCAGGTGCACCCCGTACGCGGGGCCCTGACGCAGCACCTGCTGGAGGTCGTCCAGACCGGACCGGTAGTTCTGGTCCTTCGCGGCGAGTACCCCGCTGGCCGCGTCCATCCCGAACACGACCACGTACGTCCGCTCCGTCGGCTGGGCCACCGGCTCGGCCAGCTTGCGGATCTCCTCCCGCAACGCCACCGGGTCCAGCCGGGTCACCGAGTGACCGGCGGTCAGCAGGGTCTGCTCGGTGGCGTCGCCCACCTCGTCGGCGGCGGCGACCAACGGGGCGAGCAGGAAACGGGCCGTCCCGGGCTGGGCCTGGCGGGCCAGGCTCAGGGTGGCGGCCTGCAACACGTCGGCACCGACCGGGGTGGTGCCGACGATCGCCAGGTGCCGACCGGGGGTGGCGTCGAGCATGAACATCGCCGAGGTCAGGTTCACGTCGACGACCCGGCCGACGAGGGCGAGCGGACGTCGTCCGCCCGGTGTCAGGCCACGGAAGGTGGGATCGTCCTCGACGTGTGCCCAGTCGTACCCCTTGAAGACCGCGGGTGGGAACGAGCCCTGCGCCCGCGCCTGCCACAGTTCGTGCCGCAGTGCCGCGACCCGGGCCGCGCCGCCGTGCGCGTCCGGGAAACGGACGACGGTGTTCGCCGAGGCCAGGCCGGCGGCCGGGTTGATGATCGCCGACCCGAGCGGGAGCGGTCCGGCGGCGTCGTTCAACGCGTCGAGCACCCCGGAGCCACCCGGCAACGCCACCCGGAGCGGGAACTGACCGAAGATCGAGTCGACCTTGCCGTAGAGCGCTTCGATCCCGGACATGCTCTGCGAGGCGAGCACCAGGTGGATGCCGTACGAGCGGCCCTTGCGGGCCAACTCCTCCAGCAACGCCACCGCCTCCCGGGCGAGCGCGTCGTTGCCGGCGAAGAGCACGTGGAACTCGTCGATCACGGCAACCACCCGGGGTACGGGTTTGCCGTCGCGGGGCAGGTCGGCGAGTTTGGTGACGCCGTGCCGTTTGAGCGCGTTCGCCCGCCGGTTCAGCTCCCGCCGAAGCTCCCGCAGGACCGCCACACCGTATTCCCGGTCGGACTCGATGCCGACGGCGCGGGCGTGCGGGATCCAGGAGCCGTCGTGCCCCGTCGGCACGAACTCGGTGAAACTGACCCCCTCCTTGAAGTCGAGCAGGTAGAGGGCCAGTTCGTCCGGGGAGTAACGGGCCGCGAGTCCATAGAGGACGTCGAGCAGGAAGACGGTCTTACCGGAGCCGGTTCGGCCCCCGACCAACCAGTGCGGGGTGGCGTCGTCGAAGGCCAGGGTCGCCGGCTCCCGACCGGCCCGGCCGATCACCGTGCGGAGCCCGGTGGCGGCCGACTCGGCCCAGTTGCGGGCCGGGAGCAGGTCGGTGAAGTCGAGGCTGGTGTCGCGGCGGGTGGCGTCGCCGTGTCGTCGGGCGACGGCGTCGATGGTGCCGGTCGGCGGGTCGCCGTCGAGCAGGACCGGCACCACCAGGCCGGTTCCGTCGGTGCTGTACGGCCACCACGGCGGGTCCCCGACCCAGGCGTAGTCGCCGTCGCGGGTGACCCGGGTGGTGTTGCCGAACGGCGGTGGTTCCAATCCGGTGGAGCGGGGCGGGTAACCGGCGGCGAGCACGCAGACCCCCGCGGTCGGGCCGGCGTGGGTCAACGCGGCCAGCCGGGTCAGTTCGGCCCGCCCGTCCGGCATCGACGCCGCGACGACCAGCAGCAGCGGGCCACCGTTCTCGGCGGAGTGACCGGCGCGGGCGTGCCGCTCGGCGTCGGCGAGCAGCGCACCGATCTCCTCGTCGGTGGTCGCCGGCGGGGCCAGTACACCGGCGTCGACCAGTGGCCGCAGCGGCAGGAACGTCGCACCGAGCGCGGCGTTGTCGATCGCCACCACCCGTACCGTGCCGGCGGGCGCGAGCATGAGTAGACGGATCACCAGGGAGCGCAGCAGCGCCGCCGTACGCGGGTCGCGGGCGTCCGTGTCGACCGCCAGGTGCGCCCCGCCGACGAGGGGTACGACCACCGGAAAGCCGCCGTCCGAAGTGGTCGCCTCGGCGAGCCGGACCGGCATCGGCCGACCGGGGAACTCCGGCCCCGCCGACGCCGCGCTGAGCGCCTCGCCGACCCTGCGCAACCGCGCCACCATGTCGGCGGTCTCGGCGGGCGGGGCCGGGGCGGTGACTCCGGCCAACGCCTGGCGCGCGGCGTCGAGATGCGCACGCGCCTGCCGGTGTGCCGCGACCGCCCGCCCGTACGTGGCTGCGAGCCTGCCCACCCTGCCCCCCACCCCTGTCGGCGTGCGTAGTCACCGGAACACTAACCGAAGCACCGCCGTACGGGCACCTGGACGTGCCAGCGGTGTCCGCTGTCTGGACACTGTCGGGAGGACGCGCTGGGCTGGGGAGGCACGCGGGGCTCTGGCGGAAGGGCGCGCGGGGCTCTGGGGCTCTGACGGAAGGGCGGAAGGGCGGGCTGGGCTCTGGCGGAGGGGTGGGCTGACGGATCGGCGGCAGACGCCACAGCCGACGGCCTGGCCGGCGACCACGTCGGACCGGGAGGGCGCGCCGAACGACTCTATGGTGCGTGGCGCAGCCGGAGGATGTACGTCGCGGTAAGCGCGACGACACGGTCCTCGTCGTGCGCCAGGTCCGCGAGGGCGCGTGCGGAAGTGATCCCCGGAATGTCCGCGAGCGCCTGTGTCAGCCGTCGACGCGCGGACGATTCGACGGTGCTGCCGGCGAGGCGGCCGACGAGCCTGGCAGCGATCTGATCCGCCAACACGGGATCACCCGCCAACGTGCTCAGCGCATCGGCCGCGTCGACGTCGTTCGTCTCCTCGACGACCATGTCGACGAGAGTCGGGACCGCGTCGGCCACTCCACGTGCCCCGAGCGCCAGAGCCGCATACCTGCGGACCACGATGTCCGGGTTGACAAGGGCGTCCCGCAGCAGTGCGGTCGCGTCACCGTACGGGATCTCGGCGATGGCCTGGACAGCACGTTTGCGTACCTCGGCCACGGGTGCGCCGAGGCCCTCCGCCAGCAGTGCCAGTCCGCCGTCGCCCGATTGCGCCAGAGCCCATCGAAGGGCTCCGGCGACGTTCGGGTCCGTCTCGCTCAGCGCCGCCTCGACGAGTGCCTCCACTGGCGCCGGAACCCCTTCGACCGATGACAGTGCCGCGCGCTGGCGCTTCCCCGCGCTCTCCGATCCCAGTGCCTGCAGGAGTGCCACGGTCTGGAGGACGTCCTCCCAGCCGGCGGGTTCCGCGGCACCGATCCGGCGGAGACGGGTGAGTAGTTCCGTCTCGGCCGCGATGCGTTCTCGCGTCTGGCGGATGAGGTCGTCGACGAGTTGTGCGGGCGCGAAGGCGGGACCGTCGAGCGCGCGCCCGACGTCGCGCAGCGACAGCCCCAGTGACCGCAGGCTCTCGATATGGAAGATCCGCCGGATGTCCTCGCTGGAGTACTCCCGATAGCCGGCCTCGGTACGACCCGTCGGCCGTACCAGGCCGAGCGAGTCGTAGTGCCGGAGCATGCGGGCGCTGACCCCGGACCGTCGCGCCACGTCACCGATCAACACTGTCTCTCACCCTTCCTGGCTGGTTCCGCCGAGGGCCACGACGCGCTTTGCCTCCTCGATCGCGAACTCGAATCCGGCATCCGGGTCGCGCAGCAGCCGTTCCGTGGCGATCGCGTGGGCGCGTACGCGAGGATCGAGGTCCGTCCTCGCCGCCCGCACTGTCGGCATGATCACTTCACCGAGTGCGATCAGCGCCCGGCTGAGGCTCAACTGCGTCTCCCGCTTGCCGCGCCCGAACTGTGTCGTCAACACCGCGGCCAACTCGGGCTCTTCACCCTCGGGGACGAGTACGACCGCTGCTCGCCAGGCGCTCCGCGCCACCTCGTCGTCGTCATCGGTCAGCAGTGCCCGCGTGATCGCGGGCCACGCCTGCCGATCACCGATCTTGGACAGCGTGTGCAACGCCTGGCTTCGTGCCTGCGCACGCTCCGAGCGGAGCGCGTCGACGAGCCTCGGGACCGTCATGGACGACGAGTGGCGGGCGAGTGCCCAGGTGAGCATCTCGCGGACGTAGAACTCGGGCTCGACCGCGCACCGCTCGACGAGCTTGTCGACGAAGCGCGGGTCAGGGGTGGAGCCGACCGCCAGCGCCGCCCGCAGCCGCACCGACGGGTTGCCGCTCTCCAACCCCTGGAGAGCCCGCACCGTGTCCGTGTCCTCTTGCGGCATGGTCATCGACCCCACCTCCCTGACACAGTGAAGACCTTGTCACTGTGTCAAGGTCAAGCGGACTGTGTCGCCAGACCAGACAACCACCGTCCCCACCGCACCCTCGTGGATCCGAGATCGTGGAAACGTGCCGTCGTCGTGACGACGGGCCGTTCCACGATCTCGGGTCGGCGACAGCGGGGAGCGGGTAGCTGGTCAGCGGGCGGCGGAGAGGGGCTGGGCGGAGGAGGTGACCGGGGCGGGCAGGGTGCCCGAGCCGTCGAGGTACGTGTGGATCGCGGCAGCGGCGGCCCGACCCTCGGCGATCGCCCAGACGATCAGTGAGGCGCCCCGGTGCATGTCACCGGCGACGAAGACCCCGTCGGCCGCGGTCTGCCACTGCGCCGTGGCGTCGATCGCGCCGCGCCGGTTGCGGTGCACACCGAACTGGTCGAGCAGCGGCTGCTCCTCGGTCCCCTCGAAGCCGATCGCCAGCAGCACCAGGTCGGCCGGAAGTTCCCGCTCCGAGCCCGGCTTGACGGTCACGATCCGCTGCCCGTCGACCTTCTCCACGCTGACCTCGGCGACCCGGACGGCGCGTACCTGGCCGGTGCCGTCGTCGACGAACTCCTGCACGGCGACCGCGAAGACCCGCTCGCCGCCCTCCTCGTGCGCCGGGTAGTCGCGCAGGATCCACGGCCACGTCGGCCACGGGTCGCGGGACTCGTCGCGGGTGCCCGGCGGCTCCGGGTAGAGGTCGAGCTGGTGTACGCCGGCCGCGCCCTGCCGGTGCGCGACACCGAGGCAGTCGGCCGCGGTGTCGCCGCCACCGATGATCACCACGTGCCTGCCGGCGGCGTCGATCGGGGTGCTCGACTCCCGGCCGCTCACCACCCGGTTCGCCGCGACCAGGTGCTCCATCGCCTGGTGCACCCCGCGCAGCGCACGGCCGGGGGTGGCCGGGGTGTCCCGGCCCTGCAACGCGCCGCAGGCGAGCAGGACCGCATCGTACTCGGCGCGTAGCTGCGCGGCGGTGATGTCGACGCCGACGTTGACGCCGGTGACGAAGCTGACGCCCTCGGCGGTGAGCTGTTCCAGCCGCCGGTCGATGTGTTCCTTCTCCAGCTTGAAGTCGGGGATGCCGTAGCGGAGCAGTCCGCCGATCGCGTCGTCGCGCTCGTACACGGTCACCGCGTGCCCGGCACGGGCGAGTTGCTGGGCAGCGGCGAGGCCGGCCGGGCCGGAGCCGACCACGGCGACCCGCTTACCCGACGGCTTCGCCACCACCTGCGAGGTGATCAGACCCAGGTCGACCGCCCGGTTGATGATCTCGACCTCGACCTGCTTGATGGTGACCGGCTGCCCCCCGGAGATGCCGAGTACGCAGGCCGCCTCGCAGGGCGCCGGGCAGAGCCGCCCGGTGAACTCCGGAAAGTTGTTCGTGGCGTGCAGTTGCTCGATCGCGTGCGACCAGTTGCCGGTCCGGACCAGGTCGTTCCAGTCCGGGATGCGGTTGCCCAGCGGGCAGCCGTCGTGGCAGAACGGGATGCCGCAGTCCATACAGCGGGTGGCCTGCTCGCGGATCAGGTCGTCGGGGGCGGACGGGTAGACCTCCCGCCAGTCGCTGATGCGCACCGGCACCGGACGGCGGGCCGGCATCCGGCGGCCGTAGCGCAGGAAACCGTTCGGGTCAGGCACGAGCCACCTCCTGGGACGCGCGCGGTGCCGGCGCGGCGGACGACGGTGCGGACCCGGCCGCCGGTGCCACCGGGACGGCCAGCGCGGTCATCACCGCCTCGTCGACGTTCTGGCCGGCGGCTTCGGCGGCCCGCATGATCTGCATGACCCGCTTGTAGTCACGGGGTACCACGGCGGTGAACTCCTCGACCGCCTCCGGCCAGCGCTTGAGCAGCCGCTCGGCGACCGCCGAGTCGGTCTCGGCGAAGTGCCGCTGGACCAGGTCGTGCAGGGTGACCCGCTCGTCGTCGGTGAGCGGGGCGAGGTCGACCAGTTCGGGGTTGACCCGACGCCGGTCGAGCCGCCACACGAAGGCGGCGCCACCGGACATGCCGGCGGCGAAGTTACGGCCGGTTGGCCCGAGCACCACCACGGTGCCACCGGTCATGTACTCGCAGCCGTGGTCGCCGACCCCCTCGACCACGGTCACCGCGCCGGAGTTGCGCACCGCGAACCGCTCCCCCACCCGTCCCCGGAGGAAGAGTTCGCCGGCGGTCGCCCCGTACAGGATGGTGTTGCCGGCGATGATCTGGTCCTCGGCGCCGGGCGTACCGTCGCCTCGGTCCGTGGCGCGGGCGGCGAACGGCGCGGCGGCGTCCGGGCGGACGACCAGCCGGCCGCCGGAGAGTCCCTTGCCGACGTAGTCGTTGGCGTCGCCGTGCAGCCGCAGGGTCACCCCGGCCGGCAGGAACGCGCCGAAGGACTGGCCGGCGGTGCCGCTGAGCGCGAACTCGATGGTGTCGGCGGGCAGGCCGGCACCGCCGAACCGGCGGGTCACCTCGCCGCCGAGCATCGCGCCGACGCTGCGGTGCTCGTTGCGGACCCGGATCGAGGCCCGGACCGGGGTGCCGTCGGCCAACGCCGGGGCCGCGAGAGCCAGCAGCTCGTTGTCCAGGGCGGCGGCGAGGCCGTGGTCCTGGGCGCGGATGCCGCGCCGGGCGGCGCCCGGGGGCAGTTCCGGCACCTGGAGTACGGGGCGCAGGTCGAGTCCGCGCGCCTTCCAGTGGTCCAGTGCCGGGGCGAGGTCGAGCAGCTCGGTCTGGCCGATCGCCTCCTCCAGTGTGCGGAAGCCCAGCTCGGCCAGGTAGCCGCGGACCTCCTCGGCGAGGAAGAGGAAGAAGTTCTCCACGAACTCCGGCTTGCCGGTGTAGCGCTCGCGCAGCACCGGGTTCTGGGTGGCGATGCCGACCGGGCAGGTGTCGAGGTGGCAGACCCGCATCATGACGCAGCCGGCGACGATCAGCGGGGCGGTGGCGAAACCGAACTCCTCGGCGCCGAGCAGTGCCGCGACGAGCACGTCCCGACCGGTCTTGAGCTGGCCGTCGACCTGCACGGTGACCCGGTCGCGGAGCTTGTTCAGGAGCAGCGTCTGCTGCGCCTCGGCCAGGCCCAGCTCCCACGGGGTGCCGGCGTGTTTGAGCGAGTTCAGCGGGGAGGCGCCGGTGCCGCCGTCGTGTCCGGAGATCAGGATGACGTCGGCCTTGAGCTTGGCCACCCCGGCGGCGACCGTACCGACGCCGATCTCGCTGACCAGTTTGACGTGCACCCGGGCGGCCGGGTTGACGTTCTTCAGGTCGTGGACGAGCTGCGCCAGATCCTCGATCGAGTAGATGTCGTGGTGCGGTGGCGGGGAGATCAGGCCGACGCCGGGGGTCGCGTGCCGGGTACGGGCGATCCACGGCCAGACCTTGTTGCCGGGCAGTTGTCCGCCCTCGCCGGGCTTCGCCCCCTGCGCCATCTTGATCTGGAGGTCGTCCGCGTTGACCAGGTATTCGCTGGTCACGCCGAACCGACCGCTGGCGATCTGCTTCACGGACGAGCGGCGGCGCGGGTCGTAGAGGCGCTCGACGTCCTCGCCGCCCTCGCCGGTGTTGGACTTGCCGCCGAGGTTGTTCATCGCGATGGCGAGGGTCTCGTGTGCCTCGGCCGAGATGGAGCCGTACGACATGGCGCCGGTGGCGAACCGCTTGACGATCTCGCTGGCCGGTTCCACCTCGTCCAGTGGCACCGCCGGCCGCACCCCCGTGCGGAGGGTGAAGAGCCCGCGCAGCGAGCCGGCCTTCGCGGCCAACTCGTCGACCTTGCTGGTGTAGTCGCGGAAGACGTCCCACTGGCGGCTGCGGGTGGCGTGCTGGAGCAGGAAGACCGTCTCCGGGTTGAACAGGTGCAGTTCGCCCTCGCGGCGCCACTGGTACTCGCCGCCGACCTCCAGCCGGCGGTGTGCGCCGGCCGCCGCGCTCGGCGGGTACGCGACGGCGTGCCGGGCGGCGATCTCCTCGTGGATGCCGGTGAGGCCAATCCCGCCGATCCGACCGTGGGTGCCGGCGAAGTAGCGCTGGACCAGGCGGGAGTCGAGGCCGACCGCCTCGAAGACCTGCGCCCCGCAGTACGACGAGACGGTGGAGATGCCCATCTTCGACATGATCTTCAGGACGCCCTTGCCGAGCGCCTTGACGTAGTTGCGCACCGCCAACGCCTGCTCGATGCCGGTCAGCGCACCGGTGGCGATCAGGTCCTCGACCGACTCGAAGGCCAGGTACGGGTTGACCGCGGCGGCACCGTAGCCGATCAGCACGGCGGCGTGGTGCACCTCCCGGCAGTCACCGGACTCGACGATCAGCGCGGCCCGGGTCCGGGTCTGCTCGCGTACCAGGTGCTGGTGCACGGCCGCGGTGAGCAGCAGCGACGGGATCGGGGCCAGGTCGGCGGTGGAGTCGCGGTCGGAGAGGACCAGGATGCGGACCCCGTCCTCGATCGCCTCGGAGACGTGCCGGCAGATCTCGGTCAACCGGGCCCGGATGCCGGCCGCGCCGTCCCGCAGGCGGTAGAGGCCGGAGACCCGGACCGCCTTGAAGCCGGGCAGGTCGCCGTCCTCGTCGACGGAGAGAAGCTTGGCCAGCTCGTCGTTGTCCAGCACCGGGTACGGCAGCGTGATCTGCCGGCAGCTCGCCGGTCCCGGGTCGAGCAGGTTGCCCTCCGGGCCGATGGTCGACTGGAGGCTGGTGACCAGTTCCTCCCGGATCGCGTCCAGCGGCGGGTTGGTGACCTGCGCGAAAAGCTGGTGGAAGTAGTCGTAGAGCAGCCGGGGGCGGGTGCTCAACGGCGAGATCGGGGTGTCCGTCCCCATCGAACCGAGCGGTTCGGCACCGGTCCGCGCCATCGGCCCGATCAGGATCTTCAGCTCCTCCTCGGTGTAACCGAAGGTCTGCTGGCGGCGCTGGACCGAGTCGTGGGTGTAGACGGTGTGCTCGCGGGCGGGCAGGTCGGCGAGGTCGATCAGCCCGGCGTGCAGCCACTCGGCGTACGGCTGCTCGGCGGCGAGACCGGCCTTGATCTCGTCGTCGTGCACGATCCGACCGGCGGCGGTGTCGACCAGGAACATCCGTCCCGGTTGCAGCCGCCCCTTGGCCACCACGGTCGCCGGGTCGAGGTCGAGTACGCCCGCCTCACTGCCGAGGACCACCAGTCCGTCGCTGGTCTGCCACCACCGTCCGGGGCGCAGTCCGTTGCGGTCGAGTACCGCGCCGACGATGGTGCCGTCGGTGAAGGCGACCGACGCCGGCCCGTCCCAGGGCTCCATGAGGCTCGCGTGGAAACGGTAGAAGGCCCGCTCTGCGGGGGCCATCTCGGTGTCGTTCTCCCACGCCTCGGGGATCATCATCAGCACCGCGTGCGGCAGGCTCCGCCCGGCCAGGTGCAGCAGTTCGAGGACCTCGTCGAAGTTGGCCGAGTCGGAGCCGCCGGGGGTGCAGACCGGGAAGAGCCGCTTGATGTTGCCGGGCAGGGCGGGGCTGGCGAGCAGCGCCTCCCGGGCGTTCATCCAGTTCTTGTTCCCCCGGATGGTGTTGATCTCTCCATTGTGGGCGATGAACCGGTACGGGTGCGCCAACGGCCAGGACGGGAACGTGTTCGTGGAGAACCGGCTGTGCACCAGGGCGATCGCACTGGTGACCCGCTCGTCGGTGAGGTCGGGGAAGAAGGTTGGCAACTGGTCCGGCGTGAGCATGCCCTTGTAGACCATGGTCCGCGCGGAGAGCGACGGGAAGTACGCCGGGACGCCGCGCTCAGCCGTCTCCCGTTCGGTCTGCTTGCGTACGCAGAACGCGACCCGGTCCAGGTCGAGGCCGGTCAGCGCGGTGCCGGCGGGACCCGCGGCCGAGCCGGTGAGGCGACGGGCGGCAAGGAAGACCTGCCGGATCAGCGGACGGGCGTTCAGGGCGGTCTCGCCCAGGTCGGTCGGGTCGACCGGCACGTCCCGCCAACCGAGGATCTCCGCCCCCTCGACCAGGGCGTACTTCTCCAGAACGGCGGTGGCGCGCTGGCGCTCGTCCGGGTCGTTCGGCAGGAAGACCAGGCCGGTGGCGTACTGCCCGGCCGGTGGCAGCGGGAAGTCGACCGTCTGGCGGAGGAACTCGTCCGGCACCTGGAGCATGATGCCGGCGCCGTCGCCGGTGTTCTGCTCCGCGCCCCGGGCGCCCCGGTGGTCGAGCCGGCAGAGCGCGCCGAGCCCCTTGGCGACCACGTCGTGCGAGCGCCGGCCGTACAGGTCGGCGATGAAGGCAACCCCACACGCGTCACGCTCGTAGGCGGGGTCGTACATCCCCTGCGCTTCGGGGGGCCCGGCCAGGGTCGCGTTACCCGAGGCCGGCGACGCCGGCGGGGCGGGCGGCGAGGAGAGGCGCGGTCCCTGAGGGTACGGAAAAACCACCGGGTCTCCTGTCGTCACTCACGTTCAATCATGGGTCGGGACGACGTCGGCCCTGCGAGGTTCCTTGAGTCTACGTTAGGGCCTACCTCGCACCACCAGTACGGATTGATCACACTTCCAGAGAGTGGGACATGTAGTCTCGCGCGGTGGGCCTGGTGCATCCTGAGGTATTCGAGCGGTTAGAACGCTTTTATGACGGCGTGCCCCGTGACGTAGCTCACGCCGAAACGTACGGGGGCTTGGTGCTTTTCGTTCGTGACGGGGCCGGATGGCCGTTCTACGCCCGACCCCGCCCTGGCGCGTCCGAGCCACCGAGCGCCGCCGACGTCAGCACCGTACGGGAGCGCCAGCGTGCCCTCGGCGTCCCGGAAGCCTTCGAGTGGGTGCACGAGAACCATCCGGAACTGCTGGCGGTGGCCCGCTCGGCCGGACTCGCCGTGCTGGAGGCACCACTGATGGTGCTCGACCCGACCACCCTGCCCCCGGCCGAGCGCCTGAGCGACGTACCGGTGCGGCTGGCCGACCCGGCGTCGCCGGAGTTCGGCCGCGACGTCGCCGCCCAGCGGGCCGTGGCCGCCGTCGGCTTCGCCGCCCCCGGCACCGCCGTCGGCGATGCCGGACCGCTCGCCCGCGACGCCGCCCTCGTCGCCCTCACCTCCCGCCGGGTGGACGAGGAACGGGCCCAGGCCGCCGACGGGCGGCGGGCCTACGCGCTGGCCGAATCGGCCGGCGAGGGTGTGATCGCCGCCGGCATGGCGATGCGGGTCGGCGACGTGGCCGAGATCGCCGGCATCGCCACCCTGCCGTCGGCCCGGCGGCGCGGGCTGGCCGCGGCGGTCACCGCGGCACTGGCCCGGCACCTGCTCGACCACGGGACCGAGTTGGTCTTCCTCTCCGCCGGCAGCGAGGAGATCGCCCGGATCTACCTACGGGCCGGGTTCCGTCGCCTCGGCACCGCCTGCATCGCCGAACCCGCCCCGGTCACCGCCTGAACCCCGTCGCCCGCCTTTCATCCGCTGCCTGCTGCCTGCTGCCTGCCGTCTGCTGCCTGCCGTCTGCTGCCTGCTGCCTGCCGTCTGCTGCCTGCGCAAACGTTGATCGACTAGATACTCTCCAGTGGCGGGCCCTAGCCGGTCAGGGGAAGGGATGCGGCGGGTCTGGGAGCCCGGTCGCCCCGGCCCGGAAAGGCGGCGAGCAGGCTGTCCAGCGGCGCGCTGAGACCGTAGCCGTGCGCGACGACAAACCCGGCATCACCGAGTTCACCCCGGAGCGCCCGCCCGGTCGCCTCGGTGTCCGGGCGTTCACAGGCCGGCACCGGCGCGCCGATCTCGGCCCGAATCCCGGCCGCCGCACCGAGCAGCCGCGCACCGCGCACCGCGTCGCCCTCCAACCGGGCCACCTCCGCCAACGCCTCCAGCACGCTCGCCGTACGCCACCGGTCGCCGACCTGCCGATGGGCGGCCAGGCTCGCCAGCAGGTGCGCACCGGCCCGATCGGGTCGCCGGGCCCGCAACTCCACCAGTCCACGCAGGTTGTGCGCCCAGCCCACCCCCTCCGGGAAACCGACCTCGGAATACCGCCGGAGCGCCACGTCCAGCAACGACGCCGCCCGGTCGGTGTCGCCCCGGTAGAGCGCCACCGCGCCGAGATTCATCAACGTCTCGGCCTCCGCCCGCGGGTCGCCGAGCCGCTCGTACCAGCGGCGACTGACCCGCAACCGCGAGTCGGCCCGGTCCAGGTCACCAGAGAGCCAGGCGGTGAAACCCCGCAGCTGTACGGTCTGCGCCTCGCCCCACTCGTCGCCGTACTCGGCGAAGGTCGCCGCGGCGGTGGCGAGGTACACAGTGGAGTCGACGTACCGCGCCTGCTCCCGGGCGATCGAGCCGAGGGTGAGCAACACCCGCGCCACCCCCGCCTGGTCGCCCACCTGTCGGTACGCCACCAACGCCGCCTCGGCACGCCTGGTCGCCGCCGGATAGTCGCAGCTCAGCATCGCCAGCATCGCCGCCGCCGCACCGGCACCGGCCCGCACCTCGGGCGGCGCCTCCGGGTGCCGGTCCAACGCGGCGGCGAGCCAGCGGTGCCCGTCCCGGTAGTGCCCGTCGAGTCGGCAGTAGCGTGCCAGCGCCGCGGCGAGGCGCAACTCGGCGTAGGGCGGCACGTCCGCGCTCGCACCCGCCTCCGCCAGCCACGACATCGCGGCCCGCAGGTTCGCGGCCTCCGCACGTAGCCGGCGCAGCCACCACTCCTGATCCGTTCCGCGTAGCCGGGCGTCAGCCCACTCGGCCAGCCCCAGGCAGTGTTTCGCCAACGCGGTACGCGCCGCCGCCTCGCCGTCACCGAGCAGGACGAGCGCGTGCCGGCGGATCGGCACCAGCATCCGGTAACGCGGCGGCAGGGGCGACCCACCCGGGGACGGCTCGGTGGGCAAGGGCTCCCCCGGCCGGTCCCCGCCCCACCCGGCCTCCGGCGGCGCCAACCCGGCGGGTGACAGGCCGGCGGGTGACAGGCCGGCGGGTGACAGGCCGGCGGGTGACAGGCCGGCGGGTGACAGGCCGGCGGGTGACAGGCCGCTCGATGGCAACCCTGCCGGTGTCAGGCCGGTCGGCGCGAGTCCGGCCGGTGGCGGCAGACCGGGTGGCAGGGTCGCCGGCAACGGCGGCGCGGCCAGCGGCGCCGGCACCACCAGCGACGACTCGACCAACGCCGCCAGCGCGGCCGGCGCGTCCGGCCCGGCCACGGCGCTGGCGGTCTCCCCGTCGAAGCCGCCGACACAGACCGCCAACCGCTCGAAGAGCGCCCGCGCCGCCGGGTCCAACCGCTCGACGCTCGTCTCCACCGCCGCCGCCAGCGTCCGGTGCCGGCTCGGCGCGGTCGGGTCCGGACTGGAGAGCAACCGAGGGTCGGTGCGGAGCCGGGCGACGATCTCACCGACACCGAGCACCGACACGTGCGCCGCGGCCAGTTCGATCGCCAACGGCAACCCGTCCAGTTCGACACAGAGCTGGGCCACCGCGTCGGCGCTCGCCTCCGGCACCGGTCGTCCGGAGCGGGCCCGTGCCCGTTCCAGGAAGAGCCGGGTGGCCGGATGGGCGCTGAGCCCGGCGATGGTGTTGCCGGTCACCTCCGGCGGTACGGCGAGCGTCGGCACCGTCACCACCGCCTCCGTCGGCAACCGCAGCGGCACCCGGCTCGTCGCCAGCACCAGCAGTCCCGGGCAACGGCCCAACAACCGGTCGACCAGTTCCGCCCCACCGGCGATCAGGTGCTCACAGTTGTCCAGCACCAGCAGGGCCGGGGTGCCCCCGATCTCCTCGGCCAGGGTGTCGACCACGTCCCGCCCCGGCTCCGCCCGTACGCCGAGCGCTGCGGCGGCGGCCTCCGGCACCCGTACCGGGCTCTCGACCGAGCTGAGGTCGACGAACCAGGCGCTGCCGAAACGACTCGCGGCGGCAACCGCGAGTCGGGTCTTGCCGGCACCGCCCGGCCCGGTCAGGGTCACCAGCCGCTGCGTCGCGAGCCGCTGGTTGACCACGGCGAGCAGCGCGTCGCGACCGAGCAGTGGTGTCATCGGCACGGGCAGCGGAGCTCGGGCAACGGCCCGCTCGGCGAGGCGGGAGACCGGCTCGGGCCCGTACGAGGGAAGCCACCGTTGGGCCAGGTCACCGCGTTGCGCCGCGGCGGCGAGGAACCGCAGTCGCTCACCTGGTTCGACACCCAACTGTTCCCGGAAGGTGTCCCGCGCCCGCTGCTCGACCTTGGCGGCCGAACTGCGGCCCGCACCGATCGCGGATGCCACCAGCAACAGTTCCCAGAGCCGCACCCGCAGTGGGTGCCGGGCCAGGGCCGCCTCCAGTTCGCCGACCGCCGCGAGCCCGGTACGCGCGGCGGCGAGCCCGGCGACCACCGAGGCACGGTCCACGGTGGGCCCGCCGGCGGTCGCCTGCGCGGCGAGGGCGAGCCGCAGAGCGCACTCCCAGCGCTCCTCGACCGCCGCGACCCGGCCCTGGACCAGCCGTCCGACCTCGGCGGCGAGCCAGCCGGACGGGCGCGGCGGGCAGCCGCCGAGCGGGTCGCTGTGCAACGGCACCCGCCAGAGCCGCAGCGCGGCGTCGAACAGGGGCAGCGCCCCGGACCACTGCTCGGCCGCCATCCGGCGACGGGCCCGGGTGATCAGGCGGGTGAACCGCTGGACGTCGACCCGGCGCGGCGGTAGGCGCAGCAGGTAGCCGATGGGGTGGGCGACCACCGCGTTCGGCAGTCCGGCGCGGTCCAGTGCGGCGGCGAGTGCGGCGGCGGCACCGTCGAGGGAGTGGATCTCCGGGGTGGCACCGGGCGGTAGGACGCCACGCAGGTCGGCGGCGGCGACCGGTTGCCCCGCCCGGAGCGCGAGCAGACCGAGCATCCGGCGTACCTCGTCGGTGAGCGGAACCGGCCCGTCCGGGCCGATCAGCTCGACCGGGCCGAGCAGTCGCACCGCGCGTCGGGCCCGATGTCCCGAGCCCACGGAGGTCCGCGAAACCGGCACACTACCCCGCACCTGGAAGCCCTCGCTCTCAGTCCCGGGTAGTCTGCGCTGTGTTTCCCCCCGAGGTCATCCCCCCGTCCGGCCCGATCGGATAACGAAGAGGACGAATCCCCGCACCGCTCGGCCCTCGCGCCACCACCCACCGCGCCAGATTCTGGGCGGTGCCTCGCCGGGATCCACCGTGCGGGTCGGGCGTCCCGAGGACCGGAACGGCGCCCGGGACGCGGGGCGGATGCCTGCGGGGCGGATGCTGCGAGGGCGGGTGCTGCGGGGGCGGACCGGAGGGGAACGGGTCAGGCCGGGGGGCGCCAGGCCGCGGCGGCGGTCGCGGCGCTGCCCATCAGCCTCGGAGTGATCGTGCCGAGGGCGGCGTCCCGGGCGCGCAGCGCCAGCCGGCCCCGGCTCTGCAACACCGCCGACATGCGGCGGGTCTGGCGTACGACGGTGACGGCGCGCGGCCGGCGAGCCCGGTTGTACGCCTCGACGGCACCACGCAACGGCTCGCCGGGGACGGCGTCCCGGACCGCCGAACGGAGCGTCGCCGCGTCCTCGAACGCCAGGCAGGCGCCCTGTCCCAGGTGGTGTGGCATCGCGTGGGCGGCGTCGCCGAGTAGCACGATCCCGCCGGGTCCGGACGGGAAGGCGAACCCCCGGGGCAGCGGACGCAGCTCGCGTACCTCCTGCTGGACCAGGTCCTCCGGCTCGGTCGCGGCGAGCAGGTCGCCGATCGGCGCCGGCCAGTTCGCGTACCAGCGGCGGAGCAGGGCGAGCTGGGTCTCCGGCGGCTCGGGCCGAGACGCGCCCGCCGCGGTCGCCACCCAGTAGATGCCGCCCCGGGTGGAACCACCGGACGAGCCACGCTCGCCGAGCGAGATCGCCACGAACCGGTAGCCGGCACCCAGGGTCTCGCCGTTGACGGACTGGTCGGCGGGGAGCTTCGGCGCCCGGTACCAGGGGATCACCGCACGCCAGGCGGCGGAACCCGAACTGACCACCGTCGCCTCCGGTGCCAGTCGCTGCCGGATCACGCTGTCCACGCCGTCGGCGGCGACCACGAGGTCGGCCTCCCACTCGGTGCGGCCGTCACCGACCGCCGGGCGGTCCGCCGCCGACGTGCGCACGGTACGCACCTGCACCCCGGTACGGATCTCGACCCGGTCACCGAGTCCGGCGATCAGGGCGTCGTGCAGGTCCTCCCGGTGCACCACGACCGGGGCCCGCTCGTCGACCATCGGGCGCGGCTGGACCAGCCAGTGCCCGTCCGGGCGCCGGACCCCGACGTCGGGCAGGGCGGTGGCGATCGCGTCCAGGCCGTCGCCGAGCCCGAGCGCGCCGAGCGCCCGTACCCCGTTGGGCCAGAGCACCAGTGCGGTCTGCTCGGCCCGCAGCCGGTCACCCCGCTCCAGCAGGGTGACCTGCCAGCCGGAACGGGCGAGGGCACCGGCGACGGCGAGGCCACCGATTCCCGCGCCCACCACCACGGCCGTACGCATGGCTGCGGTTCCTCCGCTCAGCTCTCGCGGTCCGCGTTGCCCGGCGGCGCGGCGCCCGCCCGAGCCTGCCCGGTGTCCCCCGTCGGCCGCTCGTCGTCGTCGGACCGCTCGGTCGCGGTCGGCTCGTCCGACTCGTCGTCGTCGATATCGTCGATATCGTCGAGGGAGCGGTCCGCTCCGTCGGTCGTGCCGGGCTCCGGCTCGGGCAGCTCACCGGTGCGCAGGTACGTCTGGTACTGCTCCTCGGTGACCACCCGGTAGCCCTCGGGGATGCCGCTGGCGTCGGGGGCGAGGGTACGCCGGGAGAGGTCGACCTGGGAGATGTCGCTCTTCGCCGCGGGCTCACCGTCGGTGCCGTCGATCTCGTCGTCGCTCGGGGCGACCGTGGTCGACCGGGCACCCAACGGCACCAGGAACTGCTGCGGCCCACGGACCCGCAGGAAGTAGATCAACGCACCGAGGAAGACCACCACGGCGGTCCAGACGTTGAGCCGGACACCGAGGATCTCGTTGGCCTGGTCGGTACGGAGCAGCTCGATCCAGAACCGGCCGACGGTGTAACCCATCACGTAGAGCGCGAAGGCGCGCCCCCGGCCGAGCTTGAGCTTGCGGTCGACCAGGAACACCAGCAGGGCCACGCCGACGTTCCAGAGCGCCTCGTAGGCGAAGGTCGGGTGGTAGAGCCCGGGCTCCAGGATCGGGTTGCCGTTCTCGTCCAGCAGTGCGTGACCCGGGTTGCCGGAATCCATCCGGTGGATCTCCAGGCCCCAGGGCAGGGTGGTGCGTCCGCCGAAGAGTTCGTTGTTGAACCAGTTGCCGAACCGGCCCACCGCCTGGGCCAGTGGCAGACCCGGGGCAAGCGCGTCGGCGACCACGGTGAGCGGGATGCCGAGCTGGCGGGCGGCGAGCCAGGCACCGACCGCACCACCGGCGACCGCTCCCCAGATACCGAGGCCGCCCTCCCAGATGTAGAGCGCCCTGATCGGGTCACCGTCCGCACCGAAGTACGCCTGCGGCGACGTGATCACGTGGTAGATCCGCGCGCCGACGATGCCGAACGGCACCGCCCAGACCGCGATGTCCAGGATCGCCCAGGGCGCGACTCCGCGCGCACGGAGCCGGTACTCGGCCACCACCGCGGCCACGACGATGCCCAACACGATGCAGAGCGCGTAGGCCCTGATCGGGATCGGCCCGACCTCCCAGACGGCGGTGCTCGGACTGGGCAGGGATGCCAGCGGGGACACTGAGGCTAGGGTCACGATTGCACACGGTACCGCCGTACCCGCTCGGTGTGGCACCCCGGGCAGGCAGCTTCTACCCGAGTGGCCTCAGCTCTGCTCGGTCCTGCGCGTTTGTCCGTGAGCCCGCTCACCATCGGGAAGCACCGGCGACGGACCTGCTCGACCGGCAGGACACGCCACGAATCGGCTACCAGCCGGGAGGCGGACCGGCCGGGGAACGTAGGCCCGCCGGGGCGGACCGGCCAGGAAGCGCCGGCGACCGCCCTCACCCCCGTACGGCGACCGCCGGACCGGCCGGGCGGGACGCCGGGCGGACCCGTCGCGCCAACCCGGTCGGTACGGCCCGGGTCAGCGAACCGGCCGGGGTGTGGCCGGGTGGTTGCCGGCGTTGACCAGTTCGGCCACCGCCTCGCGTGGGCTCTTCTGGGTGACCAGTCCCTCGCCGACCAGCACCGCGTCGGCTCCCGCCGAGGCGTACCTGATCAGGTCGTGCGGTCCCCGTACGCCCGATTCGGCGATCTTGACGACGCTGTTCGGCAGGCCGGGGGCGATCCGCTCGAAGACCGAACGGTCGACCTCCAGGGTGCGCAGGTTGCGGGCGTTCACGCCGATCACCTGGGCCCCGGCCTCCAGCGCCCGGTCCGCCTCCTCCTCGTCGTGCACCTCGACGAGGGCGGTCATGCCGAGCGACTCGATCCGCTCCAGCAGGCCGACCAGCGCGTTCTGCTCCAGCGCGGCGACGATCAACAGCACCAGGTCGGCGCCGTGGGCTCGCGCCTCGTGCACCTGGTAACTGGAGACGACGAAGTCCTTGCGGAGCACCGGGATGTCGACCGCTGCCCGGACGGCGGCGAGGTCGGCCAGCGATCCGCCGAACCAGCGCCCCTCGGTCAGCACGCTGATGCAGCGGGCGCCGCCACCGGCGTACTCACCGGCCAACTCGGCCGGATCGGCGATCTCGGCCAACTGACCCTTGGACGGCGACGAACGCTTGACCTCGGCGATCACGCCGACGCCGGGGCGTCGCAGCGCCGCGTACGCGTCGCGGGGCGGGGGCATGGCTGCGGCCAGCTCCCGGATCCGCTCCAGCGGGACCTCGGCCTGACGGCGTTCGACGTCCTCGCGCACTCCGGCCAGGATCTCGTCGAGCACACTGACGGGGGCGGCCGGCGCGGCGCCGTCCCCCTCCGCGTGTGGATGCTCAGCAGTCACCAACGGACTCCCCTCTCCGGGCGTCATGGGCCGATGCTAGGGGGCGCCGGGCTGGGGCCGGAGCCGGGGGGTATGGCGCACCTCACCAGGTGGGCTCGGGCATAATGGCCGACCGCTGGTGAGGGGACTATCACCCACTGCCACCGGCACCATCGACGGTCATCGGGTAATCACACCACGCTCGGGCGGACCGCGCAGCCCGCCGAATCGTCGCCCGTACCGCCTCGTACGGCACAGTTGACCGCCGGGTCACCGGTTCGAAACACCTCATGGGCACCATCGACGTCGGGCAGACTGGTCGCGGGGTGGCCGCGGCGGCGTCGTTCGATCATCGTGCGGGGTGGACCATGAGCAGCACCGGGCCGGGCTCGACCATCGACCTGACCAGCATCCCGCGCGCGGTGGCCTCGGTGGCGATCGGCGTGGTCCACTCGGTGGAGCGGGCCGTGGTCGGCGACGCCCGGGCCAGCACCGCCCGGGGCAACGCCTGGGCCGCGATCTGCGCCGACCGGGACCGGGCGCACCAACGGGACGAGGTCCGGGCGATGGTGGCCGCGCTCACCGCGTCCCGTACCGCTGCCGCCGGCCGGACCAGCGGGGCGGCCCGTACCGCTGCCGCCGGCCGGACCAGCGGGGCGGCCACGCCTGGTAGCCGGGCCGCCTCCCCGGTCAGTTGATTGTCGGGTCCTCGCCCCGGTCGAGCGCGTCCCAGGCGGCGACGGTCCGTCCGGCCTCCACCCGGCCGCCCTTCTCGGTGGTGTCGGCCGGAGCGTGGCCCGTGCCCGGAGTGCCGGGACGCGACCGGTCGTACCGGGCGCCCATCGCCGGCCAGGTGTGGCCGCGTACGGCGGTGATCAGGCCGGCGGCGACGACCAGCAGTCCGCCCAACCCGCAGAGCACCGCCCAGACCAGCTTCGTCTGGTGACCCTCCAGACCGACGAGCCCGTTCACGCCACCGGCCGCGACACCGAGTCCGACCAGCACCATCAGCCCGCCGACCAACCGCCGACCGGCCCCCCGGGTGGCGAGCAGGGCACCGGAGGCGGCCAGGCCGACCAACGCCAGCGCCGGCAGCCAGGGCAGCAGGTCGCCGCCGGTCTGGGTGACGATCTTCGAGGGTAGTGGCGTCGCCCGGACGGTGACCACCACCGACCAGGTCCTGGTCGCCGCGTAGAGCGCCAGCCCCGCACCGGCCAGGCAGAGCAGCACCGCGTACGTCAGCTGCCGTCGAGCCGGACGAGCCGGCCGGGTGCTCATCGGGCCGCCCGGAGGGTCTCGGCGGCGGCGATGGCGGCGAGTACGGCGGCGGCCTTGTTCCGGGTCTCCTGGTCCTCGGCCGCCGGGTCGGAGTCCGCGACGATCCCGGCGCCGGCCTGCACGTAGGCCCGGCCGTCCCGGATCAGGGCGGTCCGGATGGCGATCGCCATGTCCATGTCGCCACCGAAGCCGAAGTAGCCGACGGTGCCGCCGTAGAGGCCCCGCCGGGTCGGCTCCAGACTCTCGATGATCTCCATCGCCCGTACCTTGGGCGCGCCGGAGAGGGTGCCGGCCGGGAAGGTCGCGGCGAGCGCGTCGAACGCCGTACGGTCCTCCCGCAGCGTGCCCACCACGGTCGAGACGATGTGCATGACGTGGCTGTACCGCTCGATGGTGGCGAACTCGGGCACCTCGACGGTGCCCGGCTGGCAGACCCGGCCGAGGTCATTGCGTCCCAGGTCGACCAGCATCACGTGCTCGGACCGCTCCTTCGGGTCGGCGAGCAGTTCGGCGCCGAGCCGGTTGTCCTGCTCCGGGGTGCCGCCGCGCGGTCGGGTCCCGGCGATCGGGTGCAGCATGGCCCGGCGGGAACCTCCCTCGGCGGCGGTCACCTTGAGGTGCGCCTCGGGTGACGAGCCGACGATGTCGAAGCCGTCGAAGCGGAGCAGGTACATGTACGGGCTCGGGTTGGTGGTCCGCAGCACCCGGTAGACGTCGAGCGGATCGGCCCGGGTGTCCCGTTCGAAACGCTGGCTGAGCACGATCTGGAAACACTCGCCGGCCCGGATCGCCTCCTTGGCCTCCTCCACCGCCAACGGATACTCGCCGTCGGGCGTACGGCAGAGCACCTCACCGGGGGGCTGGCTCTCCACCGTCGAGATCATCGGCGGGATCGGGCGGGAGAGCGCGGTGGTCATCGCGTCGAGCCGGCCGACCGCCTGGTGGTACGCGGCGAGCACCCGCCCGGCCCGGTCCGGCTCGTCCGGCGGCGGCAGCACCGCGTTCGCGACCAGGATCGCCGAGCCGTCGAAGTGGTCCAGCACCACCAGGTCGGTGGCGAGCATCATGCCCAGTTCGGGCAGGCCGAGGTCGTCCTTGGCCTGCGACGGCAGGCGTTCGAGGCGGCGGACGAAGTCGTACCCGAGGTAGCCGACCATGCCACCGGTCAGCGGCGGCAGGGTGTCGGCTCCGGCGCTGGGTTCGGGTCCGGCCAGCGCGGCGACGGTCTCCCGGAGGGCGCGTACCGGGTCACCGGCGGTCGGCACACCGGCGGGCGGCTGCCCGAGCCAGTGTGCCTCGCCGTTCCGTTCGACCAGGGTGGCACTGCTGCGTACGCCGATGAAGGAGTAGCGGGACCAGGCGGCGCCGCCCGGCCCGGCGCCCTGCTCGGCCGACTCCAGCAGGAAGGTTCCCGGACCGCCGGCCAGCTTCCGGTAGACGCCGACCGGGGTCTCGGCGTCGGCGAGCAGTCGCCGGGTCACCGGCACCACCCGTCGGCCGTCGGCCAGGTCGCGGAAGGTCGCCTCGTCCGGGTTGACCGCGCCGGTGGTCTGGCTCATCGGGTCACCGCCGGGGTCTCGGGCCGGACGTGGGCCGGGTTCGACTGCGCGGTGGCGGGGTGTTCGGACGGTGCCGTGGCCGGGTCGTGGAGCCCGGTGACCGGCAGGTGGTCGGCGAAGCAGCTCCGGTTGCCGGTGTGGCAGGCCGGTCCGACCTGGTCCACGCTGACCAGCAGGGCGTCGCCGTCGCAGTCGAGCGAGACGGAGCGGACGTACTGGTGGTGGCCGGAGGTGGCGCCCTTGACCCAGTATTCGCGGCGGCTGCGTGACCAGTAGGTGGCCCGGCCGGTGGTGAGCGTCCGGTGCAGCGCCTCGTCGTCCATCCAGGCGACCATCAGCACCTCGCCCGAGTCGTGCTGGCGGACCACCGCCGCGACGAGGCCGTCGGCGCCCCGGCGCAGGCGGGCGGCGATCGCTGGGTCGAGCCCGGAACGGGGGCCGGTCGGGGCCGGGGCGGTCGGGGTGGCGGGCGGGGTGGCCGGCGGGGCGCCTACCGGCAGGTCAGGTACGGGCACAGTTACCGATTGTTCCGCACGGGGGAGGGTGCGCGTCCACCCGTACCCGCCCGGCCCGGTCGTTGGCGGTGACCTCAGTCCGCGCGTTCCTGCTGGCCGTACACCTCGATCTTGAAGTTGAGCACGGCCAGGTCCTGTTCCAGCTCCGCCATCCGGGCCAGCACCCGTTCCCGGTGGGCCTGGAAGAGCTGGCGCCGGGCGCCCAGGGTGTGGTCTCCCTGGCGGGCCAGTTCGGCGTAGCGGCGCATGTCACGTACGGGCATGCCGGTGCGGCGCAACCGGGTGAGCAACATCAGCCAGTCGATGTCGGAGGTGGTGTAGCGCCGTCGGCCGGCCGAGTCCCGACCGACCGGCGAGACCAGTCCCTCCTGCTCGTACCAGCGCAGGGTGTACGCGGTCAGGCCGACCCGCTCCGCGGCCTCGCCGACGGTGAGCGTGGTGTCGTCCAGTCGGGTCTCCATCGCCCCAGGCTTCCAGGGTTACCCGGGTCGGCGTCAAGGGTCCGGGACCGAACTCGGGGTCGATTGTGGGACGGCCGGGCGATTGCCGGACGTCAAGATTTCAACTAGCGTTGAGTTCAACAAGCGTTGAATTAATCGGAGGAGGTGCCATGAACACCGCGATCGATCTGCGCGACCTCGTCGTCGACCGGGGCGGGCGGCGGGTGCTGCACGGCCTGACCTGCGCGCTGCCGCGCGGCAGCGTCACCGGCGTGCTCGGGCCGAGCGGCAGCGGCAAGACCACCCTGCTGCGGGCCGTGGTCGGCGTGCAGATCGTCACTTCCGGCACGGTCACCGTGCTGGGCGAGCCGGCCGGCAGCGCCTCGCTGCGCCACCGGCTCGGCTATCTGACTCAGGCGCCGAGCGTCTACACGGACCTGACCGTCCGGGAGAACGCCCGCTACTTCGCCACCCTGCAGGGGCGCAGCGCCCGGGAGGCCGATCGGGCGATAGCCGACGTCGGCCTCGCCCCGGCCGCGCACCAACTGGTCGGCACACTCTCCGGCGGGCAGCGCAGCCGGGCGTCGCTGGCCTGCGCCATCGTCGGCGAACCCGAACTGGTGATCCTCGACGAGCCCACGGTCGGGCAGGACCCGGTGCTCCGGGCCGAGTTGTGGGACCGGTTTCACGCCATGGCCGCCGCGGGCACCACCCTGGTGGTATCCAGTCACGTGATGGACGAGGCGGCGCGCTGCGATCGGTTGCTGCTGATCCGCGGGGGCCGGCTGATCGCCGACGACACCCCCGCCGCCGTACGCGCCAGCGCCGGCACCGACGACCTGGAGGAGGCCTTCCTCCGTCTGATCAGGAGGAACGAGGCGAGCCGGACCGAAGCGTCCCCGCCCCGCCCCCACCGCCGTCCCGGGCACCGGCCGACGGCGCCACCGAGACCGGGACGGTGACCCGATGAACGTCCGACTGCTCGCCGCCACGACCGGGCGGATCCTGCGCCAGCTCCGCCACGACCCGCGTACGGTCGCGATGCTGGTGGTGGTGCCGACGGTGCTGCTCACCCTGCTCTACTTCATGTTCGAGAACCAGCCCACGATGCCCGGCCAGCCGAGCACCTTCGACCGGATCGCGCTGATCATGCTCGGCGTCTTCCCGTTCGTCATCATGTTCCTGGTGACCAGCATCGCGATGCTGCGTGAACGCACCTCCGGCACGCTGGAACGGTTGCTCACCACCCCACTGGGCAAACTCGATCTGCTCTTCGGCTACGGCATCGCGTTCGGGCTGGCGGCGGCGGTGCAGGCGAGCGTCGCCACCGGTGTGGCGTACTGGCTGTTCGACCTGCACACCACCGGCAGCGCCGGTCTGGTCATCCTGATCGCGGTGGTCAACGCCGTGCTCGGGGTCGCCCTCGGCCTGTTCTGCAGCGCCTTCGCGCAGACCGAGTTCCAGGCCGTACAGTTCATGCCGGTCGTGGTGATCCCGCAGCTCCTGCTCTGTGGCCTGTTCGTCGGACGGGACCGGATGGCCGACTGGCTCCAGGCGATCAGCGACGTGCTACCGCTGTCGTACGCGGTCGAGGCGCTGCAACAGGTGGGTGCGCACGCCGAGCCGACCGGCACCATGTGGCGCGACCTGGCGGTGGTGGTCGGCGCGGTGCTGGTGGCCCTGGTCCTCGCCGCGGCCACGCTGCGTCGGCGCACCGGCTGACGCGGGACGACCGCGCACCACCACGGGACGAGGACGAGGTACGGCGATGGCACGACGGACCGGGCGGCGGCCGGGCAACCCCGACACCCGCGAGGCGATTCTCACCTCCGCCCGGGAGGCGTTCGCCGAACGTGGCTTCGACGGCGCCTCGATCCGGACGATCGCGGCCGGCGCCGGGGTTGACCCGGCGCTGGTCCACCACTACTTCGGGGCCAAGAACAAGCTCTTCATGGCCGTGATGAACGTTCCCTTCGACCCGGACGAACTGCTGCCGCAGGTCCTCGCCGACGGGCCGGACGGGGTGGGAGAGCGGCTGGTCCGGACCTTCCTGCGGGTCTGGGACTCTCCCGCCGGTGCGGCCGGAGTGGCCCTGCTCCGGTCGGTCATCAGCAACGAGTGGACCGCCCGGCTGATGCGCGAGTTCGTGGTCACCCAGATCCTCCGTCGGGCCATGGCCGGGCTGGACCTGCCCCCGGCGGAGGCGCCCCTGCGCACCTCCCTGGTCGCCTCCCAACTGGTTGGGCTGGCGATGGCCCGCTACCTGCTCCGGATCGAGCCGCTGGCCGTCGTGCCGGCCGAGGTGGCGGTGGCGGCGATCGCGCCAACCGTGCAGCGTTACCTCACCGGGGATCTGACCGACGTCTTCGCGGCCCAAACGGTGCCGGGGACGCCGCATTCCGTGCCGGGGACGCCGCACTCGGTGCCGGGGACGCCGCATTCCGTGCCGGGGACGCCGTGCTCGGTGCCGGGGACGCCGGCCGGGGTGTCGACGGGCGCACCACCGACGGCCTGAGCCGAGCCACCGGCCCGGCGGGTCAGGAGGCGGTGGGTCCGCCCTGGTGGAGCCGACCCCGTTCCGGCTGGGCGTGACGGGCTGGCCAGAGCACCGGGTGCAGCAACTGGACCAGGTCGGCGTGGTCGCGTACCGGCCGGGGGAAGGCGAGTCGGGCCCGGTAACGGGAACCGGGCGCGCCGAGCAGCACCACGAAGCCGTACCGGTCCAGGCGGACCACCCGCGGCGGCGGACCCTCCCGGTGCGGGCCGGCGGATTCGCCGAGTTGCCGCAGCACGAACTCGGTGATCTCCCGCTGGTGGTGGTCGGCCAGGTCGGCCAGGAGTTCCCGCTCCAGGTGGTGCAGCGGATCGGGCTCCGCCGCGCCGTACTCGGCCGGGTCGACGTGGATGGTCTCGCCCTCCCGCTCCAGTCGGACCTCGGCCGGCTCGAACCGGTACAGCACGAACCGGCTGCCGACGTCGAGCAGGTCGCCGGTGGGTTCGATCTCGGCGTAGTCCAGCGCGGCCTGCTGGGCCTCGGCGCCGTCGAGGGCGGTCGCCCACCCCGAGATCCAGGCCCGGCCCAGCGGCGGTGCGCCGGCCGTCGGCGGCAGGTCGCGTACGTCGAGGACGAGCGCGGTGTCGTCGGTGCCCGGCACCGGGCGCAGGGCCAGCGCCAGGTCGTCGATGACCGGGACGAGCAGGAGCACCCGACCGAGCGCGTCGCTGACGTGTCGCGTCCGGTACGGGCCGGGACGGTTCGCGACGTACGCGCTGGCGGCGATCCGGCCAGCGGCCAACGTACGGGCGACCTCGGCGGGAGTGGGTTGCATGGCCGGACCTCCGAGTGGTGTCTTAGGGTGGGCTAAGTTAGGGCAGGCTAACCTACGAAGCAGGAGACGTCCACGTGAACCAGGCAAGACCCAAGGTCCGAATCTCCCGTGCCCTCGGCATCCCGCTCACCGCGAAGTGCGTGAAGTACTTCGAGCGGCGGCCGTACCCGCCCGGCGTACACGGCCGGCAACGCCGCAAGACCTCGGACTACCAGGTACGACTCCTGGAGAAGCAGCGACTGCGGCACCAGTACAACGTCAGCGAGACACAGCTGCGACGCGCCTTCGACGACGCCGTACGCCTCGACGGCAAGACCGGCGAGAACCTGGTCGGCCTCCTCGAACGGCGCCTCGACGCGGTGGTGCACCGGGCAGGTCTGGCCCGCACGATCTACCAGGCGCGGCAACTGGTGGCGCACGGACACTTCGTCGTGGACGGCGTCAAGGTCGACCGCCCGTCGTACCGGTTACGCCCGGGCCAGACCGTACGGGTGCGCGAGCGCAGCCGGCAGAAGCCGCCGTTCCAGCTCGCCACCGCGGGTGCGCACAGCGGCGACGGGCCGACCGCCCCGTACCTCTCGGTCAGCCTCACCGACCTGACCGCGACCCTGGTCCGTACGCCCGTCCGGCGCGAGGTTCCGGTGATCTGCGACGAGCAGCTCGTGGTCGAGTTCTACTCCCGCTGACCCCCACAGCGCTCCACCCCGCGTGTAAGGAAGGGGCCCTTGTTAACGCATAGCGTTAACAAGGGCCCCTTCCTTACACCTCAGCGGGTTTGTTCGAGCCAGGAGGCGTAGAGGAGGCCGTAGGTGGAGGTGGGGTCGAGGACCAGGTCGTCGTGCGGGCCGCGCTGCACGATCCGACCCCGGTCGACCACGATCACCTCGTCGGCTGCCTGGGCGGTGGAGAGCCGGTGCGCGATCGCCACCGTGGTCCGGCCCCGGGTGACCGCGTCCAGGGTCCGCTGGAGGCGTACCTCGGTTGCCGGGTCGACCGCGCTGGTCGCCTCGTCGAGCACGAGCAGGTCCGGGTCGGCCACGTACGCGCGGGCCAGCGCGACCAGTTGGCGCTCGCCGACACTCAACGCCTCGCCGCGTTCGCCCACCCGGGTGTGCAGCCCTTCCGGTAGCCCCTCGACCCAGTCGGTGAGGCCGAGTTCGTCGAAGGCCGCCGCCAACTCCTGCTCGGAGCAGCCCGGACGACCGAAGCGGACGTTCTCCGCCACCGTCGAGTCGAAGAGGAAGCCGTCCTGCGGGACCATCACCACCCGGGAGCGCAGCGACGAGAACCGCACCCGGTCCAGCGGGACACCGGAGAGGAGCACCGTACCGGTGCTCGGGTCCATCAGCCGGGTGAGCAGCTTCGCGAAGGTGGTCTTGCCGCTTCCGGTTTCGCCGACGACCGCCACCCGGCTCTTGGCCGGGATCTCCACGTCAATGTCGGTCAGCACCGGCGGGCCGCCCGGATAGGCGAAGCCGATCTCGGCGAACCGCACCTCGATCGGTCCCGCCGGCAGGTCGACGCCCTGCTCGCCGGGGTCGGCGACGTCCGGGGCCAGGTCGAGTACGTCGAGCACCCGACGCCAGCCGGCGACCGCGTTCTGCGCCTCGTTGAGGACCTCGGTGGCGATCTGGACGGGCTGGATGAAGAGGGTCACCAGGAAGAGGAAGGCGGTGAGCTGCCCGATGCTGAGCGTCCCGTCCACACCGAGCCGGACACCGAGCACGACCACCGCGGCGAGCGCCAGGCCGGCGGAGATCTCGCCGGTGGAGAAGCTCACCACGCTGGTCCGGATCGCCTTCTGCTGGGCGGCGCGCTGGCCGGCGATCGCCTCGTCGAGCCGGGCGGCGGTCCGACCCGAGACGCCGTACGCCCGGATGACCTGGGCTCCGACGACGCTCTCCGCGATCACTCCGAGCAGGGCGCCCATCCGTTGCCGGACCACCCCGTAGACCTTGGCGAGCCGCTTCTGGAAGGCCCGGATGACCAGGACCGCGGGAATGAACGCGGCGAACACCACCAGGGTGAGCTGCCAGGAGTAGACCGCCATCACGATCGCGGTGACCACCACCTGACCGGCGCTGATCAGCAGGATCACACCGCCCCACTGGAGGAACTGGGTGATCTGGTCGACGTCGCTGGTGACCCGGGAGACGAGCGAGCCGCGCCGCTCCGACTGCTGGTGCAGCATCGACAGGTCGTGCACGTGGCGGAAGGCACGGGTGCGTACCCCGGCGAGCGCGGTCTCGCTGACGGTGAAGAGCCGGCGCATCATCAGGTAGCCGCAGACCGTGGTCAGCACCAGCACCGCGGCGGTGAGGGCGACCACCAGGCCGACCACGCCGAGGTCCGGGCCGCCGGCCGCGCGCAGGCCGCGGTCGATGCCCTGTTGGATCGCGACCGGTACGGCGGCCCGTCCGATCATCGACACCAGGGCGAACCCGAGCGTGCCGGCGAGGCCGGTACGCAGTTCGGGGGAGAGTGCGAGGCCACGGCGCAGGGTGCGCCAGGTGCCCTCGGTCGGTTCGGTGCCGGCCACGGTCGTCGCGTCGGTGCTCACGCCTTCACCTCGCTGACGTCGTCGTCCGACTCTTTCACGTACGCCTTCTCCCGTTCGCGTTCGGCTTCCGCCTTCTCGTAGGCGGTGACCAGGTCGGCGTAGCCCGGCACGGTGGCCAGCAGTTCGGGGTGGGTGCCCCGGGCGATCACCCGGCCCTGCTCGACGTAGATCACCTCGTCGGCGAGCGCGATGGTGGCCCGGCGGTAGGCGACCACCAGGATCGAACTGGCCATCGGCCTGGTCGGCGGGTTCCCGGTGCCGTCGGCCGGTTCCTCGGTGCCGGCGGCGGCGCCGCGGCTGAGGGCGGCGAGGATGGCGGCCTCGACTCTCGGGTCGACCGCGCTGGTGGCGTCGTCGAGAACCAGCAGGCGGGGCCGCCCGGCGAGCGCGCGGGCGAGGGTGAGCCGCTGGCGCTGGCCACCGGAGAGGGAGGTGCCGCGTTCGCCGACGGCGGTGTCCAGCCCGTCCGGCAGGGCCGCGATGAACCCGTCCGCCTCGGCCAGCCGCAGTGCCGCCCAGACGTCGTCGTCGGTGATGCCCGGCCGGTCGAGGGCGATGTTGGCCCGGACGGTGTCGTCGAAGACGAACGGCACCTGTGCCACCAGGGCCACGGTGTCGGTGAGCGAGGCGGCGGTGAGCGACCGGACGTCGGTGCCGTCCAGGCTGATCGTGCCGGACTGCGGGTCGACCAGCCGTACGCCGAGCGACACGATCGTGGACTTGCCGGACCCGGTCGGTCCGACCAGGGCGACGGTACGGCCGGCCGGCACGGTGAACGAGACGTCCCGCAGCACCGGTACCCGGCCGCCCGGCCGACGTCCCGGTCCGGCCGGGCCGTCGCCGGCACGCTCGGCGGCGGCGGTGGCGTCGTCCGGGTCGGCGAGCAGGTCCACTCCCACCGGGTCGGCCGGGACGTCGACGCCGTCCGGGTCGGTGGCGGTGGGCGGGCCGCCGAGAGCGGCCGACTCGTCGTCGGACTCGGGCGGGTCGTAGCCGAACTCGACCCGGTCGAAGACGAGCGTGGCCGGCGCGTCTCCACGCCGGTCCAGCACGGTCTGCCCGTACGGCATGTCTCCGGTGGCGGTGAGCACCCGCTGCACCCGGTCCCAGCCGGCGACGCTGCGCGGGAGTTCGGCGAGGACCCAGCCGATCGCGCGTACCGGGAAGGCCAGCACGGTGAAGAGGAAGGCGACGCTGACCAGTTCGGTCACGGTGACCGCGCCCTGGCGCAGCCGGAGCGCCCCGACCAGCAGCACGGCGAGGGTGCCGAGGCTGGGCAGGGTGTCGAGCATCGGGTCGAAGACGCCGCGCAGCCGGCCGACCGCGATCAGGGCGTCCCGCAGTTCAGCGGCCCGGTCGCCGAACCGGGCCGTCTCCTGGGCCTCCCGGCCCATGGTCTTGACCACGAGGGCCCCGTCGAAGCTCTCGTGCGCGATCGCGCTGACCTCGCCCCGTAACTGCTGCGCCCGCGCCTGGCGCGGCGCCATCCGGCGGGAGTAGACGACGTTGAGCGCGAAGAGCGCGGGGAAGATCGCCACGCCGACCATGGCGAGCACCCAGTCGGTGAAGAAGAGCGAGCCGATCGCGGCGACCAGCATCACCAGGGTGCCGACCGCGAAGGGCAGCGGCGCGATCGGGTACCAGGTCGCCTCGACGTCGGAGTTGGCGTTGGAGAGCAGGGTGCCGGTGGCGTGCCGGTGGTGCCAGGCCAGCGGGAGGTCGAGGTAGCGCCGGGTGACCCGGCGACGGTAGGTGGCCTGGAGCCGGTACTGCATGTAGCCGGCGGCGATCCGGCGTCCGAAGACGCCGAGCACCTTGAGCAGGCTCACCCCGACCAGGGCGGCGGCGGCGAGCGCCACCAGCGCCGCGTCGGCCCGCCGGTCGGTGATCGCGGGAACCACCACGTCGCCGACGATCGCCCCGACCACGTACGCGCTGGCGATGGTCACCAGCCCGAAGAGCACGCTGCCACTGACCGAGATGGCGAAGATCCGAGGTTCCTCGCGGATCGCCCGGCCGAGCACCCGCATCCCTCGACTGAGTACGTCCCGACTTGTCTTGCTCGCCACTCGCTCCCCCGACGTAAGCCACCGGTGCCTACCTCATCCTTACCGCCCGGCGTCCATCACATCCTTACCGATCTGGCTGATCGGGGACGATCTGGGGCTGAATGTGGCAGCGGTCACCCCCATCCTCACCCGGCGGGCGGTCCGGGCCGACCTGGCGGGTGTGATCGCGCCTACGATCGGAACCATGCCTCGGTACGCCGAATCGGAACGTCAGTCCCTCGCCGACCTTCTTGTCACGCTCGGTCCGGAGGCGCCGACCATCAACGAGGGATGGGGCACCCGTGAACTCGCCGCCCACCTCGTGATACGCGAACGGCGGCCGGACGCCGCGGTCGGGCTGGTGGTCCGCCCGCTGGCCGGGTACACCGAACGGATGCTGCGGCGGGCGGCGCGGCGCCCGTACCCCGAGCTGGTCGACCAGGTGCGCCATCCACCCCGTTGGAGTCCGCTGAGCAGCGTGTGGCTCGACGAGGCGGCCAACGGCATGGAGTTCTTCGTCCACCACGAGGACGTGCGTCGCGCCCAGCCGGACTGGGCTCCCCGCGACCTCTCCCCCGGGCACCAGGCGTTCCTCTGGAAAAAACTGCCGCTGCTGGCGCGGATGGCGCTGCGCCGCTTTCCGGCCGCGCTGCTCGTCCAGGCACCCGGGTACGGCGAGACGTCGACCGGCGCCGGCGGCGAACCCGTACGCCTGGTCGGCTCCCCGGGTGAGCTGGTGCTCTTCCTGATGGGGCGCCAACGTGTCGCCCGAACCCAGCTGACCGGGCCAAACACGATGACCGAACGGCTGCGTACGACCCGGCTGGGCGCCTGACGGGAACCGCCGTTCCGCCGGACCCACCGGGTGGACCGGTCACCGCCGGACAGGCACCGCCCAACGCGGCGGACCGACACTCCGCCGAGCCTGACGAATCTTGTGCCCGGCACTGTAACCGCGTGTCGCTCCGTGGCCGTAGGCTTCACCCGCACCTCTCCCGGACACCGTACGGCCGACGGCCCTCGGGGTCCGGTCCACCTCTCGGTCAACATCAACGGCGCGGACCTGATGCGGCGGGTCACGGCCGGTTGGGAGACGAGAGGCGCACACCGGCACACCCCCTGGTGCCCGACTGCCGTGGTGACGCGGTTGGTCCGTCCGTTACGGACGCCAGCGTGCCGTGCGCGTCTCGATGCCCGATCGCCGCCGCCGCGACGAGCATCGCGCGACAGGGGGCAACATGCGGTCCTTCGCCGTGGTGGCACTCATCGCGCCACCGTTTCCGGCGCGAGTCCACCCGCACGCCGCGCAAGCGGCCCAACGGTCGGCCCGGTGGGCCACCGAACTCGGCCTGATCGTCACCGCCGACGCCGCTCGCCGGCTCGACCGGGCGAACGCCGGCGACCTCGCCGGCCGGGCCTGCCCGGACGCCCAACCGGACCGGCTCGACCTGCTCACCGACCTGGTGACCTGGCTCTTCGCCTTCGACGACGCCTGCGACGACGACGGGCTCGGCGCCGACCCACGTCGGCTCTCCCCGGTGGTGAGCCGACTGCTCGACGTACTCGACCTGCTCGGCGACGACGCACCACCGACGTTGCTCGCCGCCGCCGGGCCGACCGGTGTCGCACTGCACGACCTGTGCCGCCGGTTACGCGGCGGCGACCACCCCGACCTGCTCGTACGTTTCGCCGCACAGGTCCGCGACTATCTGCTCTCCCTGCTCTGGGAGGCCGCGAACCGGGAACACCACCGGGTTCCGGCGGTCGACGAGTACATCCAGATGCGCCGGCACACCGGCGCCGTCCATCCCAGCTTCACGCTGACCGACCACGCCCGGGACGCCCGGCCGAGCTGGTCCGCGCTCGCCGATCCGCGTCTGTCCGCACTGGACCGTCTCGCCGCCGACCTGGTCTGCTGGTGCAACGACGTCTTCTCGTACGGCAAGGAGCGCCGCCTGGAACAGGACGGACACAACCTGACCCTGGTGATCGCCCGGGAGACCGGGCAGGACGAGCAGACCGCGCTCGCCGAGGCCGCCGACCGGTTCAACGCCGCACTCGACGCGTACCTGGCGTTGGAGCGGACCGTGCTCGACGGCGCCGACCCGGCGGTCACCCGGACCGTGGAGGGTCGCCGGGCCTGGATCCGGGCCACCTACGACTGGTCCATGAACGCCAGCCGGTACGCCTGACCGGCGCCACGGTCAGGCGTACCGGACGTCGGCCGCTCCCACCGGCCTGACGGGAGCGGCCGACGTCCGGCGTCCCGGAACAGGCCGGTGCCCGGCTCGGCTCCCCGTGGGGGTGCCGGGCCGGGCAGCGACGCGTACAGGTCAGTTCACGACGAAGAGGAGCCGGTTCGGCGAGCCGCTGCCCGGGCTGCCCACCACGTTGGGGGTCGCGTTGTTGTAGAGGTAGTTGCGCACCTGGGTCGGGGTGTAGGACGGGTTGGTCGAGAGCACCAGGGCCGCCGCGCCGGCCACGTGCGGCGACGCCATCGACGTACCGCTGATGCTGTTCGAGGCGGTGTTGCTGGTGTACCAGGCCGAGGTGATCGCCGAGCCCGGCGCGAAGAGGTCCAGGCAGGTGCCGTAGTTCGAGTACGAGGCGCGGGCGTCGGTGTTGGTGGTGGCGCCGACGGTGATGGCCGAGGGGGTACGGGCCGGGGACGAGTTGCAGGCGTTCGCGCTGGAGTTGCCGGCGGCGAGGGCGTACGTCACGCCGGAGGTGATCGAGTTCGCCACCGCGTTGTCGAGCGCGGTGCTCGCGCCGCCGCCGAGGCTCATGTTCGCCACCGCCGGCTTGACCGCGTTCGAGGTCACCCAGTTGACGCCGGCGATGACGCCCGCGTTGGTGCCGCTGCCGGAGCAGTTGAGCACCCGTACGCCGATCAGCCGGACCGCCTTCGCCACACCGTACGCGGCCCCGCCGACGGTGCCGGCGACGTGCGTACCGTGCCCGTTGCAGTCGTCGGCCGAGCCGCCGTCGACCGCGTCGTAGCCGCTGGTCGCCCGGCCGCCGAAGTCGTTGTGCGAGAAGCGGATGCCGGTGTCGATGATGTACGCGCGCACGTTGCTGGCGGTGTTCGGATAGGTGTACGACCGACTCAGCGGAAGATTGCGCTGGTCGATCCGGTCGAGGCCCCAGGACGGTGGATTGGTCTGGGTGGCGTTGAGGGAAACCACCTGGTCCTGCTCGACGTAGGCGACGTCCGGGTGGGCGGCGAGCCGCTCGGCCGCCTTGGCGCTCATCCTCGCCTCGAAGCCGTTGAGGGCGGCACCGAAGACGCGGGCCACGCTCCCCCCGTACCGGCTGGTCAGCTCGCCGGCCTTGGCCGGCACCGCGGCCGTGGCTCGGGCCGTGCCGGCCGCCGCGCCGACCGCGCCGTCGTTGAGTACGACGATGTAGCTTCCCGCGACCGCGGTGGCGCTGCCGGCGAGCCGGACCTCACCGGTCGCCGGTGCGGCCATCGCCGGGCTGCTGGTGGCCACGACGCCGGTGGCCGCGGCGACGAGGATTCCTAGCGCCAGCCGGCGCGCGTGGCGTAAGTCCGCACGTATCATCTTCCGACTCCTCCCTGACCGTCCCGCATTGGTCCGATCGAGGTCAGCCTAGGGAAAAACATCAGCGTTCCTCTATATCGAAATCCTCATATCACGAACCGTCCGGACCATCCCCGACCCCGACGTTCGGCCATCGACGCAACCGGTCACTCCGGGGGTAGCCGAGGTCCGACCCGAACGAATACTGTCTAGTAACCAACATTTAACGTGATGCCCGTCACGCACCCATATTCGGAAGGCTGACCCCTCATGGCTTTCGACCTCCCGTACCGGTCCGTCCCGGACATGCTCCTGCAACGCATCGCGGCCACACCGGACCTGAGAGCGTTCGGTTCCCCCGCACCGGACGACTCCGGGCCGGTCTGGCTGACCTGGGCCCAGGTCGGCCAGCGGGCCAAGGCGATCGCCGCCGGCCTGCACGCGCTCGGCGTCGGCCGCGAGGATCGGGTGGCGATCCTGGCCAGCACCCGTCTCGACTGGGTCGTCGCCGACCTCGGCGTGATGTGCGCCGGCGGTGCGACCACCACCGTCTACCCGACGACCGAACCGGAGGACGCGAGTTTCATCGTGGCCGACTCAGGTTCCCGGGTGCTGATCGCCGAGAACGCCACCCAGGCGAAGAAGATCGCCGGAGCGGACCTGCCCGCACTGACCCACGTGGTCCTCATGGACGGCACCGCCGACCCGGCCGCGGCCGTACCCCAGCTCACCTTCGACGACCTGGAGATCCGGGGTACGCAGCTAATCGAGGAGGAGCCCGACCTGATCGAACGGATCGTCGCCGGGATCGACGGGGACGACCTGGCGACCCTGATCTACACCTCGGGCACCACCGGCCGCCCGAAGGGGGTCGAGCTGCTGCACGCCGGCTGGGTCTGGGAAGGGGTGCGGCAGGCCGAGTTCGAGCTACTCAGGCCGGACGACCTGCAGTACCTCTGGCTGCCCCTGTCGCACTCGTTCGGCAAGACGCTGATCTGCGGGGTGATCCACGTCGGGCTGCCGACCTATGTCGACGGTCGGGTGGACAAGCTGGTCGACCTGCTCGGGGTGGTCCGGCCGACGCTGATGTGCGGGGCACCCCGGGTCTTCGAGAAGGTCTACAACCGGACGGTCACCACGGCCCAGTCCGCGGGCGGCGCCAAGGCTAAGATCTTCGCCTGGGCGGTCCGGACCGGCAAGGAGAAGGTGGCGCTGGAGCAGGCCGGCGCGCCGGTGCCGGGCGGCCTCGCGTTCCGTTACCGGATCGCCGAGAAGCTGGTCTTCAGCAAGCTCCAGGCACGCCTCGGCGGCCGGATGCGGGTGATGGTCTCCGGCGCCGCCCCACTGAGCCCGGAGATCGGCGCGTTCTTCGCCGCCGCGAACCTCCCGGTCTCCGAGGGGTACGGCCTGACCGAGACCAGCGCGGGCAACTTCGTCAACCGCCCCGGCCACCTGAGGATCGGTACGGTCGGGCAGCGTCTCGGTGACCTCGAATGCAAGATCGACACCGATGGTGAGGTGCTGCTGCGTGGCGCGCCGGTGATGCGCGGCTACCACAACCTGCCGGAGGAGACCGCCGCCGCCTTCACCGAGGACGGCTTCTTCCGCACCGGTGACATCGGGAGCCTCGACGATGAGGGCTACCTGAAGATCACGGACCGGAAGAAAGACCTGGTGAAGACCTCCGGCGGCAAGTACATCGCGCCGACGCACATCGAGGGGCTGTTCAAGGCGCTCTGCCCGTACACCTCACAGACCGTGGTGATCGGGCAGGCCCGCAACTACTGCGTCATGCTGGTCACCCTGGACCCGGACGCGGTGGCCGCGTGGTCGGTCGGCGGCCCGCTGGAGGGCAAGCCGTACGCCGAGATCGTCGCCTCACCCGAGGCGCGGGCGATGGTCGACGGTTACGTGGCCGAGTTGAACGGCAAGCTGAACCGCTGGGAAACCATCAAGAAGGTCACGATCCTCCCCCGCGACCTGACGATCGAGGACGGCGAACTGACCCCGTCACTGAAGGTCAAGCGTCGCGACGTGGAGGCGAACTTCGCCAGCGAGATCGACAAGATGTACGAGGGCACCCTCGCCGAGATCTGATCTCCGCACTCGGCCGCTCCCCCGGTCGAGGCCGATCAGGGGCTGCCTGGCACGGTGGCACACCCCGCCTGGCGAGCAGCCCCTGACTCGGCCCCACCCCACCCCGCACCGCACCGCAGGGTTAGGAGGGGCCCCTTCCTCTACCGAATGCGATAACAGGGGGCCCTTCCTTACGCGATGACGGCGGGTTGGCGCCGGTGTGGATGGGTGGGCGCGCGGTCGAGGTCGTAGCGGACCGTGGCGATGCGGTGCACCGCCTCGACGAGTTCGGCGGCGGGCAGGGTGAACGGCAGTCGGAGGAACCGCTCCAGGGTGCCGTCCAGTCCGAACCGGGGGCCGGGTGCCAGCCGTACCCCGACCTCCTCCGCCGCCCGGGACAGGGCGCTGGAGACCGGCCCGTCCAGTTCGGCCCAGAGGGTGACGCCGCCGCTGGGCACCACGACCTGCCAGTCCGGCAGCGAGGCGCGTACCGCGGCGACCAGGGCGTCGCGCTGGACGGTCAACTGGGTACGCCGGGCGGCGACGATCGTCTCCGCCTCCGCGAGCAGCCGTACGGCGACCAGTTGGTCCAGCACCGGGCTGGCCATGTCGACGCCGACCCGGGCGGCGGCGAGCCGCTGCACCTGGGGTGCGGACGCGCGCACCCAGCCGATCCGCAGCCCACCCCAGTACGGCTTGCTCATTCCGCCGATGGAGATCACCCGCGAGTGCCGGTCGAAGACGGCGGTGGGCGGCGGTACCGGTGTGCCGTCCAGGGGAAGGTCGACAAAGGACTCGTCGACGACCAGGTCGGTGCCGCCGGCGTGGGCCGCCGCGACCACCCGTTCGCGCAGCTCGGCGGACATCAGGTGCCCGGTCGGGTTCTGGAACTCCGGAATCAGGTAGGCCAGTCGTGGCCGACTCTGACGCACCGCGCTGAGCAGCAGTTCGGCGTCCCAGCCGGAGCCACCCGGGGCCAGGCCGTGGGTGGCGATGCGGGCCCGCCGGGCGGCGAGGGCGGCCAGCGCGTTCGGGTACGTCGGTGACTCGACCAGTACGCTCCCGCCGGTCGGCAGGGCGAGCCGCAGTACGAGGTCGAGTGCGTGCTGCGTACCGCTGGTCACCATGATCTGCTCGGCGCTGGTCGGTAGCCCGCGCTCGGTGTAGCTGCGGGCCACCGCCTCGCGCAGTTCGACGATGCCGGTGGGGTGGTAGCCGGCCCCGCCGAGGTAGCGGGGCAGGTCCTCGGCGGCGGCGCGGGCGGCGGGGACCAGTTGCGGTGGCGCGGAGAGCGCGGCACAGCCCAGGTCGATCATGTCCAGGTCGTCCTGGGGGGTCCAGAGACCGGAGCTGGCCACCCGGTGTCCACCGGGGAGCATGGTCCAGCTACCGGCACCGCGCCGGCTGTTCAGGTGGCCGCTTTCGCGCAGTTCCCGGTACGCAGCGGTGACCGTGGTACGGCTGACCCGCAGCGCCTCGGCCAGTTCCCGTTCGGCCGGCAGTCGTACGCCGAGCGCCAGCCGACCGTCGGCGAGCAGGCCGCGTACGGAGCTGGCGAGGGCGAGGTAGTCCGGGTTGCGCCGACGGCCCGGCAGCGCGTGCCACTGGCCGAGCAGTCGAGCCAATTGTGTGCCACGTACCAGCACCGTCATGGCCACCTACCCCCGATTGGCTCTCTTCTGGCTCCAGAATTGGTACTTAGAGTGGCATCCGTGACCGAGATTGGCAACCTTCGCGACCGGCTGACGCGCCGCCTGGTCCAGCTCAACGTCGGCCTGGTGCTCTACGGCTTCAGCATGGCGTTGATGATCGAGTCAGCCCTCGGCCTCGACCCGTGGGATGTCTTCCACCAGGGGGTGGCGGAACGCACCGGGCTCTCCTTCGGCACCGTGGTCATCCTGGTCGGTGCCGTGGTGCTGCTGCTCTGGATTCCGCTGCGGCAACGACCCGGCATCGGCACGGTCAGCAACGTGGTGGTGATCGGGCTGGTGGTGGACGGGGCCCAGGCGCTCCTGCCGACCCCGTCCGCACTCGCCGCCCGGATCGGTTTCCTGGTCGCCGGCATCCTGCTCAACGGCGTGGCCACCGGTCTCTACCTGGGCGCCCGTCTCGGCCCCGGGCCCCGCGACGGGCTGATGACCGGCTACGTCGCCCGCCGCCCCGGCCGCTCCATCCGGCTGGTCCGTACGGTGATCGAGCTGACCGTTCTCATCGTGGGACTGCTGCTCGGCGGAACGGTCGGCTTCGGCACGGTCGCGTACGCGCTCGCCATCGGCCCACTGGCCCACCTGTTCATTCCGATGTTCCGGGTCACACCGACCGGGCCGACCGGTCCCGCACCTGGTCGACCGGCCACCGCCGGAACCGGCATCGGATAGACCATGTTCACTTCACGGCACTGGGGTCGCGGGCGGCAGTGAGGCGGGAAACACAGTCGCGGCAATGGTTCCCTCCACGGCGATCACACGGCATCATTTCCCCATGGGGGAAGAGGGTTGGCGTTGGGCAGACGCCTGGATCTTCGTGTCGCTCGTGATCGCCGGAGGTGCCGGACGGCACCGACGGTCGGCGACCACCCGGCGACCGGAGGGCGTACGCCTGGCCGACGTGCTTTCCACGGCGGACCACCTCAACCACGCCATCCCCGGCCGGCACGAGGTCGAGGCGGCCGTACGCCGGCTCGCCGGAGCCGGGCTGATCAATGTGGCGGACGGCTGGTTCCGGGTCACGCCCGCCGGTGAGCAGCTCTGGCGCACCCGGCCACGGGGCGGTCTGGCGACCACGGTCGAGACGGTGCACGGGGTGCTGACCCGGCGAACCGCCCCCGGCTCGGCCGACTGGGCGCTGGACGAGGAGGAACACGCGGCGGCGGTGCAGGAATTCTCCGCCCGGACCAGCGCGCCGAGGCCCCGGCGCTCCCCCGAGGGCGGACCGCACTAGCGCCGGACCGGGTGCCCGGCCTTCCGCAGGGCGTCCTTGACCTCACCGATGCTCAGCTCGCCGAAGTGGAAGACGCTGGCCGCGAGCACCGCGTCGGCGCCCGCCGCGACCGCAGGTGGGAAGTCGCCGACGGCACCGGCACCGCCGCTGGCGACCACCGGCACCTCCACCACCCGACGTACCGCCTCGATCAGCGCCAGGTCGAAGCCGGCCTTGGTGCCGTCGGCGTCCATCGAGTTGAGCAGGATCTCCCCGGCGCCGAGTTCGGCGCCGCGCCGCGCCCATTCGACCGCGTCCAGACCGGTGCCCCGACGCCCGCCGTGGGTGGTCACCTCGAACCCGCTGGCGGTGGTGCCGTCCGGGGCCCTGCGCACGTCCAGCGAGAGCACCAGCACCTGCCGGCCGAAACGGTCGGCGATCTCGGCGATCAGCTCTGGCCGGGCGATCGCGGCGGTGTTGACCCCGACCTTGTCAGCGCCGGCGCGGAGCAGGGTGTCGACGTCGGCGACCTGCCGGATGCCGCCGCCGACGGTGAGCGGGATGAAGACCGACTCGGCGGTCCGACGGACCACGTCGAGCATGGTGCCCCGGTCGTCGACCGAGGCGGTGACATCGAGGAAGGTCAGCTCGTCCGCCCCGGCCCGGTCGTACGCGGCGGCCAACTCGACCGGATCGCCCGCATCGCGCAGATCGAGGAAGTTGACCCCCTTGACCACCCGGCCGGCATCCACGTCCAGACAGGGAATCACCCGTACCGCCACCGTCATGGACCGAGCTTAACCGCCCGCCCTGGCCGGTCGGCCGGGGCGGGCGGCTGGTCAGAGCCGAATCAGCAGCTCCCCGCGCGGCAGGCCGAGCAGGGCCGACGGCGCGTACGGCTTACTTGGTCTGCCCGACGCGCAGCGTGACCTCGATGTTGCCCCGGGTGGCGTTGGAGTAGGGGCAGACCTGGTGGGCCTGCTCGACCAGTTGTTCGGCGCCCGCGCGGTCAAGCTCGGGCAGGTCGACGACGAGCGTGACGGCGAGGCCGAAGCCGCCGCTGTCGCTGCGGCCGAGGCCGACCTCGGCGGTGACCGCGGAGCCGGTGACGTCGGCCTTGACGCGCCGCCCGACCAGCTTGACCGCGGAGTGGAAGCAGGCCGCGTAGCCGGCGGCGAAGAGTTGCTCGGGGTTGCTGCCGCCGCCCTCGCCACCCATCTCCTTGGGCACGGCGAGGTCGATCTCAAGCGTCCCGTCGCTGGTACGCACCCGGCCGCCCCGGCCCTCGCCGGTGGACTGGGCCTCGGCGGTGTAGAGCACCTGCATGGCGATCACTGCTCCTTCTGCTGGTGGATCAGTTGGGTGATCTGGTTCAGGGTGCCGCCGGGTCAGTCGCGCCCGGCCAGCACCGCGAGCGCCTCGGCGACGGTGAAAGCGCCCGAGTAGAGTGCCTTGCCGGCGATCACACCCTCCACCCCGATCGGCTCCAACGCGGCCAGCGCCCTCAGGTCGTCCAGGCGGGAGACGCCACCAGAGGCGACCACCGGCGCGTCGGTCCGGGCGCAGACCTCACGCAGCAGGTCGAGGTTCGGCCCGCGCATGGTGCCGTCCTTGGTGATGTCGGTGACCACGTACCGGGTGGCACCCGCCTTGTTCAGCCGCTCCAGTACCTCGAACAGGTCACCGCCGTCGCGGGTCCAGCCCCGGGCCGAGAGGGTACGGCCGCGCACGTCCAACCCGATCGCCACCTGGTCGCCGTACTCGCCCAGCACCCGGTCGCACCAGACCGGATCCTCCAGCGCGGCGGTACCGATGTTGACCCGGGCCGCACCGGTGCCGAGCGCGGCACGCAACGACTCGTCGTCCCGGATGCCGCCGGAGAGTTCGACGTGCACGTCCAGCCGGCGGACCATGTCGGCGAGCAGGTGGGCGTTGGAGCCCCGGCCGAAGGCCGCGTCGAGGTCGACCAGGTGGATCCAGGTCGCCCCGTCCGCCTGCCACGCCAGCGCCGCCTCCAACGGGTCGCCGTAGGTCGTCTCGCTGCCGGCGGCGCCCTGGAGCAGGCGTACCGCCTGGCCGTCGGCGACATCGACGGCGGGAAGCAGGGTGAGGCTCAAGGTGGATCTCCTGTCTGGTCGGGGCCGGATCCCCCGGTTCGGGCCGGATCGGGCGGGGAGCCGCGCTGGTGTCGGCCCCGGGACGGTCGCGTGTCAGATCCGGCGTCCGAGCGCTACCACCACGACCGCCGGTAGGACGAGCAGCAACAACACGATCAGCGCCAGGCGCAGCCCCAGGTCGTCGACGAGGAACCAGATGGCGCCGAGGGCCGCGATGGAGAGCACCGCCACGCCGGCCCGCTCGGCTCGGCTGCGCCGGGCGAAGAGCCGCCCGGTACGCCGGTCCGGCAACCGGGGCGTGAGGCGGCGCAGCAGTACTCGGCGCCGCTGTCGACGAGCCACCCGCCGGGCCCGCGCCGCCTTCTCCCGTTCCGCCTCGGCCTGGCGCACCGCGCGCAGCCGTGCCCGCTCCTTGCTCACCGGGCCACCCCGCGACCCGTCAGCCGGCCGGACGACCCGCTCACAGCGTGCCCAGCCAGTTGCGGAGCAGGGTCGCCCCGCTGTCGGCGGACTTCTCCGGGTGGAACTGCGCGGCGGAGAGCGGACCCCGCTCCACCCCGGCGACAAACGGGTTGCCGTGCCTGCTGGTGGTCACTCGGGCACCCGCACCGGCCAGCGCGACCGTGTCGGCGGCGGCGTACGAGTGCACGAAGTAGAACCTGCTCCCCTCGGGCAGCCCGGCGAAGAGCACCGAGTTGGTGGCCGGCTCGACGGTGTTCCAGCCCATGTGCGGCACCCGCTGCGCGGCGAGCCGGGTCACGCCGCCGGGCAGCAGCCCCAGCCCCTTGGTCACCACGCCGTGCTCCTCCCCGTACTCGAAGAGGATCTGCATGCCGACGCAGATGCCGAGCACCGGACGACCGGCGGTGACTCGCTCGGTGATGACCGGGCCGGCGCCGAGCGCCTCGATCCCGGCCATGCACGCCGCGTACGCGCCCACTCCCGGCACCACCAGGCCGTCGGCGGCGAGCGCCGCGTCCAGGTCGTCGGTCACGGTGACCTCGGCGCCGACCCGGGCCAGGGCGCGTTGCGCGGAACGGATGTTGCCCGACCCGTAGTCGAGCACGACCACGCCGGGCATCACGCGTCGCCCGGCATCAGCCAGAGCACGCCCCCGGCGGTGGCCATCAGCGCGAGCACCCCGACGAAGACGACCACGCCGACCGTGGCGCCCTGCCGGTGCAGCGACCAGGCCCCGCCGACCAGCACACCGGCCAGTACGAAGAGCGCCGGTGCCACTACAACGCCCCCTTGGTGCTGGGTATCGCACCGGCGTTGCGCGCCTCCACGGTGACCGCCTCGCGCAGCGCCCGGGAGACCGCCTTGAACTGCGCCTCCACCACGTGGTGCGCGTCCGGGTGGCCACCCTCGCGGGCGGCCCGCAGAACGGAGACGTGCAACGTCATCCGGGCCGACTGGCCGAACGACTCCCAGACGTGCCGGGTCAGGCTGGTCGGGTAGACCGGTCCGATGTACGGCGCCAGCGCCGGCTCGTCGTGCACCACGTACGGCCGGCCGGAGAGGTCGACCGCGGCCCGGACCAGCACCTCGTCCATCGGGATGGTCGCCGAGCCGTACCGCCGGATGCCGGCCTTGGCGCCGAGCGCCTGGTCGAACGCGGCACCGAGCGCGAGCGCGGTGTCCTCCACCGTGTGATGCGCGTCGATCTCCAGGTCGCCGACGGTCTGCACGGTCAGGTCGAACCCGCCGTGCCGGGCGATCTGGTGCAGCATGTGGTCGTAGAAACCGACCCCGGTGCTGATCTCGGCCTGACCGGTGCCGTCGAGATCGATCTCGACCAGGACCTTGGTCTCGTTGGTGGTCCGCTCGACCCGGGCGGTTCTGCTCACAGTGACTCCAGCACGATCGTCAACTCGGTCAGGAAGGCGTCCGTCTCGGCCGGGGTGCCCGCGGTCACCCGCAGCCAGCCCGGCAGGCCGACGTCGCGGACCAGCACCCCCCGGTCGACCAGGGCCCGCCAGATCACGCCCTGGTCCCCGCCGACCTCGAACAGGACGAAGTTCGCGTCGCTCTGGGCGACCCGCAGTCCCCGCTCCCGCAGCACGGTCACGATCCGGTCCCGTTGCGCCTTGATCGCGTCGACCGTGGTGAGCAGGGCGTCGCGGTGCGCCAACGCGGCCCGCGCGGCGGCCTGGGTGAGTGCGGAGAGGTGGTACGGCAACCGGACCAACTGCACCGCGTCCACCACCGCCGGATCGGCGGCGAGGTAGCCGAGCCGGCCACCGGCGAAACCGAACGCCTTGCTCATGGTCCGGGTCACCACCAGCCGGGGGTGGCCGGGGAGCAGGCTCAACGCGGTCGGTGTGCCGGGGCGGGCGAACTCGGCGTACGCCTCGTCCACCACCACCACGCCGGGCGCGGTGGCGAGTACCGCGGTCACCACCGCCGGGTCCAGCGCGGTCCCGGTCGGGTTGTTCGGCGAACAGAGCAGCACCACGTCCGGCCGGTGCGCCTCGACCTGGGCGACCGCGTCCGCGGCGGTCAGGCCGAACTCCGCGCCACGGCGGCCGTCGACCCAGGTGGTGCCGGTGCCGAGCGCCAGCAGCGGGTGCATGGAGTACGCCGGGGTGAAGCCCAACGCGGTCCGCCCCGGTCCGCCGAACGCCTGGAGGAGCTGCTGCTGGATCTCGTTCGACCCGTTCGCCGCCCAGAGGTTCGCCGTGCGCAGACCGTGGCCGAGGTAGTCGGCCAGATCGGCGCGGAGCGCGAGCGCGTCCCGGTCCGGGTAGCGGTTCAGGTCGGCGAGTTCCGCGTGCAGCGCCTTGCCGATCGCGTCCACCACGGTCTCCGGCACCGGGTAGGAGTTCTCGTTGGTGTTCAACCGCACCGGTACGTCCATCTGCGGCGCCCCGTACGGCGAGCGCCCACGCAGCTCGGGGCGGAGCGGCAGGTCGTCGAGGGAGGTCACGACGGTTACCGGTACCGCTCGTCGGGGAACCGGGCCGCGACCGCCTGCCCGTGCGCGGGCAGGTCCTCGACCTCGGCCAGGGTCACCACGTGCCGGGCCACGTCCCGCAGGGCGGCCTCGTCGTACTCGACGATGTGGATGCCGCGTAGGAACGACTGCACCGACAGTCCGGAGGAGTGCCGGGCGCAGCCACCGGTGGGGAGCACGTGGTTGGAACCGGCGCAGTAGTCCCCGAGCGACACCGGCGCGTACGGACCGACGAAGATCGCCCCGGCGTTGCGTACCCGCAGCGCCCACTGCCGGGCGTCCCGGGTCTGGATCTCCAGGTGCTCGGCCGCGTACGCGTCGACCACCCGCAGCCCCGCTTCGAGGTCGTCGACGAGCACCACCCCGCTCTGGGCACCGGAGAGCGCCTCGGTGATCCGCGGGCTGTGCTTGGCCGAGGCGACCTGACGGGTCAGCTCCCGCTCGACCGCGTCGGCCAACTCCAGTGAGGGGGTGACCAGCACGCTCGCCGCGAGCGGGTCGTGCTCGGCCTGGCTGATCAGGTCGGCCGCGACGTGCGCCGGGTCGGCGGTCTCGTCGGCCAGTACGGCGATCTCGGTCGGTCCGGCCTCGGCGTCGATGCCGACCACACCGCGCAGCAGCCGCTTCGCGGCGGTGACCCAGACGTTCCCCGGACCGGTGATCATGTCGACCGGGGCGCACCGGGTCTGTCCCGAGGCGTCGGTTGTCGCGCCGTACGCGAGCATCGCCACCGCCTGCGCGCCGCCGACCGCGTACACCTCCTCGACGCCGAGCAGGGCACAGGCGGCGAGCACCCGGTCGTCGGGCAGGCCGCCGTTCTCCTGCTGCGGCGGGCTCACGATCACCAGCGACCGGACTCCGGCCGCCTGCGCCGGCACCACGTTCATCACCACGGTCGACGGGTACATGGCCAGGCCACCGGGAACGTAGAGGCCGACCCGCTCGACCGGCACCCAGCGCTCGGTGACGGTGCCACCGGGGACCACCTCGGTCACCGTCTCCGTACGCCGCTGGTCGTCGTGCACCCGGCGGGCTCGGGCGATGCTCTCGTTCAGGGCGGCCCGGACCGCCGGGTCGAGCGCCCGCTCGGCGGCGGCGATCGCCTCGGCCGGCACCCGGAGCTGGTCGAGGGTCACTCCGTCGAATTGATGGGTGGCCTCCCGGATGGCCCCGAAGCCATGCGCGCGCACCGCCTCGACGATCGGGCGGATCTGCTCCACCGCGACCGAGACGTCCAGTTGGGCCCGGGGCAGCAGGCCCCGCGGGTCACGCGCGCTGCCGCGCAGGTCGATCCGGTTCAACACGTCCCCGAGTCTAGGCGGCGCGGATCGGGAGGGCCGACGCGCGCCCAGCCGGCGGGACGGTGAGTCAAACCACTCCCACCCGAGGTGTGCGAAACCAGCTAGGCTCGACCGGTGCGTGCGCGGCTGCCGGTGTTTCCGCTCGGAACGGTGCTTTTTCCCGGTCTGGTCCTGCCGCTGCACATCTTCGAGGAGCGGTACCGGGAACTGGTACGGCATCTGATCGGCCTCCCCGACGGGACCCCACGCGAGTTTGGCGTGGTCGCCATCCGCAGCGGTTGGGAGACCCGGCCCGTCGCCGGCCAGGGCGGGCCCGGCGGCGCGGTCACGCTGCACGAGGTCGGCTGCACCGCCGAGGTGCGCCAGGTCACCGAACTCCCCGACGGCCGGTTCGACCTGGTCACGGTGGGGCGCCGCCGGTTCCGGATCAACGAGGTCGACGAGTCGGCGGCACCGTACCTGACCGCCGAGGTGGAGTGGCTGCCCGAGCCGGAAGGTCAGGAGGCCGCCGCCGACCTGCTGGCGCCCCGGGTGCTCGCGGTGTTCCGTCAGTACCTGAGCGTGGTCCGGGCCGAGTCGGAGGAGATCTCGGAGCAGTTGCCGGACGACCCGACTGTCCTGTCCCACCTGGTGGCGGCCACCGCGTCACTCACCGTGGCGGACCGGCAGCGCCTGCTCGCCACCCCGGACACCGCCGGTCGGCTTCGGGCAGAGCTGCGACTGCTCAGTCGCGAGGCGGCTCTGTTGCGCCAGGTGCGGGCGGTGCCGGTGCCGTTGACGGAGCTGGGAGCGCCACCGAGTCCCAACTGACCCCGACCGGTTCCGGTTCGGCGCCGAGCCCGGCGTACCGGGACCAACCAGCGAGCATGGTGTACATCACCACCGCACCGAAGGCCGGCACCAGCAGGTCACCACGGAGCGCCGGGATGAACCCGAAGATCCACTCGAATCGGCCGGCGCGCAGGTCCGGAGGCTTGCCGAAGGTGCTTCCGGCGGCCGAGGTCTCCAACAGGTGGTGGTATTCACCGAGCCCGATGTGGCGCCCCACCTGCCAGGCGACCACCGCCGCGCCGAGTGATCCGAGGCCAGCCACCACCATGCCGATCGGACCCCGGTAGCGGCGTAGGAAGAGCCAGACCAGGATCGCCGCCAGCAGGCCGAAGATCAGGCCGAAGAGGGCGAACCAACCGTCGGCGGCGACGAACTCCTCCGGCTGCGGCTGAGCCAGCACGGCCCCGCCGTCGGCCTGGATCACCGGCACCGAGGGCGCGACCGCCCGCCAGACCAGCCCGAGCGGCGCACCGAGCAGGACCAGCACCAGCACCGCGACCACCCCTGCGGCGAGCGTCCGCCACGGTTTGCCGCGCCGGGCTGGCACCGGTAGGTCGTACGCCGGAACCTCACCCTCGGCTGGCGGATGCGCCACCTCGCCGGCACCCCCCGCCTCCCCTTCCGGGACGCCGGCACCACCCGCGCCGACCGCGTCCGGCTCGGTCGTCGCGGACCGTGGCTGGTCGTCGGAGGTTTCCGGGGCGGTACGCGGCACCCCGTCCCGGACGGGGCTGGCCTCGTCCGCGGGTTGCTCGTTCTCGGGGGTTGCCGGGCTCACTCCGTGATCCTCTCAGGCCACCCAGTCGCGCCGGGCGGCGGATCCACGACTCGACCCTGACCTGTCTGGCGCGTCGCACGTCGGCGTGTCCGGCGACCGACGCGGCGCCGAGCGGTCCGGCCAGCCGGCGACCGACGCGGCGCCGAGCGGTCCGGTTAGCCGGCGACCGACGCGGCGCCGAGCGGTCCGGTCAGCCGGCGACCGCGCTCGGGCCGAGCAGCGCCTTGAGGTCGGCCATCAGCGCGGTGCTCGGCGCGACCCGCATCCGGCCGAGCCGCAGCAGGGTGGCCCGGGATCCGTTGACGAGCTTGACGTGCACCTCGGCCGAACCGGGATGACTGGTCAGCACCTCACGGAGCCGTTCGACCAGGGGCGGGGTGCAGCGGGACGGGGGCAGTGCGAGCACCACCGGCTTGACCTCGTCGGCCGCGGTGATCTCCGGCATGGACATGTCCATCGCCATCAGCCGGGGCTGGTCGTCGCGCCGGTCCACCCGGCCCTTGACCACCACGATCGCGTCCTCGGCGATGTACTGGCCGACCACCTCGTAGGTGTTGGGGAAGAAGAGCACCTCGACCGCGCCGCCGAGGTCCTCCAGGGTGGCCGAGGCCCAGGCCCGGCCCTGCTTGGTGATCCGGCGCTGCACCCCGGAGAGGATGCCGGCGAGGTTGACGATCTGGCCGTCGGCGACGTTGCCCTCCTCCGCGAGCGAGGCGATCGACATGTCGGCCGCGGCGGCGAGGACGTGCTCCACACCGAAGAGCGGATGGTCGGAGACGTAGAGGCCGAGCATCTCCCGCTCGAAGGTGAGCAGGTCCGTCTTGTCCCATTCGGTGGTGGGGATGGTGGGCGTGACCGAGATACCGGGGACCGCCGCCTCGCTCTCGAAGGCGGTACCGAAGAGGTCGTACTGACCGGTCGCCTCCTTCTTCTTCACGTCGAGGAAAGAGTCGATCGCGTCGGTGTGCACCGCGAGCAGCCCCTTGCGGGTGTGCCCGAGCGAGTCGTACGCCCCCGCCTTGATCAGCGACTCGATGGTCTTCTTGTTGCAGGCGACCGCGTCCACCTTGCGCAGGTAGTCGTAGAAGTCGGTGAACCGGCCCTTCTCCTTGCGGGTCCGGCGGATCGACTCGACCACGTTCGTGCCGACGTTGCGGACCGCCGCCAGACCGAACCGGATGTCCTCGCCGACGGCGGCGAAGCGGGCGTTGGACTCGTTCACGTCCGGCGGCAGGACCTTGATCCCCATTCGCCGGCACTCGGCCAGGTAGACCGCGGACTTGTCCTTGTCGTCACCGACGGAGGTGAGCAGCGCGCCCATGTACTCGGCCGGGTAGTTCGCCTTCAGGTACGCGGTCCAGTACGACACCACCCCGTACGCCGCGCTGTGCGCCTTGTTGAACGCGTAGTCGGAGAAGGGGACGAGGATGTCCCAGAGGGTCTTGATCGCCTCGTCGCCGTAGCCGTTGGCCTTCATACCGGCGGCGAACGGCTTGAACTCCTTGTCGAGGATCTCCTTCTTCTTCTTACCCATCGCCCGACGCAGCAGGTCCGCGGCGCCGAGGGTGTACCCGGCCACCTTCTGCGCGATCGCCATGACCTGCTCCTGGTAGACGATCAACCCGTAGGTGTCGCCCAGGATCTCGGAGAGGGACTCGGCCAGCTCGGGGTGGATCGGGACCACCGGTTTGCGCTTGTTCTTCCGGTCGGCGTACTCGTTGTGCGCGTTGGCGCCCATCGGGCCGGGCCGGTAGAGCGCGCCGACGGCGGAGATGTCCTCGAAGTTGTCCGGCGCCATCGAACGGAGCAGGGCCCGCATCGGCCCGCCGTCGAACTGGAACACGCCCAGGGTGTCGCCGCGGCCGAGTAGTTCGTACGTGGCCTTGTCGTCCAGCGGCAGGTCCTCCAGGACCAGGTCGATGCCCCGGTTGTCCTTGATCGACTCCAGGCAGTCGTCCATGATGGTCAGGTTGCGCAGGCCGAGGAAGTCCATCTTCAGCAGGCCGATGGTCTCGCAGGCACCCATGTCCCACTGGGTGATGATCGAGCCGTCCTGCTCGCGCTTGTGGATCGGCAGTACGTCGAGCAGCGGATCCCGGGACAGGATCACGCCGGCCGCGTGTACGCCCCACTGGCGCTTGAGTCCCTCCAGCCCCTTGGCCGTGTCGACGATCTTCGCGACCTCGGCGTCGGAGTCGTAGAGCGCCCGGAACTCGGCCGCCTCCTGGTAACGCGGGTGGTTCGTGTCGAAGATGCCGCCGAGCGGGATGTCCTTGCCCATCACCGCCGGCGGCATCGCCTTGGTGATCCGGTCGCCGACCGCGAACGGGTAACCGAGCACCCGGGCGGCATCCTTGATCGCCGCCTTCGCCTTGATCGTCCCGTACGTGATGATCTGCGCGACCCGGGCCTCGCCGTACTTCTCCGTGGCGTAGCGAATCATCTCGCCGCGCCGACGCTCGTCGAAGTCCATGTCGATGTCGGGCATCGAGATGCGGTCCGGGTTCAGGAACCGCTCGAAGAGCAGGCCGTGCTGCATCGGGTCGAGTTCGGTGATGCCGAGCGCGTACGCGATCAGGGCACCGGCGGCCGAACCACGACCCGGACCGACGCGGATTCCCTCTCGCTTGGCGTACGCGATGAGGTCGGCGGTGACCAGGAAGTAGCCGGGGAAGCCCATCTTGAGGATGACATCGAGTTCGTACTCGGCCTGCCGGAGCCGGTCGTCGGGCACCCCGTTCGGGAACCGCCGGTTCAGCCCCCGCATGACCTCCTTGCGCAGGAAGGTCTCCTCGGTCTCGCCCTCGGGCACCGGGAACTGTGGCATCAGGTTCCGGGACGCGAACATCACCGAGTAGTCGCCGATCTTCTCGGCGATCTCCAGGGTGTTGTCGCACGCCCCCGGCACCTCGGCGTCCCAGATCGCCCGCATCTCGGCCGGCGACTTCAGGTAGAAGTCCCGGGCGTCGAACCGGAACCGCTTCGGGTCGGCCATCGTCGAACCGGACTGCACGCAGAGCAGCACCTCGTGCGCGTCCGCGTCGGCCGCGTGGGTGTAGTGCAGGTCGTTGGTGGCGATCGGCTTCAGGTTCAGGGTCTTGCCGAGCCGGATCAGGTCCTGCCGGATCCGGGTCTCGATGTCGAGACCGTGGTCCATCAACTCCAAATAGAAGTTGTCCGCGCCGAAGATGTCCCGGAACTCCGCCGCAGACGCGCACGCCTTCTCGAAGTTCCCGATCCGCAACCAGGTCTGGATCTCACCGGACGGACAGCCGGTGGTGGCGATGATGCCCTTGCCGTACTCGTGGAGCAGTTCCCGGTCGGCGCGCGGCTTGTAGAAGTAACCCTCCAGGCTCGACCGGGAGCCGAGGGCGAAGAGGTTGCGCAGCCCGTCGGCATCCTGGGCCAGCATGGTCATGTGGGTGTAGGCGCCACCACCGGAGACGTCGTTCTCGCCACCGTCGGCCCAGCGCACCCGGGTCCGGTCCCGCCGGTCGGTGCCCGGGGTCAGGTACGCCTCCAGGCCGATGATCGGCTTCACCCCGGCGGCGGTCGCCTGCTTGTGGAAGTCGTACGCGCCGAACAGATTGCCGTGGTCGGTCATCGCGAGCGCGGGCATACCGAGCCGGTTCGTCTCGGCGAAGAGTTCCTTGAGCCGGGCCGCCCCGTCGAGCATCGAATACTCGGTGTGCGTGTGCAGGTGCACGAACGAGTCAGACACCGGGACCCCCTTCACCTCAGCGTCAGCACGAACGGGCGTCCCCGGCGACCGACCCAGGGGCCGGTCCGGGGTCGCCAGACCGAGAAGCCTAGTCCTGTGACCCGGGGACCGGGACTGCCGACACCCGGGCGGGAGAAGAGACACATCGCGGGTTTCCGGCGGCCACACCGTTACCGCCTCCCGGCGCCAGTCACCGACTGCGATACCGTCTCAATCCAGTCGTGGCAGTCCGCCATGCAGCCATAGCTCACCTGTCGAAGGAAGAACCATGACCGCCCACGACAGCACGGTCGTACCAACCCCGCGGCAGGAGGTGACGGCCCCGCTGCATCAGGGCGAAACGGTACTTACCGACCTCCCGGAGGCCGCCAACCCGGCCTACGCCGGAGACGGCGGCACCGGTGGTACGGGCACCAGCAAGACCCGCCGGCCCCTGTGGTTCGCGCTTGAGGTAGTGGCCAGCGTCACCACGGCGGTCGCGTTCCTGGCCTGGAGTCGGAACATCGACGTCGACCCTCTCGACCGCAAGGGGCAGGTCAGCGGACTGGCCGCACTACAGTTCCGGTTCGCGGTGGTCGCCATCGTCGTGGTCGCGGCCCTGGTGGTGGCACACCGACTCCTCGACGACACGCGCCGCAAGCAAGCGGTCACCATCGGTTGCGCGGTTATCGCCGGCCTGACCACCGGACTGGTCGCCGGCGGCATCGACGTCGCCCTGCGCGGCACCCAGTGGGGTCTGTGGGCCGGCGGCGGCGACTACAGCTGGATCCTCGACTGGATCAGCCGGATGCAGCGCGGCGAAGCAGTGCCGAACCACTACCCGCCGGTCATCTTCTGGCTGATCCGGGGCTGGGCCAAGCTGAGCGACCAGCCCGCCGCGTACGCGATCAAGGAGATCCAACTGGTCGGCACCGCCCTGTTCGGGCCGGCCGCCTACCTCGCCTGGCGCCTCGTCCTGCGCCCCGTCTGGGCGCTCGGCATCGGCGTGGTCGCCATGCTGCCGTTCATCGAGCCGGTCAAGCCGTACCCGCAGATCACCCTCGTGATGCTGATGCCGGTCCTGGTCAGCTTCCTGCAACTGATCCGGCGCAGCGCCACGCTCAGCACCCGCCAGGCGATCGGGTTCGGCGTCGCGTTCGGCGTCGGCCTCGGACTGCTGTTCCTGCTCTACTCCGGTTGGTTCGTCTGGTGCGCCCCCGGCGCCGCCGCGGCCTTCCTGCTGCTCGCCCCGTGGCGGCGAGGTTGGGCCAAGGTGCTGACCGTCGGCACCTCGGCTCTGGTGTCGATGATCCTGGTCTCCTGGGTACACCTGCGCGGACTCCTCTCCGACACCGGCGGGACCTCGGACAACTACTTCTACTTCGACACCAACACCGAGCCGGCCTACTTCGCCATGTGGCGCAACGACCGGCCCGCCGACGTCGGCCCGGTCTGGCCGCCGCTGGGCGAACTCGGCGGTGTCGGGCTGTTCACGATCTTCCTCGCGGTCGGGCTCGGCCTCGCGCTCTGGTTCGGCTGGCGGCGGACCGTGGTCGCCACCATCGGACTCAGCGCGGTCAGCAGTTGGCTGCTGCGGATGTGGCTGGCCAGCGAGCAGTGGGAGACGCTGACCGTACGCCTGTACCCACGGACCACCATGATCCTGCTCTACTGCATGCTGATCCTCGCCGGCTTCGGTGTGCTCTTCGCGTTCACCGCCCTGCGTGAACGACTCCGGGCCAGCCCGCTGCTCACCCCGGTGACCGGGCGGCGGGTCGGATCGGGGGTGCCGATCGGCATCATGTTCATCCCGCTGTTGCTGGTCCTGGCCTCGGCCGGTTCCGCCACCGCCAACCACTACATGCCGGACAGCCGCCGGGACAGCACCGGCTACTTCGCCTGGATCGCCCAGACGAGGTGGTACCCGCACGAGAAGACCTGCTCGGCGTACGGCCGCCTGCACGACTGCGGTACGTCCGACCGGTCCACCTCACCGGCCGCGGTCAACACCCCGCCGCCCAGCCCCAGCGTCACGGCGACGCCCACCCCGGCGACGGCGACGCAGCCGGCACCGCAGACCTCCAGCGGCGCACCGGCACGACGGCCCTCGCCGAGCAGCACGGCGACCCGCTGATCGGGCAGAACGACAACTGACCGGTCCGACCCTCAGAGGGTCGGACCGGTCAGTTTGTCCACCACTCGCCAGCGCCGGCATCGGCCGGGTCAACGGGCGAAGGGCTCGACCATCACCGAGGCCGCCTTCAGCCACGCCTGCCGGGTCTCGTGCTGGAGGTTGGCGTACTCGATCGACGAGCCGCTCTCCAGCGCCGGGTCGTACGGCACCACCACCACCGCCCGGGTACGGGTGGCGAAGTGCCGCTCCAGGTCCGCCTGCAGGGGCGAGCGGCCCGGCGTCGGGCAGGAGACCAGGGTGACCGCGTTGTCCGCCAGTTCACCCATGCCGACCTCGTGCAGCAGGTCGAGCATCCAGTCGGCGGCGAACGCGGCGTCCTCCCTCGGCACGGTGGTGACGACCAACTGGTCGGCGGCCTGGATCACCGTCTGCCAGTTGACGCTCTCCACGTTGTTGCCGGTGTCGACGCAGATCACGTCCTGGGTACGGCGCAGCAGGTCGAGCACCCGTCGCACGGTCTCCTTGTCCAGCCGGGAGGCGAACCGCGGGCTCTCCTCCCCGGCGAGGACGTTGTACGAACCGTCCGAGGCGTGCCTCAGGTAGTCGTCGAGACGCCCGGTCAGGTCCGTACCGTTGCGGATCTCGACCTCGGCCAGGTCGGTGATGAGGTGCCGGATGGTCCGGGCATGCCGAGCGCTGCCCGCGCGCAGCCCCAACGTGCCACGAAGCTCGTTGTCGTCCCAGGCCAGCACACCCCGGCCCCGCACGCTGCCGACGGTGGCCGCGGCGAGCACGGTCGCGGTGGTCTTGTGTACCCCGCCCTTGGGGTTGGCGAAGGCGAGGACCCGGGGCGTGCCGAGGTCGCGGCGCAGCACGCTCACCGCCCGCTCGACCTCCACGTCCGGCTCGCCGTCACGCCACTCGACCCGACCCTGTCCGTAGCCGTTTCCGTTGGCGGGCACCGCGGCGGCACGCGCGGCGGCGGCGCCCCGCACGGGCGCGACCCGCGCCGCCGCCGTCACTGGGCCGGGCGGCGGAACGGGGTCCGGCAGCGGCGGCGCGACCGGCGCCTGGGTCGGCATCGGGGCGACCGCGGCGGCACCGGCACTCGGCATGGGTACGCCCATCGGGCCGGTGACCGGCACCGAGGCGGCGCCGACGGGACCGGCTCCGACGGGGGCGGGACCCACCGGTGGCGCGGCGACCTGGGCGGCACCCATCGGCGGTACCCCGACCGGAGTCGGGCGGCTCGACGGATAGGCCGGATCGACCCGCCCGTACGCACCGGGCTCCGCCCGACCGTAGTCCTGGTCCCCCCGCACGTAGTCCGGCTCGACCCGACCGTAACCGGCAGCGGGCTCGGGCCGACCGTACTCCGGCTCGGCGCGTCCGTAGCCGGGCGTCTCGGGCCGACCGTAGTCGTTCTCCGGTGCGCTGCGACGGGTGCCCAGGTCGGCGCGACCGCGGCCGGCTGTCGGCTCGGGCCGACCGTAACCCGGCTCCGCCTGACCGTAACCAGCGCCGACCTCCGGGCGGCCGTACGCCGGCTCGGGCTGACCGTAACCACCGGGAGCACCCGGTCCGCCGGGACCACCGGGTCCGGCGGCCACCTCGGGCCGGGCATAACCCGGCTCCGCCTGACCGTAACCCGCGCCGACCTCGGGCCGGGCGTAACCGGGGTCGACACGACCGTAGTCCACGTCCCCCGCGGCCCGCCGGTAGTCGGACTCCAGCGCCGCGTACCGGGACTCGATTGGTGGACCCGGGTCGCGGTAACCGTTGTCCAGCACCGCGTAGCGGGACTCGGACAGTTGCCCGGCACCGGGGTCGTAGCCCCCACCGGCGGGCTCTGCCCGGTATCCGCCGTCACCGGGTTCGTCGAAGTCCCAGCCGGACCGCCCACTGCTGGCACGGGGACCGGCGAGTTCGGCCGACCCACCGGCCGCCCGGATCTCGTCTACCCAGCGGTCCTCCGGCTCGGCCTGCTGTTCGGTGGAACGGCCGCCAAGCCGTGCTCGGTCCAGCAACGCGCGCCAACGCGGCGCTGGTTCCGCCGGCCGGCTCCAGCCGGTCTCGGTGCCGTCCACGGCTCGCCCTCCCAGCGCCTTCGGTGCCCCGCCTGACAAGGCTATGAGGCAAACCCTATTAAGGCCACACCGGAGCCCGTACACCAGTGTCCGGTTCGCCGGACATTGCGCCTACCGCGACGCCGTGACCTGGCCTCTCACCGCGCCTCCACCACGACGATCTCCGTAGGCTCTACCAGGACATCGTCGGCGACGGTCGGCACCGTCGATGCCGCCGGCGGGGCCGGCGGGTCCGGCGTCGATGGTTCGACCGGTGGCGTCGGCGGGGTGGTGGCCGGCCCCGAGGTCGGCGGGCTCACACTCACCGGCGCGGTCGGCGGCGTCGACGGCCGGGGCGTCGGGTCGAGACTGGGGTTCGGTGCCGGCGTCCCGCTCGCGCCGCTGCCGGGGGCGGTGGTCGAACCGCCGGGCGGGGTGGGCAACCCGCCGTCGGCCGGCGGACGCACCACGTCCCGCTGCTCGGGCAGGGGCGGGGTGAACACGGCCCGGTCGAGACGACGCACCTCCGGCGCCGCGTCGACCGCGCGTACCCCGGGCCGGGCCGCGACCCGGTCGAGCACCGCAGGGGTGGCGCGGACGATCGCCGCGTAGACACACGAGCAACCCGAGCCGTACGCGGTCGCCTCGTCGAGCGCGACCTGCGCGCCGCTGTCGTACAGCCGGCGGAGTTCCTGGTCGGCGTCGGGGGGCAGCTCGGCCGCGCGGGCCCGGTAGTCGGCCGCCTCCCGGTCCTTGCGCTCGGCGACCCGGCGCATGCCGGCGACCACGTCCGCCGGGATGCGCATCGCCGGGATGCGGACGAGTTCGGTCTGGGTCTGCGGTCGGGGCACCCGACCGAGGACCTCCGACACCGACACGTCGCCGAGGATCGGGGTCAACCGGTCGGGCGCCAGGTACGCCGCCAGGGTGACCAACGCGTACGTCTTGCCGCCCGGTTCGTCCGGCGGGGTGGCGACCAGCGCCTTCAACTCGGTACGGCTGGACTCGACGTAACCGGGGATCGACTCGCCCTCGATCACCCCGACCCGGGTCACCTCACCCACCGTGGTGTCGCCCCCGGGTTGTGCCCGGTCGGCCGCCCAGACCGCGGTGACCAGCACCGCGACCGAGGAGAGCAGGGCGGCGGTGGTGAGCACCCGCATCCGTACCGGCCCCTGACCGAGCCGGGCCAGACCCCTGGCGAGCGGGGGCAGCAGGCGTCGGTCCAACTGTCGCAGCAGGTCCCCGGGGCGCACGGACGGAACTCCCCCTCGTCGGGCGGTCGATAGCGGTCGCGTCGACGCTCAGTCGCGGAGTATCGCGAGAGCGTTCTTCAGATCGTCAGGGTAGTCGCTGACGAAGCGAACCTCTTCGGCCGTACGGGGGTGGAGGAAACTGAGCTCTCGGGCATGCAGCCACTGCCGTTCCAGTCCGAGTCTGCCGGAAAGCGTCGGATCCGCACCGTACGTCAGGTCACCCACGCAGGGGTGGCGCAGCGCGGAGAGGTGTACCCGGATCTGGTGCGTACGGCCGGTCTCGAGCCGGACGTCGAGCAGGCTCGCCGCCGGAAACGCCTCGATCGTGTCGTAGTGGGTGATGCTGGGTTTGCCGTCGGCGACCACCGCCCAGCGGTAGTCGTGGTGCGGGTGGCGGTCGATCGGGGCGTCGACCGTGCCCCGCAGCGGGTCGAGATGGCCCTGCACGACGGCGTGGTAGCGCTTCTCGACCTCACGCACCTTGAACGCCCGCTTGAGCGAGCTGTACGCCTGTTCGCTCTTGGCCACCACCATCACGCCGGTGGTGCCCACGTCGAGGCGGTGCACCACGCCCTGCCGCTCGGCCGCACCGCTGGTGGCGATGGTGTGCCCGATGCCGGCCAGGCCGCCGATCACCGTCGGGCCGGTCCAACCCGGGCTCGGGTGGGCGGCGACTCCGACCGGTTTGTCCACCACGACGATGTCGTCGTCGGCGTAGATCACCCGCAGTCCGGGTACGGCCTGGGGAATGACCTGCGGCGCGACCGGCGGGGCCGGCAGCGTCACCTCCAGCCAGGAGCCGGCGCTGACCTTGTCCGACTTCGGTCGCGCGATCCCGTCGACCAGCGCGTCGCCGGCTTCGACCAGGGTGGCGGCGGCGGTACGGGAGAGCCCGAACAGACGGGCGACGGCCTGGTCCAGCCGCATTCCGTCGAGCCCGTCCGGCACCGGCAACGAGCGCTGGTCACCGACCGCGCGGGCCGGTACGGAGTCATAGGTGGAGGTCATGTCGCATCCCGATCCCGAGTGCCGGAACTGGCTTCCGGGTCGCTGTCCTGAGCGGTCGCGGCACCCGACTGGGCGCCCTTGTCAGCCGAGTCGCCGCGGATCCGGGTGCCGTCCCGCTGCCGACCGGTCAGTTCGAGCAGGATGGCCAGGATCACGCCGCTGACCAGCGCACTGTCCGCCAGGTTGAAGATCGGCCAGGTCTGCCCGTACGGGTCGAAGAGGCTGACCATGTCGACCACGTGGCCGAGGAACGGGCCCGGAGCACGGAAGATCCGGTCGACGAAGTTGCCGAGCGCCCCGGCGAGTACGAGTCCGAGCGAGATGGCCCAGGGCAGCGAGCGCAACTTGGTCGCCATCCAGCTGATCCATCCGACCACACCGACGGTGACCAGGGGAAAAACCCAGGTGTACTCGGAGCCGAGCCCGAACGCCGCACCGCTGTTGCGGATCAGGGTGAGATACACCGCCCCGCCGAGCAGGCGTACCGGCTCACCGTCGGTGAGGTTCGACAGGGCGAGCTGCTTGGTGCCGATGTCGGCGAGCAGGACCAGTAACGCGGTCGACACCAGGATCGTGATCGCCCGCCGACGGCCCACACCCACCTTCGGCACGGCGGTGTCGGGCCCGTCGGGCCGTACTGCGGTCATCTGCTCCCCATCGACGTTCAGCGGTACTGCCCTTCACCCGTGGCGACGCAGTCCCGTGGTACGACGCGGCCCGGGGTATCCCCCCGGGCCGCGTCGGACCGGTCGCTCAGCGTCGCTCTTCCAACTGCTTGCAGGAGACACAGAGGGTGGCGGACGGGAACGCGGCGAGCCGCTCCACCGGGATCGGGTTGCCGCACTTCTCACACCAGCCGTAGCCGCCCTCGTCGAGCCGCTCCAGCGCCCTCTCCACCTGCGTGATCCGCTCCAGGATGCTGTTGGCGAGAGAGATCTCCTGCTCCCGCTCGAACGTCTTGGTACCGGTGTCGGCCTGGTCGTCACCGGCCGAGTCGGTCAGACGGTCGCGCTGCAGCTCGGTAATCTCGCTCAGCGTCTGATCGTACTCGGCGCGCAAGTCGTCCCGCCGGGCCGCCAGCGCCGCACGGATCTTCTCGGTCTCCGCGACACTGCGGGATGCCTTCTCCGCTGGCTTGCGGCCCGCGGCGGTCTTGGTGTCAGCTGGCTTCGCCATCGTCGCTCCCTCGGCCGCGTTCCCCGCGGCGATCGGCGGTGCCTGGAAGGATCTGTTCCGCGACACGGAGGCTGGACCCGGCCGCGCCGTTCGCGGTCACCCCGGTGGTGTCCGTCGCACTCGTGACCGGGGCCCGCCGAGCCTTGGCCCACTTCGCGAGCGTGGCCGGACTGGGCGGGGTCACGGGTGTGACCGTCGGCGTCGGGCGGTCCTGGACCCCACCGCCGGGTACGTCCCGCGCCGTCTCCGGCGCCGGTGTGCCCGTCGGCCGTTCGCCGCCGTTCTTCTCTGGTGACGAACCCGGATCCGGGGCCGCCTCGCCCGCGGTTTGCGCCCGCTCGGCCATTGCGCCCCCCAGTTGCAAAACGGGCGCGCGGCGGGCCGCCGCGCACTCCGGAGGTTGGCAAGAATACGGAACGTATACGCGTCCGACAACACGCCGCACCGATGTCACGCATTTCACCCCGGACTAATCCCTAATCCGGGCAAAAAGAACCTAGCAGATCATCCCTCGCGATCGTCCCCACTTTCCCCGAACCACCGAGCCAACCGCCCGCGCCGGCTCACCGCCCGCAGCCGGCTCTCGGCCGCGTCCCGCACCTGCTCGGTGGCGACCACCAGCAGACTGTCACCCACCTTCAGGCGGGTGTCCGGAGCGGGTACGAAGCCGGCGCCGTCCCGGAGCACCAGGGTCACCGCCGCACCGACCGGCAGCCGAAGCTCGTCGATATGCACCCCCGCGAGTCGGGAACCCGACGGTATTTCCAACTGAAGCAGATCCGCGCCCATCCGCTCCAACGGCGCCGTCTCCACCCGCAACTCCGCCGCCTCCGCAGGGGCGACCACCCCGAGCCAACGGGCGACCGGGGCGAGCGTCGAGGTCTGCACCACCGTGAAGATGACGACCAGCACGAAGACCGCGTCGAAGAGCCGGTCGGCCCCGGGCATCCGCTCGGAGAGCGGGATGGTCGCCAGCACGATCGGTACAGCCCCACGCAGCCCCGCCCAGGAGAGGAAGACCTGCTCCCGCAGGCGGATGCCGAACGGTGCGGCGGCGACCGCCACCGACAGCGGGCGCGCCAGGAAGACCAGGGCCAGCCCGGCGACCACCGCCGGCAGCAGGGCGTTGTCCAGGCGCCCCGGCGACACCAGGAGCCCGAGCAGCACGAAAAGCCCGATCTGGGCCAGCCAGGCAAGCCCGTCGGCGAACCCCAGGATGGCCACGCGGTGGGGCAGCCGGGCATTGCCGAGCACCACCCCGCAGACGTACACGGCGATGAACCCGGAGGCGTGCAGCACGGTGCCGGCACCGTAGGCCAGCACGGTCAGCCCGACCGCGGCGATCGGGTAGAGCCCGGACGAGGGCAGCGCGGCCCGACGCAGGGTCCACCGCCCGCCGAGGCCGGCCAGGAACCCGACCGCAGCCCCGACCACCAGCTCGTACACGACCAGAAGCGCCTCCTGCCACCACGGGTGCGCGCCGAGCGCCGGGGTGGCCAGCAGGATGACCAGCAGCACCACCGGGGCGTCGTTCATCCCCGACTCGGCCTCGACCGTGGCCACCAGGCGGGGTGGCAACCGCAGCCGGCGCAGAGTGGCGAAGACCGCGGCCGCGTCCGTCGACGACAGCACCGCGCCGTAGAGCAGCGCGAGCCGCCAGTCCAGCCCGAGCAGGAGGTGGACCGCCACCCCCACCGCCGCGATGCTGACCACCACCGCGACGGTGGAGAGCATCAGGGAGAGCCCGAGGACCGGGCGCAACGTACTCCAGCGGGCGGTCAGCCCACCCTCGGCGATGATCACGATCAGGGCGCAGAAGCCGAGCACCCGGGTCAGTTCGGCGTCGTCGAAACGGATGCCGAGGCCGGATTCGCCGATCGCCACCCCGATGGCCAGGTAGACCAGGAGGCTGGGCACGCCGAGCCGGGTGGAGAGCCGAACGGCGCCGACGGCGATCAGCAGCACCGCCGCTCCGACCAGGAGGGCGACGTCGAGACCGTGGGTCATGCGCGCCCCGCGCGGACGGCCCTCACCCGGGAGCCCCGTCCCGTAGCCGCCGCAACCGGCCATCCAGTTCCGCGGCCTCGCCGGTGACCAGGAAGAGCTTGTCCCGGCTGGCGGCGCCAGCCCGCAGGGTGACCGCACCGGGGCGAACGTCCAACGCCCGGGCAAGCGCCAGTCGGGCGGCCTCGGTCGCGCGGCCGTCCACCGCCGGCGGGTTGACCGCGATCACCAACGCCGAGCCGTACGGGCCCGCGAAGCAGCCACCGACCCGGACCCGGGCTGACCCGGGCTTGACCCGGACCGCCACGGTCACCACGTCGGGGCGGGAGGAGGCGGCCCCACCGGTCGACACGGCGCGGCGGCTCAACCGCGGTGGATGTTGGCCAGCAGTGCGGTGTCCGGCGCGCAGATGGCGCACGGGGTGAAGCCGAGCCCGACCGCCTCGCCCACGGGCAACGGTTCGGTCTCCCGGTCCCGCAGGTGCGGGCAGTCGGCCAGGTGGTAACGCGGCCGGCCATCGACGACCAGGACGTCGTCGGTCATCCGGGCGACCCGGGCGGCGTCGGCGGGATCGACCCGCTGCGCCGCCGGTTCGTCCGGGTACGGGTCGTCGTCGACCTCGGCCGCCGCGACCGTACGGTCCTCGGACCATGGCGGCGCCCCGTCGGCCAGCCCCGCCGCCTCAGCCGGTTGCCGCCGGCCGCGGTCGTCGGTGTGCGTCGGATCAGGGCGACCGTACTGGTAGCCGCCCTGGTGGGGAACCAGTACCTCGACGGGACCGTCGTAGCCTGTCGACCCGAAACCGGTCGGCTGGTCGTCGAGGTCGCCCCGAACGGGTCTCCACCGTGGGTCAGCGGTACGCGCACCGGCCGCGGCCGGGCGAGGGTGTGCTGCTCCAACACCCTCGCCACCGGCCCGCAGGTCTGACTCCTCGTCGGAGTCGGTCATACCAGCGCGGATGGCAGCCGCCTGGCGGGCGCCCACCACCAGCGCGACGGCAGCCAGCAGGCTCGCCGCGATGGAGGCGACCAGCAACACGCTCGAACCGTTGGCCAGCCCGAACACGAGCAGCGCGACCGCGACGAGGATGAGCAGGAGACTTCCGACTATCACGGCTCACCCCTCGCCGCTTCGTTTCCAGCTGTTGTCGTGTGGTACGGGCTGAACTGGAGCGAGCGGGTCAGCGCCCGGCTTCAAGCGCGCCGGACCGGCTGCCACTGTAGGAGTTGGCCAGTCCTGCCGCAGCGAGGCTCGCGGATCCGCCACCAGACCGATTGCCGTCGGTCCGGGTCATCTCCGCTTCGAGACCCTGTCCACGCCCGTCGAGGTCCCGCAGCTGGCTCTCCAGGTACGCCTTGAGCCGGGTGCGGTACTCACGCTCGAACTGCTTGAGTTCCTCGATGTGCTTCTGCAGCGCCGTGCGCTTGGCGTCCAGGCCGCCCATGGCCTCCTGGTGCCGCTGCCGCGCGTCCCGCTCAAGGGCGTCGGCCTTGGCCCGCGCCTCGCGGGTGACCTCCTCGGCCTTGGAACGCGCGTCGGAGAGCAGCTTGTCGGCCTCGCGGCGGGCGTCCGACACGTGGTCGTCGGCCGTACGCTGCGCCATCATCAGCACCCGCAGTGCCTGCTGCTCGCCATCGCCGCCCGCGACCGGACCACCCTGGGAACGCACCTGCTCCAGTTCGGCCTGCATCGCCCGGGCGGCCTGCTCGGCCGCCGCCTTGTCGCGCTGCACCCGGTCGAGCTGGGCCTTGACATCGTTCAGCTCCGCGGCCAGTCGCGGGTCGGCGCCCGGGCCGGCTGGAGCGCCGCCACGACCGCCGCGCTCCACCTGGGCGCGAAGCTCATTGTTCTCCTCGATCAGACGGGCGAGCTCTCGCTCGACCTCGTCCAAGAAGGCGTCGACCTCCTCCTCGTCGTACCCCCGCTTGCCGATCGGCGGCTTCTTGAAGGCGACGTTGTGTACGTCAGCCGGGGTCAGCGGCATCGAAACTCCTCGGGTCAGTTGCGGCCGCGTAGCGCGCTGGTCACCTGGCGGATCACCTGATGATCAACGGCCTTAACACGAACTCCATCAGCACGAACAGGATAACCAGGAGCACAAGGGAGGCCAGGTCGATGCTCACGGTACCAATTCGCAACGGTGGGATCACACGCCTCAACGCCTTGAGGGGCGGATCAGTGACGCTCCACACCGTTTCGAGTCCTGCCGACGCTCCGCGGCCCGGCTGCCAGCGACGACCGTACTGCAGCACGGCGCCAAGGACAAAACGGGCTAAAAGAACCAGCAAAAAGATGTAGAGGATCAGGTACAGGACTTGGAACAGGATCGAAGACACGGCAGGCGAGATCCCTCGGTCGGGCTAACTCAGGCTGAAAAACCCACCCTCAGCGATCTTGGCCTTGTCCTCCGCGGTGACCTGGACGTTAGCCGGTGAGAGTAGGAACACCCGGTTGGTCACGCGCTCGATCGTACCGCGCAGCCCGAAGGCCAACCCGGCGGCGAAATCGACCAATCGGCGGGCATCGGCCTCATCCATCTCGGTGAGGTTGATGATCACAGGTACGCCATCGCGGAAGTGTTCTCCGATGGTCCGTGCCTCACGGTATGTGGTCGGATGCAGAGTGGTGATCTGATACCGCTGGTCCTCGTCTGGCACCGACCGCTCACGCAACTGCACCTGCGGCGCGAGCGCCAGGTTGTCGCGCGTGTGGTAGGTCATCGCGGAGGAGGGCTCCGGCGAACTCGGCCGGGTGATCGACCGTACGCTGGCACGCTCGCCGCGCTCGGTACGTTCGGTTCGCTCCGGACGGTCACCGTCGGACCGATCCAGATCAGCGGTACGGGTGCCGCTGCGCTCACTCAGCCGACCCCGATCGGTGGACCGGGAACGGGGCACCGCTGGCGGCTCGTCCGGCTCGTCGTCCTCGTCGGCGAACTCCTCGGCGTACCGGCTCTGCCGGTAGCGCGAGTCGCCGCGGTAACCGGCCTTCTCGTAGCCGTCGTCGTAGGCCCGCTCGTCGTCCTCTTCGACCAGCCCGAGCCAGACCCCCGCCTTGCGCAGTGCACCCATCGCCGCGCCCCTCCGTCCGCCGTGCGACACGCCCCCCGTGTCCATGCCACTGTCACGCGCGTGAACACTGCAGTGCCCACCGGTTCAAGGCCGCTCGCCGACGGCCGGTGTCCCGGTCGTCCCCCCTACCCCCCGATGGCGGTGAGTACGCCTCAAACAACACTGTTGTAGTTTGGTGTCCGTTGCCAGGCTACCGCAGCGTGGAACGCATTCCGAGCAACGCGCTACCGACGCGCACATGTGTCGCGCCGTAAGCGATTGCCGCCTCCAGGTCACCGCTCATGCCGGCGGAGAGCAGTCCCGCCTCCGGATGGTCGGCCCGCAGCCGGGCGGCCACCTCGGCCAGCCGCGCGAAGGCCCGTTCCGGCTCCCAGCCCAGCGGTGCCACCGCCATCAGCCCGGCCAGCCGCAACGCGTCCTGCCCGGCGATCTCGGCAGCCACCCGCTCCAGCCCCCGGTCGTCGTCGGCGCTGCCTGCCAGTGCCCCGCCCCGGTCGGCGTCGCCGTCGATGCTGACCTGCACCAACACCTCAAGCGGCCGGTCCCGGTGGCGCGCCGCCGCGCCGGCGAGCGCCCCCGCGAGACGTACGCTGTCCACCGAATGGACCAGGTCGGCGTACTCGACCACCGAACGGGCCTTGTTGCGCTGGAGCTGGCCGACGAAGTGCCACCGGACGTCCGCCCCGGCGGCGGTCACCTCGACCGCCTTCGGTGCCGCCTCCTGGTCTCGGTTCTCGCCCATCTCCCGCACGCCGAGTCCAGCCAGCAACAGGACGTCACTGGCCGGGTACGTCTTGGTCACCGCGATCAGGGTGACCGCGTCCCGGGGCCGACCGGCGGCCTCGGCGGCGTGCGCGATGCGGTCCCGGGTGCGGGCCAGAGCGTCCTCGAGTTGCGCGCGGCGGTCACGCTGCGCCGCGCTGGCTGGTGCGCTCATCACCGGTCGACTCAGGAACCGTTCTTGAGGAAGTCCGGCACGTCCACGTCGTCGAAGAGGACCCGACGGGGCGACTGGGTGGGCGCGGGCGGGGTGGTCGGCGTAGCCGAGCCCGACCCGTGCGTCGCCGCCGGCTGCGGCTGGGGCGGCACCGACTTGCGCGGCGATTCGGCCGCCTTGTACGACGGCGTGCCGCCGTCGAAGCCGGCGGCGATCACGGTCACCCGTACCTCGTCGCCGAGGGCGTCGTCGATGACCGCACCGAAGATGATGTTGGCGTCCGGGTGGGCCGCGTCGGTGACCAGTTGGGCGGCGTCGTTGATCTCGAAGAGACCGAGGTCGGACCCGCCGGCGATGGAGAGCAGGACGCCGCGCGCACCGTCCATGCTCTGCTCCAGCAGCGGGCTGGAGATGGCTGCCTCGGCGGCCTCCACCGCCCGGTTGTCACCTCGGGCACTGCCGATGCCCATGAGCGCACTGCCGGCGCCGCTCATCACGCTCTTCACGTCGGCGAAGTCCAGGTTGATCAGACCCGGCGTGGTGATCAGGTCGGTGATGCCCTGCACACCGGAGAGCAGCACCTGGTCCGCCTGGCGGAAGGCGTCCATCATGCTGATACCCCGGTCACCCAGCGCGAGCAGCCGGTCGTTCGGGATCACGATCAGGGTGTCGCACTGGTTGCGGAGTTCTTCTATTCCCGCCTCGGCCTGCACCTGCCGCCGCTTGCCCTCGAACGAGAACGGGCGGGTGACCACACCGATGGTCAGGGCGCCGAGCTTACGGGCGATGTTCGCGACCACGGGAGCACCACCGGTGCCCGTGCCGCCGCCCTCGCCGCAGGTGACGAAGACCATGTCGGCGCCCTTGAGCACCTCTTCGATCTCGTCGCGGTGGTCCTCGGCGGCGTTCTTGCCGACGTCGGGGTTCGCGCCCGCGCCGAGGCCCCGGGTCAGCTCGCGGCCGACGTCCAACTTGACGTCCGCGTCGCTCATCAGCAGAGCCTGGGCGTCGGTGTTGATCGCGATGAACTCGACGCCCTTGAGTCCAACCTCGATCATCCTGTTGACGGCGTTGACGCCGCCGCCACCGATGCCGACGACCTTGATGACCGCCAGGTAGTTGTGCGGAGGTGTCATCGGGGTCCTTCCCTTCGAGATTGGCGGGCGCCGACCCGTCGCGTGGCCCGGCCGGACCATGGTCGACATCCACCCCGGTACGAGGGGCGAAGGGAAACCCTCACCCTCTACTAGAGAGTTATAGTTATGTCAACCACTGATCCTCTCCGGGCAACGTAAGCGCCCCCGCCTCCTCAACCAAGGACCCGCGCGGCGTGTCGCCACGCCCGTCCACGATCGGTCGACGCGACGCCGACGATCGGCCCGGCGAAAGCCCACTCCGGCCACCGCCACCGAACCCACCACCGGACGGCGCCGGCTCAGCGGATCGTGACCACGTCCGGGGAACTCACATCGATGGTGTCGGTGCGCTGGCCGAGCAGAGCGGTCGCCACACTGGCCTTCTGGTCGCTCCGGGTCGCGTCGCCCCAGACCACCGTCCGGTCCTCCGCGAGCCGCACCAGGATCCGCGCCGGCCCCTCCACCGCCACCTCGACAAGTCCGTCACGCAACTGTGGGGTCAACGCCGCGATTACCCGCAGGGCCGCCTCGGTCGCCGGGTCGTCCCGCCCAGGCGTGGGGACCCGGACCAACGGCAGCCCGGCCGGCCGCTGGGCCACCGTCTGGAACACCACCCCGGCCCGGTCCACCACGGCGAACTGCCGGCCCTGTGGCACCACCGCCGCCGGAGTCCGCTCGACCACGTCGACCAGCAGCGCACCCGGCCAGTGCCGGGAGACCGTCACCCGCTCCACCGGCGCCAGCGCGCCGACCCGGTCACGGACGGCGGCCAGGTCCACCCGAGCCAACGGCTGCCCGTCCGGCACCGCCGCCGCCTCCCGTACCTGCGCCGGACTGACGAGGTTGGTGCCGGTCACCCGTACCTCGCCGACCCCGAGCAGCGAGGTGCCGTAGACGACCCAGCCGACCAGGCCGGCGAGGACCAGCACACCACCGGCGACCGCCCACGGCAGCACCGCGCGCAACCGCCGCTGACGGGCCCGACGCATGAACCGGCGAGCCGAGGGCGGCACCGCGTCGCTACCGGCCCGGACCAGACGCCAGCGCCGTCCCGTGCCGCTGCGCCCGGCCGACCCGGACCCGCCCCGGCCGGTGGGGCCGACGCCGCCGGAGGAGCCGGTCGACCCGGCTCCCGAAGCGGAGGCCCGGCCGCGCGGCGTACCCGGCGTCACGCGCCGGCGACGGTCGATCCGGCCGGACCGGGCGCGGTGACCGCGCCACGCCCGGCACCTGCCGTATCCGATGCCTCGGCGAGAGCGGCGAGCAACTCGTCGCCCATCAGCGAGATCGGCGGCGCGCCCATGGTCACCACCACGTCGCCCCGGGTGGCCCGCCGGACCACCTCGGCCGGCACGTCCGCCCAGGACTCAAGGAAGATCTTGCGCTCCGCCGGCAACGGCACCGCCGCGATGAGCGACGCCGACCCCTCCCCCGGCTGGCGCACCTCTCCCGGGCCGAAGACCTCCAGCATCACCACCTCGTCGGCGATGCCGAGCGCGGCGGCGAGCTGGTCCTGCAGGTCGCGCGTCCGGTAGACCCGGTAGGGCTGGAAGACCACGATCAGCCGCCCCTCCCCGGCGACCTCACGCAGCGTCTGCAGGGACGCGGTCATCGAGGTCGGGTGGTAGGCGTACTCGTCGTAGACCAGGACACCGTCGACCACACCCTTGCGCTCGAACCGCCGACGTACGCCGGGAAACACACCGAGCGCGGTGACCGCGGCCGACGCCGGCAGGCCCAACCGCAGCGCGGTCAGCACCGCCGCGGCGCTGTTCAGGGCCAGGTGCCGGCCGGGCACCGGAAGCTGGATCTCGCCCAGCGACTCGCCGTCCAGGGTGGCCAGGTAACGTGCCCCGGCGGCCGACGAGACCACCTCGCTCAACCGCAGGTCGGCGTCGTCGGCCAGCCCGTACGTGTAGACGCTGCGCCCCTGCGCACGCAGTGCCTCGGCCAACCGGCGGGTGCCCGGATCGTCGGCACAGGTGACCACGAAACCGTCCGGGTCGGTCAGCCGGGCGAACTCGCCGAAGCCAGCCTCCAGCCCGGCGTAGTCGCCGTACGTGTTGAGATGATCCTCGTCGATGTTCGTGATGATCGAGACGTACGGCCGGTAGAGCAGGAACGAGCGGTCGCTCTCGTCGGCCTCGACGACGAAGTACTGGCCGCTGCCGTGGTGGCCGTTCGAGCCGGCCTCGGAGATCTCCCCGCCGATCACGAAGGACGGGTCCTCGCCGGCCTGCTGGAGGATCAGCGTCAGCATCGAGGTGGTGGTGGTCTTGCCGTGGGTGCCGGCGACCGCGATCGCCCGTCGGCCGGTCATCGCCGCGGCCAGCGCCTCGGAACGGTGCATCACCCGTACGCCGCGCCGACGCGCCTCGACCATCTCCAGGTGGTCCTGCGGGATCGCGGTGGAGTAGACCACGGTGTCCACCCCGTCGAGGTTGGCCGCGTCGTGGCTCATGTGGATGGTGCCACCGAGGGCCCGCAGGCCCGCCAACGCGGGCCACTCCCGCAGTTCGCTGCCGGAGACCGGGATACCCCGGGTGAGCAGCAGGCGGGCCACCCCGCTCATGCCGACCCCACCGATTCCGATCAGATGTACGGTGCCGAGGTCCTCGGCGGCGACCGTACCGGCCGGGGTGGACTGCGCGGTGTTCATAGGGTCAACCTTCCGTTCGCGACGGGCCGGGTCACCGGCCCACCGCCTCGTAAACGAAGTCCAGCAACGCCTCGTCGCCGTCCCGCCGGCCATAGGTGCCGACCGCGTTGCTCATCGCCGCCAGACGGCGCGAGTCGCGCGCCAGCGGCAGCACGTTCTGCTCGACCCAGCCCGGGGTCAGTTCCGCGTCGTCGACGAGCAGGCCGCCACCGGCCTCGACCACCGGCAACGCGTTGCGCTTCTGTTCCTGGTTGCTGTACGGGTACGGCACATAGATCGCCGGCAGCCCGACCGCGGAGACCTCGGCGACCGTCATCGCGCCGCCCCGGCAGAGCATCAGGTCGGCGGCGGCGTAACCGAGTTCCATCTGCGACAGGTAGGGCACGGTCACGTACGGCACCGGCAGGTCGGTGGGGATCGACACGGGTTCGTTGCGGGCACCGATCACGTGGAGCACCTGCACCCCGGCGCGGGCCAGTTCCTTGGCCGCCCCGGCGACCGCGAGGTTGATCGACCGGGCGCCGCCGGAGCCGCCGGAGACGAAGAGCGTCGGCAGGTCCGGCCGGAGCCCGAAGTGGGCGCGAGCGGAGTTGCGCTGGGCCATCCGGTTCAGCCCGGTGATGCCGCGGCGCAGCGGTACGCCGACCACCCGGGCGTCGCGGAGCGACTCGGCCTGGACCGGCTGGTGCGGGAACCCGACCGCGACGTGCTTGGTGAACTTCATCCCGAGCCGGTTGGCCACCCCCGGGGGCACGTTCACCTCGTGGATCACGATCGGCGTCTCGCGCCGCCAGGCGGCCAGGTACGCCGGCACCGAGACGTACCCGCCGAAGCCGACGACCACGTCCGCGATGACCTCGTCGAGCACCTTGCCGGCGGCGCGGGCGGCCTTCCACATCCGGTCTGGAGTACGCATCAGGTTGACGTTGACCGACCGGGGCAGTTGGTAGGCGGGGATCTGCCGCAGCTCGTACCCGTGCGGGGGGATCAGCTCGTTCTCCAGCCCCCGAAAGCTGCCGACACAGGTGATCCGGACACCGGGGTCGTGACGACGCAAGCAGTCGGCGAAGGCCAGCAGCGGGTAGATATGCCCCCCGGTGCCACCTCCGGCAAGCACTACCGACCGCAGCGGACCCATCAGCGTCTCCTCTCGTTCGCCGGGCCGGCACGCTCCCGCGCCGCCCGACTACCCGCCACCCGGCCGCTTTCCGACCGGGTCTGCCCGTCGCGCCGCTTACCCGATCGGGGCGGGGCATCACCGGCGGCCGGGGCGGGACTCGACCGTCCGCGCCGGTCCGCGGGAAGCGGCGGCAACGGGGCCCAGACTAGTCGTACCCATCGGGCCGGCGGGCGGGCGTTCAACGCTCGGGCGGCGTCCGGTTCGGCGCGGGCGAAGGAGGCGAGCATGCCGATGGCGGCGAGGGTGACGACCAGGGCGCTGCCGCCGTCGGAGATGAACGGGAGCGGCAGGCCGGTGATCGGCAGCAGGCCGGTGACGCCGCCGACGTTGATGATCGCCTGACCGACCAGCCAGGTGGTCGCCGCGGCGGCGGCGAGCCGCCGGAACGGGTCGTCCACCCGGCGTGCGATCCGCAGCCCGCTGTAGGTCAGCACGGCGAAGAGGGCGAGCACCACGGCGCAGCCGACCACGCCCAGTTCCTCGGCGATGACCGCGAAGATGAAGTCGTTGTGCGCCTGCGGCAGCCAGTCCCACTTGGCGATTCCCCGGCCGAGCCCCACGCCGAACCAGCCGCCGTGGTCGATCGCCAACCGGGCCTCGCGTAGCTGGTAGCAGGCGTTCTCGGCGCAGTCGGGAGGCGGGTTGATGAAGGTGGTGAGCCGCAGCAGACGGTAGTTCGGTTGGTCCGAGGAGCCGGAGCCGCCGCCGGATGAGGCTGCGGCGACGAGCAGCCCGATCCCGGCGAGTCCGAGCAGCGAGAGGGTGGCGAAGACGCGCATCCGTACGCCGGCCGCCCAGAGCAGGCCGACCAGGAGGGCGAGCAGGCAGAGCATGGTGCCGAGGTCGTTGAAGCCGACCAGTACGAAGAGGAGTCCGACGACCGGGAAGAGCGGCAGCGCCAGTTCCCGCCAGTAGCCCAGTTCGGCGCCCTTGCGTGCCACCAGGTCGGCTCCCCAGAGCACCAGACCGAACTTCGCCAGTTCGGAGGGCTGGACCTGGACCGGTCCCAGGTGCAACCAGTTCAGACTGGCCATCAGTGGGCCGAGCTTGCCGATCTTGAGGTCGGGGTCTCCGACAGGGAACAGCACCAGCAGACCGTTGAGCACCAGCAGCAGGGCCACGGACAGGCCGAGCACCGGTCGGCCCAGGGCGCGGAAGGTACGGGCCGGAAGCCGCTGGCAGGCCCAGAACGCGACCAGTCCGATCACCGCGAAGAGCGCCTGCTTCGTGAGTGCGCCGAAGGCGTTGCCGCCGTTGGCGTACTCGGTGACGCTGGTGGCCGAGAAGACCATGGTCAGCCCGATCACCAGCAGCAGACCGGCGCTGGACAGGAGCACGTAGTAGGAGGCCAGTGGCCGGTCGAGCAGGCCACGGAGGGCGGCCAGGCCGCCGGCCAGGTCCAGTTCCCCACCGGCCGCGCCGACCGGGCCGGGTCGAGCCGGGGTGGCCGTTCCCGGCGTACGTCCGGCGCCGGGCGAGGGCCGTGGCTGCTCACCCGTCATCTCGCCCGCCCCTTTGGCCTCCCCAGCGCAGTCATCGGCCCATCATCGACGTTCACCGCACGCGCTCACCGCAGGCGCACGGTCGGCGTGTCGGATCCGGTGGTACGGATGCGGTACGGCCCGCCCGGGGTGACTGCCGCGTCACCGGTTGTCCCGGGTCGACGCGGCGGTCCCCACCGGGCGGGCCGGTGAACGCTCGGCTCAGCTGACGGCGGCGAGGAAGTCGCTGTAGAACAGGCCCAGGGCGATCGCCACCCCGATCCCTGCGATGATCCAGAATCGAACCACGATATTGACTTCGCTCCACCCCGCCAACTCGAAGTGGTGTTGCAGTGGAGACATTCGGAACACCCGTTTGCCCGTGGTACGGAACGAGATGATCTGGATCACCACCGACATCGTGATGATCACGAAGAGGCCACCGATGATCGGCAGCAGCAGGATCGTCCGGGTCGACATCGCCATGCCGGCGATCAATCCGCCGAGCCCGAGCGCGCCGGTGTCCCCCATGAAGATCCGCGCGGGTGAGGTGTTCCACCAGAGGAACCCGACACAGGCACCGGCCGCCGCACCGGCGATCAGCGCGATCTCCAGCGGGTCGCGTACCTCGTAGCAGTAGATCGAGGGCCTGATGTTGTAGTCCGGGTCGGCGCACCAGTGCCGGTACTGCCAGAACGCGATCAGCGCGTACGCGGCCAGCACCATCACCGAGGCGCCGGTCGCCAGGCCGTCCAGCCCGTCGGTCAGGTTCACCCCGTTGGTCGAGGCCATCACGACGAAGATGAAGATGACCACCGACGCGATCTTGCCGATCTCCAGCGCGTCGATGTCCCGGATGAACGAGAGCGTGGTCGCACCGACCGTCTGCCCGTTGGTGCTGGGGAAGTAGAGGGCGATCACCCCGAACACCGCGCCGACCAGGATCTGACCCAGCAGCTTGCCGCGCTTGTTCAGCCCGGCGCTGTTGCGCTTGCGCACCTTCAGGAAGTCGTCGATGAACCCGACCGCGCCGGCGAAGACCATCAGCCCCAGCAGGACCAGCGCGGTGATGGTCGGCTGCACCTGGGCGATCTGCTGGCTCGGCAGTGTGGTCAGCGCGAGGTGACCGGCGACGTACGCGATCACGGTGGCGATGATGAACACCACCCCGCCCATCGTCGGGGTGCCCTTCTTGCCCTGGTGCATCGCCGGACCCTCGGCCCGGATCGGCTGCCCCGCCTTGAGTCGGGTGAACACCTTGATCGCCAGCGGCGTACTGAAGAGCGACACCAGGAAGGCCACGCCGATGGCGACGATGACCGCCCTCACGCGCGAACCCCTTCGGTTCCGTTCCCGGTCTCCGTCACGGCGTCGGCGCGTAACGCGTCAACCACCTCCCAGGTGCGGTAGCGCGAGCCCTTCACCAGGACCACGTCGCCCGGGCGCAGCTCGGCCCCTACCGCGGCCACCGCCTCCGCCTGATCGGTCACCAGCACCGACACTCCTCCCCAAGTCCTGACCGCCGACGCCCCGTGGTGGATCGGCGCCGCCGACTCACCAACCACGAAGAGCCGGTCGACGCCCAGGTCGGCCGCGAGCCGGCCGACCTCCTCATGTCCCTGCTGTTCGAACTCGCCGAGTTCGGCCATGTAGCCGAGGACCGCGACGGTCCGGCGGCCCCGCCCGAACTCGGCCAGCGCACGCAGCGCGGCCGACATCGAGGCGGGGTTCGCGTTGTACGAGTCGTCGATGACCGTCACCTCGTCGGTGCGGTCGAAGACATCCATCCGGCGGGTCGACACCAGGCGGAGTTCGCCCAGCGCCACCGCCAGGTCGGCCAGCGGCATCCCGAGTTCACGGGCCACGGCCGCCGCCGCGAGCGCGTTGCCGACCTGGTGCCGGCCGGTCAACCCGAGCCGCACCGGCGCGCTCCCCTCCGGCGTGACCAGCATGAAGGCGGGCCTGCCCCGCTCGTCCATGGTCACCTCGGTCGCCCGCAGCTCGGCATCGGCGGCCTCGCCGACCAGCACCACCCGCGCGCTGGTCCGGGACGCCATGGCGCGTACCCGGGGGTCGTCGGCGTTGAGCACCGCCACCCCGCCGTCGGCCGCGGCCGGCAACGCCTCGACCAGCTCGCCCTTTGCCGTGGCGATCCCCTCGACCGAGCCGAACTCACCGAGATGGGCCACCCCGACGTTGAGCACCACCGCGATCCGGGGCGGCGCCACGGTGGTCAGGTAACGGATGTGTCCGATCCCCCGGGCGCTCTTCTCCAGCACCAGGAAGCGGGTCTGCTCGTCGGCCTTCAGCACCGTGTACGGGTGCCCCAGCTCGTTGTTGAAGGAGCCGGGCGGTGCCACGGTCGGGCCGAGTCGGGCCACCAGCTGCGCGGTCAGGTCCTTGGTGCCGGTCTTGCCGGAGGAGCCGGTCAGGCCGACCACGGTCAGCTCCGGCAACCGGTCCACCACCGCCCGGGCCAACGGCCCCATCGCGCTCAGTGCGTCGTCGACCAGCACCATCGGCACGCCGTCGATCTGCCGGGTGCCGAGCACCACGACCGCGCCGGCCTCGACCGCGGTGGCGGCGTAGTCGTGCCCGTCGACCCGCTCGCCGGGAAAGGCGACGAAGAGCGAGCCGGGTTGGACCTTGCGCGAGTCGAACTCGACCGGCCCGGTGACCCGTACGGTCGGGTCGGCGGCGACCAGCCGCCCCCCGACGGCCTCGGCCACCTCGGCCAGGGTGAGGGCGATCATGACTGATCCACCAGGTGTCCGAAGCGGGCGGTGAGCGCGGCGGCCAGTTCGACGTTGTCGTCGAAGGGGAACACCTGGCCGTCGACCTCCTGCCCCCGCTCGTGTCCCTTGCCGAGTAGGGCGATCACGTCACCGGGCTCGGCCAGCCGGACCGCCTCGTCGATGGCGGCCCGCCGGCCGGCCAGTTCGATGATCTGGGCGCCGTCGGTCACGGTGAGCGCGCCCTCGACCACCTCGGCCCGGATCGCGGCCGGGTCCTCGGTCCGCGGGTTGTCGTCGGTGACGATCACCAGGTCGGCCCCGCGCGCGGCGGCGGCCCCCATCACCGGCCGTTTCTGCCGGTCCCGATCACCACCGGCGCCGATCAGGCAGATCACCCGGCCACCTCCCACGGTGAGCTCGCGCAGTGCGGCGAGTACGGCCACCACCGCGTCCGGTTTGTGCGCGTAGTCGACGACGCCGCGTACCGGCCCCGGGGCCTCGACCCGCTCCAGCCGGCCCGGTACGCCCGCACAGGCGCCCACCCCGGCCACCGCCGTCGCGGGGTCGACCCCGGCGGCGACCAGCAGGGCGATCGCGAGCAGCGCGTTGGCGACGTTGTGCCGGCCGGGCAGCGCCACGGTGGCGTCCAGCGTCAACCCGTTCGGGCCGTGCGCGGTGAACCGCTGGGCGTAGCCGGAGCCGCTGATCCCGGTCGCCCACCAGGTGGCGTCCGGGTTGCCGTCGGCCGAGTAGCTCACCGTGTCCGGCTTGAACAACGGACGCAGCGCGGGGTCGTCGAAGTTGAGCACCTCGACGTCGCAGCGGCCGTCGAAGAGCTGCGCCTTGGCCGCGAAGTACTCGTCCGCGTCGGCGTGGAAGTCCAGGTGGTCCTGGCCGAAGTTGGTGTAGCCACCGGCGCTGAACCGCACCCCGCCGACGCGGCCCAGGGCCAGCGCGTGGCTGGACACCTCCATCACCACCGAGGTCACCCCCCGCTCCCGTGCGGCGGCGAGCATGGCGTGCAGGTCGGTGGCCTCGGGGGTGGTCCGTACGCTGTCCAGACTCAGGTCGCCGAGCCGGGTCTCCACCGTGCCGATCAGACCCGTCACCTGGCCGGCGGCGCGCAGCCCCGACTCGACCAGGTACGCCGTGGAGGTCTTGCCCGCCGTGCCGGTGACGCCGATCATGATCAGCCCGGCGGTGGGTTCTCCGTAGACGGCGGCGGCGATCGTGCCGAGCACCGCCCTCGGGTCGGGTACGACCAGCGCGGGAAGGCCCGCTTCAGCCGCCGCCGGCGCCCCGGCCGGGTCGGTCAGCACCGCCACCGCACCGGCGGCGGCGACCGCCGGGATGAACTCGGCGCCGTGCCGGCGCGCTCCGGGCAGCGCCGCGTAAAGGTCACCGGGCTGCACCTCGCCGCTGGCGTGGGTCACTCCGGTCACCACCAGGGCGGTGTCGTCGGGCGGTTGGATCCCGAGCCGGTCGGCGAGTTCGCGGAGCCGGATCGGATTCACCGTGCGTGGACGTGGATTGCCGGGCACGGCGTCAGACCCTACCGGGTCGAGGGACCGGTACCGCACAGCCGCCCCGGTGGTTTGCCCGCACCCACCGATGATGTCCCGTATTGGCCGCTCAGCGGGGATAGACAACAAACTTCGGCGGTTTGGTCCCCGTTTGAGGCACCCGGTAATGGGTCAGGGTGAAGTTCATCATCTTCTTGAAGGCGGGGGCGGAGATGTCACCGCCACCACCGCCCGGCGTGTACGCGAAGACCGCGATGACGTACTTCGGATCCTCGGCCGGGGCCATGCCGATGAACGAGGCGACCTCGCCGGGGGCGTACTTGCCGTCGACCACCCGCTTGCCGGTGCCGGTCTTGCCGGCGACCCGGTAACCGGGGATCTGGGCCTTGGTCCCGGTGCCGTCCGGCACCGCCACCGGGGCCTCCAGCATCTCCCTGAGCACCGTCGCCGTCTCCGGGCTGATCACCTGCCGGGTCTGCGGAGCCTTGGCCGGCGTACGGGTGCCGTCCGGCGCGATCGTCTCTTTGATCAGCTGTGGCTGCACCCAGGTGCCGTTGTTCGCGATCGCGGCGTACGCGGCGGCCATCTGCAGCGGCGTCGCGTCGACGCTGTGCCCGATCGGGATGGAGCCGGGCGACGACGCGCTCCACTGGTCCGGTGGCAGCACCCGGCCGGTCGCCTCGCCCAGCACCCCCTCGCCGGTCGCCTCGCCGAGCCCGAACTTTCGCTGGTACTCGTAGAGCTTCTCCGGCCCCAGCTTCTCCCCGATCCGGATGGTGCCGATGTTCGATGAGTAGGCCAGAATTCCCGGCAGGCTCATTTTGGTGCCGGGCGGCGCGTAGTGGGTGTCGCTGAACTTCTGGCCACCGATCCACTGCACCGGGTCGACGGTGATCGTGTCCCCCGGCTTGATCACCTTCTCCTCAAGCGCGGCGGCGAAGGTGATCGCCTTGTGCACCGAGCCCGGGTCGACCACGAAACTGGTCGCCGCGTCCTCCCGATCGGTCGGCAGGGTGCCCTTCCAGTCGGCGGCGCTGTACGTCGGATGGCTCGCCTGGGCGAGCACCTGCCCAGTACGGACATCGAGCACCACGGCGGCGGCGACGCTCGCCTTGTTGCCCTTGGCCGCCACACTGAGGATCCGTTGGACCTCGAACTGCAGGTCCCAGTCGATGGTCAGCGACAGGGAACTGCCCGGCTTGGCCGGCGTGACCTTGTCGTAGCCGCCGGGGATGGCGAGGCCCAGCTCACCCCGGCCGGCCTCGAAGACCCGCTCGCCGTCGACCCCGCGCAGCAGGTCGTCGTAGCGGGCCTCGATCCCCTCCAGCCCGCTCATGTCGTCGCCGATGAAACCGATCAGGTTTGCCGCCAGGTCCCCGCCGGGCACCTCGCGCCGCTCGTCCGAGCCGGTGAAGATGCCCTCCAGGTTCAGCTCCGCGATCTTCTTCGCGGTCGGGATCTCGACCCCTCGGGCGAGGTACTGGAACTGGGATGGGCTGCCGTCGGAGCGCTTCTTACGGTTGAGGTCCTCGACCAGCGTGGAGCGGGGGATGCCGAGCAGCGGGGAGAGCACGTTCGCGGTGCCGGCCACGTCCGTGACCGCGCTCGGGTCGGCGTACACGTAGCGCGCGTCGACGCTGTGGGCCAGCACGGCGCCGGAACGGTCGTAGATCGCGCCACGGGGCGCGGAGAGGATCACCGGTCGGAGCCGGTCGCTCAGCCCTCCGTCGGCGTACGCGGGAAGCTGCACGACCTGTAGGACGATGAGCCGGATGCCGATGGTGGCGAAGAGCGCGAGCGCGAGCAGCGTGCCCAGACGCAGCCGGCGTCCAGGGTCGGCCAGCCGGGGTCGGCGCGGCGGCTTGCGGGGCGGCCGGGCGGGCGCGGCGCGGCCCCGGCCGGCGCCGCTGGCGCGGCTGTCGTTGGTGCCACCGCCAGCGGGACGGCGGCGGGGTGCCGGGACCGGCTTGGCGACGTCGGAGGCGCGCGGGGTGCGCGGCGGCACCGTGCGGCCGGCGCCGCTGCCCCGGCTGTCGGCCGGTGGCGTGGGTTCGCGTCGGGTACGCGCGGCGCCGCCCCGACCGCCGCCGTCGAGCACCTGCAAGGCGGGGCGGAACGGGTCTGCGGAGCGGGTGGAACGGGGGGTACGGCGCAGTTCCGGGGCGTCCCGGACGGTGCGCCCCCGGGGGGTGTAGGCCCGGGCGCCGGAGATGCCGCCGAGACCGGCGTCGCCCTCGTCGGCGGCGCCCCGCGTGCCGTTACGGGCCCCGCCGTCCCGGGAGGCACCACGACCGCCGGTGTCCCGGCCGGCGGAGCGCGCCCCGGTCTCCCGTTCCGGGCCGGCCGCCGACGCACCGCGCCGGGACGCTGACCCGTCCCGGCGCGGTTCATCGGAGCGTGGCGACACGCTAACCCCCCGCGTTCTGCTGACTGGTGATCGACGGCTGGCCGCCGGCCGGCTTCGGCACCCCGATCAGCCGGCCGTCGGGGAGCCGGATGAACGCCGGCGGACCGGAGTCGACCAGGCCCAGCTTGCGGGCTTCGGCGACCAGGTTGCCCGGGGTCCGAGCCTCGTCGATCTCTTGCTTCAGTTCCTGCTGTTGGAGGTCGAGCGTGGCCTGCTGCTTCTGCAGCTTGTCCAGCCGGATGGCGTTTTCGTTGATCTTGGTGTTGATCACCAGGACCCCGAGCACCCCACCGACCACCATGGCCAGGATCAACCCGACGAACGGTGCCCTCGGCACACTCACCGGCAGCGGTGGAGCGACCCGCAACGCGGGCGGGTCGACCCGACCGGAGCCGGCCGGGTGTGCCTCGCGGCCACTGACACCGGCCCGAGGCGCCTGGCCCAACCGCTCACCGCCGGCCGGATGCGCCGCGCGGGCGCTGTCGCGTGCGGCGCGGTCGCGCGTGCCGACCTCGGCAAGCTCCGGTGCCCGCAGCGCCGCGCTGCCCTGGATCGGAAAACTGCCCCGCGCGGAGAACTCGCGCGCCCCCCGGACGCGAGCCTCCGAACCCGGCGCCTGGCGGGTCGCCGTCCGAGCGCGGTTGATCCGCTCCGTCGTGGTCCGCTCCGCCGCGGTCCGGCCCCCCGACCGCGGTGTGCGCGGCTCCACGCCGGTCTGGTCCCGGTGGTCGCGCTTGTTGACGTTCATGATCCCTCCCCCTCTACAGCCGTGCCGTCTGCGTCCCCTGGCCCCGACGGGCCCTTCCTCCGGTCCACGTCGGACCGACCCGGCGCGGTCGCACCGGGGGTGTGCAGTGCCTTCACTCGTCGACGAGACCGCTCGCGGTCGGCTCGCCCGGTTGTCTCCGGCCCACCCGCACGCTCCGGGTCGACCCGCTCCGCTGCCCGCAGTCGCACCGAGGCGGCCCGCGGATTGGCCGCCACCTCTGCCTCGCTCGGCAACTCCGCGCCACGGCTGAGCAGCCGCAACGTCGGACCGGTGCCGGGCAACTCGACCGGCAGGTCGACCGGACCGGTGCTGCGGGCCCGGCCGGCGAACGCCTGTTTGGTGATCCGGTCCTCCAGCGAGTGGTACGAGAGCACCACCAGCCGACCACCGACGGCGAGCGCGTCCAACGCGGCCGGCAGCGCCGTCTCCAGCGCGGCCAGTTCCCGGTTTACCTCGATCCGCAGTGCCTGAAACGATCTTTTCGCCGGATGCCCGCCGGTACGCCGGGCGGCGGCCGGGATCGAGTCACGGACCAGTTCGGCGAGGAACGCCGAGGAGGTGATTCGGGACCGTTCCCGTTCCCGCACGATCGCCGAGGCGATCCGTCCGGCGAACCGTTCCTCGCCGTACACCTTGAGCACCCGGGCGAGTTCGCCGTGCGAGTAGCTGTTGACGATCTCCTCGGCGGTCACCCCACGGGTCTGGTCCATCCGCATGTCCAGCGGCGCGTCCTGGGCGTAGGCGAACCCGCGATCGGGCGCGTCGAGTTGCAGCGATGACACCCCGAGGTCGAACAGCAGGCTGTCGACGTGCGGGTAGCCGAGCCGGTCGAGTACCTCCGGCAGTTCGTCGTAGACGGCGTGCACCAGGTGGATCCGGTCGGCGTACCGGGCCAGCCGGGCCCGGGCGTGGGCCAGGGCCTCGGAGTCGCGGTCGAGCCCGATCAGGATCGTCTCCGGGTGGGCGGCCAGGACCGCCTCTGCGTGGCCGGCGAGGCCGAGCGTCGCATCGACGTGGATGGTGCGTCGGTTCCGGTCCAGCGCGGGGGCGAGCAGCTCGAGACACCGCTCAAGCAACACCGGCACGTGCGTACCGCGCAGCTCCCCCATGTCGACCCCCACTGACCGGCTTCCTTGTCTGTTCACGTCTGTATGCTGTCAACCGCTCGTCATACCGCCAGATCCCCATCCGCTCTGGCCCGTCGACCGGCCCGGTGTAGGCCCGTCAGCGGATCGCGTCCCTGGCACCGGGGAAGAGGCGCCAGGAACAGGAGCGGCTGGAGATCTCGCAGTACGTCAGGCGCGTTGGCCCGCGCTACAGACCGCCTGGCAACACCCCCTCCTCGATGTCCGCGAAGTCGTCTTCGCTTTCCGCGAGGTAGGTCTCCCAGGCCCGCTTGTCCCAGATCTCCACCCGGGTACTGGCCCCGATCACCACCAGCTCACGATCCAGTGCGGCGTACTCCCGCAGGTGTGCCGGGATGGTCACCCGGCCCTGCTTGTCCGGCACCTCGTCGTGGGCGCTGGCGAAGAAGACCCGGCTGTAGGCCCGTGCCGCCTTGTGTGTCATGGGTTGCTCACGCAACTGGTCCGCGATCCGCTGGAACTCGGGCGTCGGGAAGACGTACAGGCAGCGCTCCTGCCCCTTCGTGATCACGACACCTCCCGCCAGTTCGTCCCGGAACTTGGCCGGAAGAATCAGCCGGCCCTTTTCGTCCAGACGCGGGGTGTGTGTGCCGAGAAACACGGCTCAACCCCCTCGCCCTTCCAGCGGCGTTCGCGGCGCCGCTGTCCCCCGGGCCGGCAGGTCCTCCCGGCCCCACCATTGGGCCCCACTCTACTCCACTTCCCTCCACCCGCAACCGGAAACACGGGCAAACCACGACGATGTCATTCACAAAACTGCACGTCAGAGGGGGTGGTGCGGAGTGGAGGGCGGTGCGCGGCCCGGCCGGCGTCCGCTTTCCGACAAAGATCAAAACCAACCTCTGGTACGCCCACGAGGCGCCCGTCCCGCACCCATCGGACCCAGTTTGCCCGCAGCGGTCCACCCGCATTCGGGCGCGCGACGGCCACCGGTGGAGGAAAGTGGGGAGAAAGGCGGAGGGATAGCAATGGTCGGGGAGGAAGTGGGGCAGGTCACCGGGGCCGTAACCGGACAGGTCAATGGTCCGGGCGGGACCGAACGCCTCGTGCGACGGTCTGGGCACCGCCGCTGTCCGGTAACCTCGCTCGCGTGACGGACGCGAGAATGCCCCTGCGGGCGAAGGTGGCCAGCTCCGTGTCGCGCACCGCGGCGGCGCTGTCGCGGGCCGCCGGCCGTGGCGACGGATCGGTGATCGGCGGCTGGATCGGACTGAAGATCGACCCTGACCTGCTGGCACACCTCTCCGCCGGCCGAGCCATCGCCCTCATCTCCGGGACCAACGGCAAGACCACCACCACCCGCCTGAGCGCCGCCGCCGTCGGCAAGCTCGGCACGGTGGCGACCAACTCCTTCGGCGCCAACATGCCCACCGGCCACACCTCCGCTCTGGCCAAGGCGGGCAGCACCCCGTACGCGGTACTGGAGGTCGACGAGCACTACCTGCCCGAGGTCCTTGAGGCCACCGAGCCGCACGTGGTCGCCCTGCTCAACCTCTCCCGGGACCAGCTCGACCGGGCCAAGGAGGTCAGCATGATGGCCCAGCTCTGGCGGTCCGCGCTGGTCCGCTACCCGGAACTGCGGGTGGTCGCCAACGCCGACGACCCGTTGGTGGTCTGGGCCGCCACCCCGCCGGAGAAGCGCAGCGGGACGCTGAACACCCCGGTGGTCACCTGGTTCAGCGCCGGGCAGCGCTGGCACGACGACTCCTGGGTCTGCCCCGAGTGCGGCTCGCCCATCGAACGCGCCCAGGACCAGTGGTGGTGCACCGGCTGCTGGCTGCGCCGGCCGCAACCGCAGTGGGTGGTGGAGGACGACGGCGTACTCGACCCCTCAGGTGCCTGGCACAAGGTGGTGCTCCAGCTACCGGGACGGGTGAACCTCGGCAACGCGGCCACCGCGCTCGCGGTCGCCGCCGAGTTCGGCGTACGACCGGCGGACGCGGTCTCCCGGCTCGGCGGGGTCGCCTCGGTCGCCGGCCGGTACGCCCAGGTGGCCCGCGCCGGACGGAACATCCGGCTGCTGTTGGCGAAGAACCCGGCCAGTTGGCTGGAGGCGTTCGACATGGCGGAGCAGGCCCCGACCCTGCTCTCCATCAACGCCCGGGACCCCGACGGTCTGGACACCTCGTGGCTGTTCGACGTCGACTTCTCGCCGCTGCGCGGCCGACAGGTGCTGATCACCGGCGACCGGGCGTACGACCTGGCGGTCCGGCTGGACGTCAACGAGGTGCCGTTCCAGCACGTCAAGACGTTCAGTGAGGCGGTCTCGGCGGTGCCCCAGGGGCGGCTCGAAGTGATCGCGAACTACACCGCGTTCCAGGACATCCGAGCGGAGTTGGACCGTGTCAACTAACTCGTACTTCCCGGTGAACCAGCCCAGCGGGTACGCCACGCACTCGCCGAGCGGCTCGGAGAGCACCCTGCGGATCGCCTGGATCTACCCGGACCTGCTCTCCACGTACGGCGACCGGGGCAACATGCTGATCCTGGCCCGTCGGGCACAGCAGCGCGGCATGCCGGTGGAGACCATCGAGGTCCGCTCCGACCAGCCACTGCCCGCCGTCGCCGACATCTACCTGCTCGGCGGCGGCGAGGACGGACCGCAGGCGCTCGGCGCCCAGCGTCTGATCGCCGACGGCGGGCTGCACCGCGCCGTCGCCCAGGGCTCGGTGGTCTTCGCGGTCTGCGCCGGCTACCAGATGCTCGGCGGCTCGTTCTTCGCCAAGGGTGCCAAGTGCGCCGGCCTGGACCTGCTCGACCTGCACTCCGACCGGGGGCCGTCGCGCGCCGTCGGCGAACTCGCCGGGGAGATCGACTCCCGACTCGGGCTGCCGCCGCTGAGCGGCTTCGAGAACCACGGTGGGCGTACGCACCTCGGCCCCGGGGTTTCTCCGTTGGCCCGGGTCACCACCGGCATCGGCAACGACGGCAGCAGTGAGGGGGCCTGGCGCGGCAAGCTGCTCGGCACCTACTCGCACGGTCCGGCGCTGGCCCGCAACCCGGCCCTGGCGGACCTGCTGCTGCGCTGGGCGACCGGGGTGAGCAGCCTGCCACCGCTGGACGACACCTGGCAGGACCGGCTGCGCGCGGAGCGGGTCGCCGGCGTCGCCGCCGCACGGTCGTGATCGTCCCGCACCTCCGTCGGCTGCTCCGGCAGCGGTCGGTCGTGCGATTCGGGTCGCTCCTGCTCATCCTGGCCCTGTTCGGTCTGGCGCTGCTGGTCGTACAGCCTGACCTGGCCTCGGCGCCACGGCTGGTCGACCGGCTCGGCCCCGCCGCGCCGGTCGCAGCGGTCCTCGTCGGCGCACTGCTGATGGTGGCGTTGGTGCCCCGGACGCTGGTCACCGTGGCCTGGGGGGCACTCTTCGGACCGCTCGGCGGCGCCGGCTACACCCTGGCCGCCGCGCTGGTCGCGGCTGCGCTGGGGTTCACGGTCGGGCGGATGCTCGGCCGCGACTTCGTCGCCGAGCGGGTACGTGGCCGACTGGCCCGGCTCGACGGTTGGTTCAGCCGGCAGAGCGTGCTCGGGGTGATCACGGTACGGCTGCTGCCGGTCGGCGGGTTCGGGCTGGTCAGCTACGGCTACGGGACGACCGGCGCACGGGTGGCGCCGTTCCTGATCGGCAGCGTGCTGGCCTCGGTGCCGTCCGCCTTCGGCTACGCCGCGGTCGGCGCGGCGGTGGCCGAACCGGACCGGTTCAACTGGCTCTCGGTGGCACCGGCCAGTTTCGGCCTGATCGCCACCGCGGTGCTGGTCGCCCGTTGGCGCCGGTCCGAACGCGCCCACCGTCGGCGCCCGGCCGACACCGCCCCGGACTGAAGCCGACACCGCCCCGAACGGAAAGTGGCCGCCCCGATCGGGACGGCCACTTCTTCCACCTCGACGGTCAGGCGACGACGCTGACCATCCGGCCGGCAACCACGATGACCTTGCGGGGTTCCTTGCCGGCCAGTTGGTCGGCGATCTCGGCCAGCGCGGCGGCGCGTACGGTCTCCTCCGACGCGTCGGCGGCGACCTCGACCCGTCCCCGGACCTTGCCGTTGATCTGCACCGGGTACGTGACCGTCTCGGCCACCAGCAGCGCCGGGTCGGCGACCGGGAACGACGCGTACGTCAGCGAGCTGTCGTGGCCCAGCCGCTGCCACAGTTCCTCGGCGATGTGCGGGGCGAACGGCGCCAGCATCAGCACCAGTGGTTCGGCCACCTCACGGGGCGTACCGGCCAGCCGGGTCAGCCCGTTGGTCAGCTCGATCAGCTTGGCGATCGCGGTGTTGAACCGGATCGCGTCCATGTCGGCGCGTACCCCGTCGATGGTCTTGTGCAGCAGTCGCCGGGTCGGCTCGTCGGCCGGCGTCTCCACCACCCGCGAGGCGCCGGTGTTCTCGTCGACCAGCGCCCGCCAGACCCGTTGCAGGAACCGGTACGACCCGACCACCGCCCGGGTCTCCCACGGCCGGGAGACCTCCAGCGGTCCCATCGACATCTCGTAGACCCGGAAGGTGTCCGCACCGTACGCCGCGCACATCTCGTCCGGGGTGACCACGTTCCGCAGCGACTTGCCCATCTTGCCGTACTCGCGGCGGACCTGGTTGTCACCGTGCCAGAAGCCGCCGTCACGCTCGGCCACCTCGGTCGCCTCGACGTAGCGTTCCCGCTCGTCGGTGTACGCGTACGCCTGGATCATGCCCTGGTTGAACAGCTTGCGGAACGGCTCGACCGAGGAGACGTGTCCCAGGTCGTACAGGACCTTGTGCCAGAACCGGGCGTAGAGCAGGTGCAGCACGGCGTGCTCGGCGCCGCCGACGTACAGGTCGGTGCCGCCGGTGTCGCCGGTGTCGCGGGGGCCCATCCAGTAGCGCTCGTTGGTCGGGTCGACGAACCGGTCCGAGTCGGTCGGGTCCAGGTAACGCAGCTCGTACCAGCAGGAGCCGGCCCACTGCGGCATCACGTTCGTCTCGCGGGTGTAGCGCTTCGGCCCGTCACCCAGGTCCAGCTCCACCTCGACCCAGTCGCCCTTGCGCGACAGCGGGGTCTCCGGGTTCGAGTCGGCGTCGTCGGGGTCGAAGGTGCGTGGCGAGAAGTCCTCCACCTCGGGCAGTTCGACCGGCAGCATCGACTCGGGCAGCGCGATCGGGGTGCCGGCCTCGTCGTAGACGATCGGGAACGGCTCGCCCCAGTAGCGCTGGCGGCTGAACAGCCAGTCCCGCAGCCGGTAGGTGACCGCGCCCTGGCCGTACCCGTTGGCCTCCAGCCACGCGATGATGGCCGCCTTGGCGTCGGTGACGCCCAGGCCGTCCAGGTTCAGGCCGCGCTCCGGCGCGCTGCTGTTGATCGCCGGGCCGTCCCCGGTGTACGCCTTGCCGTCGAAGCCGGCCGAGGGCTGCACGGTACGCACGATCGGCAGGTCGAACACCTCGGCGAAGGCCCAGTCCCGCTCGTCCTGACCGGGCACCGCCATGATCGCCCCGGTGCCGTAACCGGCCAGCACGTAGTCCGCGATGAAGATCGGGATCGGCGTCCCGGTGACCGGGTTGGTGGCGTACGCACCGACGAAGACACCGGTCTTCTCCTTGGCGTCGGCCTGCCGCTCCACGTCGGTCTTGGCGGCGGCGGCCTTCCGGTACTCCTGGACCGCGACCCGTGGGTTGGCGTGCCCACCGGTCCACGCCTCCCGGGTCCCCTCCGGCCAGACCGCCGGCACCAGCAGGTCGACCAGTTCGTGCTCGGGGGCCAGCACCACGTAGGTCGCGCCGAAGATGGTGTCCGGGCGGGTGGTGAAGACCCGGATCGGCTCGACCTCCGCCCCGGTCTCGACCGGGGCGGCAACCGGGAAGTCGACGTGCGCGCCGACCGAGCGCCCGATCCAGTTGCGCTGCATCAGCTTGATCGGCTCCGGCCAGTCCAGCCGGTCCAGGTCCTCCAGCAGCCGGTCGCCGTACGCGGTGATCCGCATCTTCCACTGCTTCAGGTTCCGCTTGAACACCGGGAAGTTGCCCCGGTCGGAGCGGCCGTCCGCGGTGACCTCCTCGTTCGCCAGCACCGTGCCCAGCCCCGGACACCAGTTGACCGGCGCCTCGGAGACGTACGCCAGCCGGTGGTCGTCGACGACCACGCGCCGCTCGGTCGCGGTCAGCTCGGCCCAGGGCCGGCCGTCCGGGGTGGGCCGGGTGCCGGCCTCGAACTCGGCGACCAGCTCACCGACCGGCCGGGCCCTGCGCGCGGCCGGGTCGTACCAGGAGTTGAAGACCTGTAGGAAGATCCACTGGGTCCAGCGGTAGAAGTCGGTGTCGATGGTGGCGACCGAACGGCGGTCGTCGTGCCCCATTCCCAGCCGCCGTAGCTGTGCCTTGTACCGCTCGATGTTCGCCTCGGTGGTGGTCCGGGGGTGGGTGCCGGTCTGCACCGCGTACTGCTCGGCCGGCAGCCCGAACGCGTCGAAGCCCATCGCGTGCAGCACGTTGCGGCCGGCCATCCGCTGGTAGCGGGCGTACGAGTCGGTGCCGATGTAGCCCAGCGGGTGCCCGACGTGCAGCCCGGCGCCGGACGGGTACGGGAACATGTCCAGCACGTACAGCTTCTCCGCCCCGGCCCGGGGGTGGTCCGGGTCGGCGAGCGGTCCGACCGGGTTCGGCGCGTGGAAGGTGCCCCACTTCTCCCAACGGTCCTGCCAGCGCTGCTCGATCTCCCCCGCCAGTCCGGCGGTGTATCGATAGGGCGGAGTGTCCGCCGCCGGCTCGACTGTCTCGGTCATGTCGTCTCCTCGCCGCGCTCACCGTCGTGCGTCTCAGGGCCCGTTCCGCGCATTTCTGCGGGGGCACTTCGTACTCCAGGCACATGCTTTTTTCGGGCACAAAAAAGCCCCTCACGCAGGAGGGGCAGCCGTGCTGTGGCGCTTGTCAGCGTCAGCACGGCTCGCTAAGGAGCAGGTAGGCCCGGGCCATACCCGATAGTCTACGCCTTCGCCAGATGGCCTGTCGCGCCGGTTCGACCGTCGGCGCGGTGACGCCGAGCGGTCAGCAGGACCGACGTGTGGTCGGCGCGAGCGCGAGTTACGGCTAGCCTGATTCCAAGCGGGTGATCCGAGCGAGCCCGGCGGACGTATTTTCCCGTGAACCTTACGGCCGGCCCAGCAGGTCTGGACAGAGCAGCCGTGCAGCGACGAGGAGGAGGCCCGTGACACAACAGACGTGGGACGAGTTGGGCGGCGCGCTACAGCCCGACGAGTTCCGTACCGCCAGCGAAGCCATCGTGGCCAACATCGAACAGGTCATCGAGGGCAAGACCGCGACGGTACGGCTCGCGCTCGCCGTCCTGCTCGCCGAGGGTCATCTCCTGATCGAGGATGTCCCCGGGGTCGGCAAGACCAAACTCGCCAAGGCCCTCGCCCGATCGATCGACTGCTCCGTGCGACGCATCCAGTTCACCCCCGACCTGCTGCCGAGCGACGTCACCGGGGTCAGCGTCTACAACCAGGAGACGCACGACTTCGAATTCAAGCCGGGCGCCGTCTTCGCCAACCTGGTCGTCGGCGACGAGATCAACCGCGCCTCGCCGAAGACCCAGTCGGCCCTCCTCGAATGTATGGAGGAGCGTCAGGTAACGGTCGACGGCGTGACCTACGAGTTGCAGACCCCGTTCATGGTGATCGCGACCCAGAACCCGATCGAGATGGAGGGCACCTACCCGCTGCCCGAGGCCCAGCGCGACCGGTTCACCGCCCGGATCGCGATGGGTTACCCGGACGCCGGGTCGGAGCTGGCGATGCTCGACGGCCACGGCGGCGTGGACCCGTTGCGCGCCCTCCAACCGGTCGCCGACGCCGAGACCGTACGTCGCCTGATCGCCACCGTACGTGACATTCACGTCGCGGACGCCGTCAAGCAGTACGCCGTCGACCTGGTCACCGCCACCCGCGAAGCACCCGACCTGCGGCTCGGCGCCTCCCCCCGGGCGACCCTGCAGCTGTTGCGCACCGCCCGCGCGGTGGCCGCACTGGAGGGTCGCGACTACGTCCTTCCGGACGACCTGCAGGCCCTCGCCGTACCGGTGCTCGCGCACCGGATCATCCCCACGGCGGACGCGCAGCTCGCCCGGCGGACCACCGACGCGGTCGTCTCCGACCTGGTGCACCGGCTGCCGTTGCCGCACGAACGGCAACAGCGCTCGCAGTACGACACCCGTCCCGCCCCCGCACCGGACGGCAAGGGTCGATCCCAGTACGAGCCGCGGAGGCGGTGACCGTGCGCGAGGCACTACGCGGCCTCACCACCCGTGGCCGGTCCTTCCTCGCCGCGGCGGTGGCGGCGGCGATCTCCGCCGCCATCCTCGGCGAACGGGACCTGCTCCGGGTGGCGGTACTGCTCGCGGTCCTGCCGCTACTGGCCGCGGCGTACGTCGGGCGCAGCCGTTACAAGCTCGCCTGTAGCCGCTCGCTGGAGCCGCAACGGGTGCCGATCGGTGCCAGCTCCCGCGTCGTGCTGCGGTTGCAGAACATGTCCCGGCTGCCGACCGGGACCCTGCTGCTGGAGGACCGGCTGCCGTACGCGCTGGGCAGCCGGCCCCGGGTGGTGCTGGAGCGCCTCGGCGCGCACCAGGCCAGTTCGGTGGCGTACACGGTCCGCGCCGACGTACGCGGCCGGTACGAGGTCGGGCCGCTGGTGGTTCGGCTGACCGACCCGTTCGGGCTCTGCGAGCTGACCCGGGCCTTCCCCAGCGTCGACCGACTGACCGTCATCCCCCAGGTCACCGCCCTGCCCACGGTCCGCCTCGCCGGCGAGTACGCCGGCAGCGGCGACAGCCGGGCCCGGTCGGTGGCGGTGCACGGCGAGGACGACGCGGCCACCCGGGAGTACCGGCGCGGCGACGACCTGCGCCGGGTGCACTGGAAGTCGACCGCCCGCACCGGTGAGCTGATGGTGCGGCGGGAGGAGCAGCCCTGGGAGAGCCGGGCGACGGTGGTACTGGACACCCGCGCGGTGGCACACCGGGGTGAGGGGCCGACGGCCAGCTTCGAGTGGGCCGTCTCGGCCGTCGCCAGCGTCGCGGTGCACCTACGCCAGTCCGGCTACAAACTGCGCCTGGTCAGCGGTTCCGGAATGGACGCGGACGCGACGGAGGGCGGCGGCGAGGGCCTGCTGCTGGACCACCTCGCCGACGTGCGCCTGAGCCAGCGGGGCGATGTCGCCACCCTGGTCGAGCAGGTTCGGCAGCGCTCCGACGGCGGTCTGGTCATCGCTGTCCTCGGCACCCTGAGCACCGCCGAGGCCGAGGTCCTGGCCGGGTTGCGGGGCAATGGCGCGACCTGTCTGGCCTTCCTGGTCGACAGCACCACCTGGCTCACCCTGCCGGCACCGGCCAGGGCCGAGGCCGACCACGCCCACGGCGCCGCCGTGCTGGCGCTGATGCAGAGCGGCTGGCGGGTGATCGGGGTCGAACACGGCAGCCGGTTGCCGGCGTTGTGGCCACAGGCCGCCCGGGGCTCGCAGGGCTTCGCCTGGCGGGCCGCGATGGCCGAGACCGTGGCCGGAGGGATGCGATGAGAGGGCGCCGTCACCTGGGGTTCGTCGCCGCGGCGGCGACCCTGCTCGCCGCCGCGCCGATGTCGGCGATCTTCGAACGGTGGACCTGGCTGCTCGACTCCGCGATCGCGGTCGCCCTGATCGCCGGGGTCGCCACCCTGACCCGGTCGCTGCGGGCACCGGTCTGGGCGCAGGTGCTGAGCATGCTCGGCGCACTGCTGCTCGGACTGACCTGGATCTTCCCGAGCGGCGGCGAACTGCTGGGCGTGGTCCCGACCCCCGACACGATCGCCCACTTCGGCGCGCTGCTGAGCGGCTCGGCGACGGACATGCGGACGTACGGGGTGAAGGTGCCCGACACCGATCCGCTGCTCTTCGTGGTGGTGCTCGGGGTCGGCGCGGTCGCGGTCGTGGTGGACCTGCTCACCGTCGGGCTGCGCCGCCCGGCGCTGGCCGGGCTGCCGATGCTCGCCATCTACTCGGTGCCGGTCGCGGTCTATGTGGACAACGTGCCGGCGCTGCCGTTCGTGGTCGGCGCGATCGGCTTCCTCTGGCTGCTGGCGGCGGACAACGTCAACCGGGTACGGCACTTCGGCCGCAGGTTCACCGGCGACGGCCGCGACGTCGACATCTGGGAGCCGTCCCCGCTGGCGGCGGCGGGCCGTCGGCTCGCGGTGGTCGGGGTGGTGATCGCGGTCCTGCTGCCGCTGGCCGCACCGCAGATGACCGACGGGCTGCTCAACCGGTTCAACAACTCCGGCACCGGGATCGGCGACGGCAACGGCCGGGGCGGCCCCGGTGGCGGGGTCCAGCTCTTCTCGGCGCTGCGCGGCCAGCTCAACCAGACCGCGGTGACCGACTACGTCAAGGTCACGACGAATGAGCCGGAGCCGTTCTACCTGCGGTTCGCCACCGCCGACCGGGTACGTTCGGCCGGGTTCGACCCCCGTCCGTCGACCGGTTCGCCGCTGAACCAGTTGCCCGACCCCCGGATCGGGGCGGCGCCCGGGATCGCGTTCAACACCTACCGGGCGCAGGTCGAGGTGACGAACTTCAACATGCAGATGTTGCCGATCTACGCGAACCCGGTGGGCTTCTCCAACCTCGACGGCAACTGGCTCTACGACAAGAGCGCGCAGGTGGTCTTCTCCAACCGGCGGCTGTCCAAGGGCAAGAAGTACTCGTTCGACTACGTCCGGGCGACGTACACGCAGAAGGTGCTGGAGGGGATCAAGCCACTCCCCGACAACGACCCGATCCTCGCGAACTTCACCGAGGTGCCGACGGTGCCGCAGGTCGAACAACTGGTCGGCGAACTGACCCGGGGCAAGACCACGCAGTACGCCAAGGTCCGGGCGATCTACGACTACTTCTCCCGGGACAACGGTTTCACGTACAGCCTCAGCACCGAGGGCGGGACCAGCGGCGAGGACATCGTCAACTTCCTCGACAACAAGGTCGGCTTCTGCCAGCAGTACGCGAGCGCGATGGCGTGGCTGGTCCGGGCGGCCGGCATCCCGAGCCGGGTGGCGTTCGGTTTCACCGTCGGCGGGAGCGAGCGGGAGAACACGTACACGCTGACCAACCTGAACATGCACGCCTGGACCGAGGTCTACTTCGCTGGCGCGGGCTGGGTGCCGTTCGACGCCACCCCGGCGGCGAACGTGACCGGCTCGACCCGTACCGACTGGGCGCCGGACACCGACGCACCGGACCCGGTCGCCCCGGCGACGGCACCTTCCGCGGCACCGGGGGCGAACGCCACCACCGGACCGAACGCACAGGACCGGCCTGAGCGTGGCTTCGACGACCCGAACCTGGCCGGCGGCGGCGCGCTCAACACCAACACGACCACCTGGCCCTGGTGGACCGCGGCGGGGGTGTTGGCGTTGCTGCTGTTGCTCGCCGTACCGGCGATGCGCCGCTCGGCGCTGCGCCGTCGGCGACAGTTGCGGACGGAGGCGGCGACCAACGCGGTGGCCGCCGGGAGTGATCCACCACCGGGTGTGGCCCAGGTGGTGGTGACCGGGGCCGAGGCTGATCGGGCGCGGGCCGACGCGCACGCCGCCTGGGACGAGTTGCTCGACACGATGGTCGACTTCCGGGTCCAGGTGGACCGGACCGAGACGCCCCGGGCGACCGCCGAACGGTTGGTCACCCAGGATCTCGGCGAAACCGGGTCGGAGGCCGCTCGACTGCTGGGCCGGGCCGAGGAGCGGGCCCGCTATGCCCGTACCCCGTTGGCGGGCGGGGAGTTGAACCCCGCCCTGCGGACCGTACGTCAGTCGCTCGCGGCGCGGGCCGACCGGCGTACCCGCCTGATGGCGACCGTGTTGCCACCGTCGGTGTTGCTGCAGTGGCGACTGGCGGTCATGGATGGGTCGGAACGGTTCGTCGTGGCTACCGGGCGGCTCCGTGACGGGCTGCTGCGGTGGAGCCCGCGCCGGCTGCTCGCCAACCGGCCGGCGGGCCGGTGACGGGGGCACGCTGACAAAGTCGAAACCCGTGGTGTCCCGGTACTGGTCGGGGCACCACGGGTTTTCATTTGGCACGAAACGCATGAAACTAAACTAAGCGGGCAGAAAGCACCCGCCGACCACCGCCGGAGGGACGTTCCGGCGGGCCGTCACGCGGGCGAACCCGCGATGACGGAAACACCTGCGGTCAGCGGTGGCCCTCCGGCCGTTGCCGCCACCGGTCCTCAAGACGGTCGATCAGCGACATCCGCCGACCACGCGTACGGCGGCTGGTCGAGCCACCCACCACGCGCAGATCGGGCGTCTGCGCCTTGCGATGCGACTGCATCGCAAATGCCGCCGCGCCGAGCATGACCACGAAGCCGGCCACTCCGAGAAGTGAGGTCTTGCTCACCGTGCCGTAAACGACCAGTGCAAGGCCAGCGATGATCACGCCAGCGGCGACGAGCAGGCGACGGCGCGCATGAAAACGCGGGTCGCTGGCACGCACAGCCGAGGCGAATTTGGGGTCCTCGGCAAGCGACTGTTCGATCTGCTCGAACAGTCGCTGCTCGTGCTCCGAGAGCGGCACGGCACTCCTCCCCGGTCACGTTGAGTCGGCCCGGTCGGACCGACAGACCGTGGCAGCCAACCGGCTGCTTGACGCAAGTCTACGAGGGGGGTCGCGGCTCGGAAAGCGGGACGACCTACGGTCGCGCCTGATTTTCCGTCCGGCGCAGGTCATTACGTCCCAATAAACTCGCTGGACGCACCACCGGACGGCCAAAACGAGCCGCTGCGGCGTCGGCGGCGGCCTCCGCCTCCCGCCAACCACGCTCCGGCTCGTCCAGGGTGAGCTGTCTGGGAGTCTCCCGGGCGTCGGTCAACCCTTCCATCCGGACCCCCACGAGCCGAATCCGGTCAGTCGATTTGAGCGCGACGAACAGTGCCCAGGAGACCTCGAACAACTCATGGGCGACGTCGGTGGCACCCGCCAGGGTCCGGGAGCGGTTGACCGTACGGAAGTCGGCCGACCGAACCTTGATCGACACCGTCCGTCCCACCTGCCCCGCGCGGCGCATCCGTACGCCCACCTTCTCGGCCAACGCGAGCAGTGCCCTACGGATCGTCTCCGGGTCACTGATGTCGGTGTCGAAGGTGACCTCGGCGCCGATCGACTTCTCCACCTGCTCCGGGCTGACCGCCCGGGGATCACGCCCCCAGGCCAGCTCGTGCAGATGCTGCGCCGCCGCCTCACCGACCGCACCGCGCAGCATCTCGATCCGCGCCTGGGCCAGGTCGGCGACGGTGTGCAGCCCGAACCGGCGCAGTGTCTCGGCCGAACGCTCCCCCACCCCCCAGAGCGCCTCCACCGGCAACGGGTGCAGGAATTCGAGCACCCGCCCGGCCGGCACCACCAGCAGCCCGTCCGGCTTGGCCCGGGTGGAGCCGAGCTTGGCGACGAACTTGGTCGGCGCCACCCCGACCGAACAGGTGATCCGCTCCTGCTCGCGCACCCTGGCCCGGATCAGCCGGGCGATCTCGACCGGGCGCCCCAACAGCCGTCGCGCACCCGCCACATCGAGAAACGCCTCGTCCAGCGAGAGCGGCTCGACCAGCGGGGTGACCTCGCGGAAAATCTCCATCACCGCCCGGGAGGCGGCCGAATACTCGGCGAAGTCCGGCGGCAGGAACACCGCCCCGGGGCAGAGCGCGCGTGCCCGCATCGTCGGCATCGCGCTGTGCACCCCGAAACGCCGGGCCTCGTAGCTGGCCGAGCTGACCACGCCACGCGGACCGATTCCGCCGACCACCACCGGCCGCCCGCGCAACTCCGGCCGCTTGCGCACCTCGACCGCGGCGAAGAACGCGTCCATGTCGACGTGCAGGATCGGGCAACCCTCGTCGTCCCCGTCCGGCCCGAAGCGCGCCCGGTCCCCGCCCGACCCGGAACCGCCGGCCGAACGGGGTGGCACCGCCTGGCTCCGACCCATGACCGCAGGCTAGACCCCGGGTACGACAGCGCCTCGCACGCCGCCGCGTTTCGGGACCGTCGGGGGGGCTCCTCAACCGGGGGACCCGTCTGGCCCGGTCGGGCCGTCGAGACGTTCCGGCAGGTACTCCTCGTCACCTCGGCGACCTCTCGTTGCGGCGGTGCGACGGCCGAGGGGCACGATGTGGCCGAGCCGCGCCTCCACGCCGCCGTGGGGTGTCGGTCCCGTTGCCGGTCGGCGACGCCATGACGAGCGGAGACACCACCACCGTGAGCACCACCGAGGTCCGGCCCACCCCGCAGGACGCACCCGACACACACCGTCCGGCCGGGGCGGCACTGTTCGCGCTCGCCCTCGGCGGCTTCGGCATCGGCACCACCGAGTTCGCCACCATGGGCCTGCTGCCACAGATGGCCGACGACCTGCACGTCTCCATTCCGGAAATGGGGCACGGCATCACCGCGTACGCGTTGGGTGTCGTCGTCGGCGCGCCGGTCATCGCGGCCCTCGCGGCCCGGGTGCCCCGGCGCGGGCTGTTGCTCGTGCTCATGGCCGCCTTCGTGGTGGGCAACGGGCTGACCGCTCTCGCGCCCGGCATCTGGTCGCTGGTCGGCGCCCGGTTCCTGACCGGTCTGCCGCACGGCGCCTACTTCGGCATCGCCTCCGTCGTGGCGGCCGGACTCGTCCCGCCGGACCGGAAGGGCCGAGGGGTGGCGCGGGTCATGATCGGGCTGACCGTGGCCAACATCGTCGGCGTACCCCTCGTCACGCTCGCCGGACAGATGTTCGGCTGGCGCGCCTCGTACGCGTTGGTGGCCGGGATCGGCGTCGTGACCATCCTCGCCGTCCGGCGGTGGGTGCCGCCCGTGGCCGCCGCCGACGGGGCCAGCATCGCCCGGGAGTTGGGTGCGTTCCGCCGGGTGCACGTGTGGATCGCGCTGCTCACCGGCACCGTCGGCTTCGGTGGCATGTTCGCCGTCTACAGCTACGTCGCGCCGACCCTCACCGACGTCGCCGGAATGCCGGCCCGCGCGGTGCCGTGGGTTCTCGCCGTCTTCGGCCTGGGGATGACCGTCGGCGCGCTGCTCGGCGGGCGGCTCGCCGACCGGTCGGCGCTCGCCACGCTCATCGGCTCACTCGTCGCGATGACCACGGTCCTCGCGCTCTACGCGCTCACCGCCTCGTCACCGGTCGCCGCCGTGCTGCTCGTCTTCGCGATCGGGCTGGTGTGCCAGGTGCTCGGCGCCGGTCTCACGATCCGACTCATGGAAGCCTCGCCGGACGCACCCGCGCTGGCGGCGTCGTCGAACCACTCCGCGCTCAACCTCGCCAACGCGATCGGAGCGTGGCTGGGTGGCGTCATGATCGCGGGCGGACACGGGTACCTGTCGACGGCGTGGGTCGGGGCGGTGCTGTCGGTCGCCGGGTTGCTGTTCGTGGGCGGCTCGGTGCTGGTGCCGCGCCTGGCGCGTCGGCACGCTCCACGGTTCTGACGCCCAGGGCGTTAGGAAGGGGCCCTTGTACTACCGAATCCGATAACAAGGGGCCCTTCCTTATCGGGCGAGGAGTTTGTCCAGGGTGATCGGGAGGTGGCGGATCCGTACGCCGGTGGCCTGGTAGACGGCGTTGCCCACCGCCGCCGCCGTACCCACGATCCCGATCTCGCCCATGCCCTTGCTCCCCATCGGGTTCACGTACGGGTCGTGCTCCTCCAGGCAGTACGCCTCGACCGATCCGACGTCGGCGTTGCTCGCGATGTGGTACTGCGCCAGGTCCTGGTTGACCACGTGCCCGAACCGCCGGTCGAGCACGCCGTGCTCGTGCAACGCCATCGACAGCCCCATGGTCATCCCGCCGATCAGTTGTGACCGGCCGGTCTTCGGGTTGATCACCCGTCCGACGGCGAAGACCCCGAGCAGCCGGGGTACGCGTACCTCGCCGGTCTCCTCATGCACCCGCACCTCGGCGAACTGGGCGCCGAAGCTGTCCATGGCGAACTTTCCGATGTGCGGGTTCTCCGGCATCGCCGCCTCGACCGTCAGCCCTTCGGCGGGCACCGCCCCGCCGTGCTCCTCGGCCAGGACGCGGCGCAGTTCTTCGGCGGCGGCGACGATGGTCGACCCCCAGCAGGTGATTCCCGTCGATCCCCCCGCCGAGCTGGCCGTCGGCAGCCTGGTGTCACCGATGGCGAGATCGATCCGCTCGAACTCGACGTCGAGCGCGTCGGCGGCGATCTGGGTCAGCGCGGTCCAGGCACCGGTGCCGATGTCGGCGGCGGCGATCTCGACCGCGTACCGGCCGTCCGAGCCGAGCCGGATCCGGGCCGACGACCCGGGCAGGCTCAACACTCCGTAGGTGGAGGCGGCCACGCCGAGGCCGACCAGCCAACCCCCCTCGCGGTGACCGCCCGGGGTGGGGTCGCGCCGGTCCCAGCCGAACCTCCGGGCCCCCTCCCGCAGGCACGCGACCAGGTTCCGGCTGGAGTACGGCAGCCCGGTGGTGGGGTGCACGCTCGGCTCGTTGCGGATCCGGAACTCGATCGGGTCCAGCCCGCAGGCGATGGCCATCTCGTCCATCGCCGACTCCAACGCCCACATGCCCGGCGTCTCCCCCGGTGCGCGCATGATGCTCGGCGTCGGTACGTCCAACGTCGCCAGGCCCTGGGTGCTGCGGCGGTGCGGGGCGGCGTACATGCTCTGGGTCATCCGGGTGGCGTGCTCGGCGAACTCGGTGATCCTGGAGGTCTGCTCGACCGAGCGGTGTGCGATCGCGACCAGCCGACCCTGGTCGTCGGCGCCGAGCCGGATCCGCTGGATGGTCGGGCTGCGGTAGCCGATCTGGGCGAACATCTGTTGCCGGGTGAGGGCGAACTTCACCGGCCGGCCGGGCACGGTGCGGGCGGCCATGACGGCCAGCACCAGGTCCGCCCGGGGCCGCACCTTGGAGCCGAACCCGCCACCGACGTGCCGGGAGACCACCCGTACCTGGTCGGCGTCGAGCCCGAACAGGTCCAGCACCGCCTCCTTGACCCGGTTGACGCCCTGACTGGAGACGTAGAGGGTGAGCCCCTCGTCGGTCCAGTGCGCGATGGTGCTGTGCGGCTCCATCGGATTGTGGTGGAGCATCGGCGTGGTGTACGTGGCGTCCAGGGTGACCGCGGCCGACCCGAGCGCGGCGTCGACGTCGCCCTGCTCGGTGTTCATCGGGAACTGGGGCAGCACCGCGGCGGGGACCGACAGGTCGCTGCGGTCGGCCCGCAGGTCGAAGTCGGGCTCTTCGGCGGCGTAGGTGAACCGGACCAGGCCGGCGGCGTACCGTGCGGTCTCCGGGGTCTCGGCCACCACCACGCCGATGAACTGCCCCCGGAAGGCGACCCGGTCCGATTGCAGGACGGCGTGCTCGCCACTGTCCACTTTCACCAGTCGGGGCGCGTTGTCGTGGGTGAGGACGGTGGCGACCCCGGGTTCGGCGCAGGCGGCGACGGTGTCGACGGCGCTGATCCGGCCGGTGGCGATGGTGGACTGCACCGGGTAGAGGTAGAGCGGTGCGTCGACCGGGTGCTCGAAGGCGTAACGGGCCAGCCCCTGGACCTTGTCCGGGCCGTCGATCCGGTCCATCGGTCGGCCGATCGCCCTCGGCGCGACGGTCATCCGCGTCCCCTCCCGCTCGTCGTCCACGGCGCCCGGACCGCCCGGCACCCGCCGACACCGACCGGGGTCATCGGCCGTCCTCCGCCGCGTCCCCGGTGAGGTCGAGCAGGGTACGGATGATCGTCGCGCGGGCCAGCGGCACCTTGAAGGCGTTGCCGGGCAGCGGCTGGGCGGCGGCCAGTTCGGCGTCGGCGGCGTCGGCGAAGCTCTGTGCGATCGCCGGGGCGCCGCGTAGCAGTTCCTCGGCACGGGTCGCCCGCCACGGTTTGTGCGCCACCCCGCCGAGAGCCAGCCGTACGTCGCGGACCACCCCGTCCACCACGTCCACCGCTGCGGCGACCGAGACCAGCGCGAACGCGTACGACGCCCGGTCGCGTACCTTGCGGTATCGCGAATTGGCGGCGAACCCGAGCGGCGGCAGCTCCACGTTCATGATCAGCTCGCCGTGCCGGAGCACGGTGTCCCGGCCCGGCTCCTCGCCGGGCAGCCGGTGCAGCTCGGTGACGGGGATGAGGCGGTCGCCGTCCGGTCCCCGGGTGCGCACCAGCGCGTCGAGTGCGGCCAGTGCGACCGCCATGTCCGAGGGGTGGGTGGCGACGCACTCCTGCGACGCCCCGAAGATCGCCATGTCCCGCTGGTGGCCCTCCCGGGCCGAGCAACCGGTGCCGGGTACGCGCTTGTTGCACGGGGTGGTGATGTTCTGGAAGTACGGGCACCGGGTGCGCTGGAGCAGGTTGCCGCCGGTGGTGGCGAGGTTGCGCAGTTGGCCGGAGGCGCCGTCGAGCAGCGCCTGGGAGAGCACCGGGTAGCGGGTACGGATCGTCGGGTCGGCGGCCAGTTCGCTGTTGCGTACCGCGGCGCCGACCAGGATGCCGCCGTCGGGCAGGTCCTCGATCCGTTCGGAGGTGAGTCGCCGGACGTCGACCAGCAGTTCCGGCGTTGCCACGCCGAGTTTCAGCAGGTCCACGAGGTTCGTCCCACCGGCCAGGTACGCCCCGTACGGCGCGGCGGCGAGCATCCGCACCGCCTGCGGTACGTCCTGTGCGCGGGCGTAGCGCAGCGGCCTCACGACCGGGCCACCTGGGCGATGGCGGGGACGATGTTGGCGTACGCGGCGCAGCGGCAGAGGTTGCCGCTCATCCGCTCCCGGATCTCCGCCTCGTCGAGCACCACGTCGGCGTCACCGGCCGCGGTCACCGCGCTCGGCCAGCCCGCGTCGACCTCGTCCAGCATGCCGACGGCGGAGACGATCTGTCCGGGGGTGCAGTAGCCACACTGGAACGCGTCGTGCTCGATGAACGCCTGCTGCATCGGGTGCAGGTTGCCGTCCATGGCCAGACCCGCGGCGGTGACGATCTCGGCGCCGTCGTGCGCGACGGCGAGGGCGAGGCAGCTGTTGGCCCGCCAGCCGTCGAGCAGGATGGTGCAGGCGCCGCACTGCCCGTGGTCGCAGCCCTTCTTCGGGCTGGTGATGCCGAGCCGTTCGCGCATCGCGTCCAGCAGCGTGGTGCGGGTGTCCACCTTCAGCGTGTGTGTGGTCCCGTCCACCCGCAGCGTCACTTCGGTATCCATCGCCGCCCCCGGTCGTCCGAATCACCCGAAATTATCCCAATTCAGGTGTCGGTACGGCCGGTATCCCCGGTTGATCTTCCGCTGCTCCCCGCACCCGAAAGCGGACCGGGTCAGCCGCAGGACGAGCCAACAGGGCAGGCCAGCAGGACGAGTCAGCCGCGGACCGTCAGCAGCGGAATGGTCATCTCCGCCGCCGTCCAGGACCCGTGGTACGCCACCAGCCTCGCCTCGATCGGCGCGTCCGTCCGGCTCGCCAGCACCACGTACGACTCCCGACAGCAGACCACCACGTCACCGATCCGGCTCAGGTGCGCCTCCGGGACCGGCCCGAACCAGCCGGCGGCGACCGCCTCGGCCCGCGAGGCCACCCACGCCGCCGGTCCCAGCACCTCGGTCCAGGCGGCCCGCACATCGTCCACCGCACCGGGCTCGGTATGCAGGTAGCGAACCCTCGGCTCGCCCGCCACCACCCGTACCCCGGCCCGCAGCCGAGGATCGAGGTCGAGGTCGAACCGCCGGTCCGGCGGCACGTTGAGCTGCCCGTGATCGGCCGTCACCAGCAACGCCGCGTCGGCCGGCAGGCCACCTACCAGCCGGTCGAGCAACCGGTCCAGGTCGGTCACCGCCGCCCGCCAACCGGCGGAGTCGACCCCCGTCAGGTGTCCCTGCTGGTCGATGTCCGGATGGTAACCGGAGACCAGCGTCGGCCCCGGGCCGGCGGTGAGCGCGGCCAGCATCTCGGTGGCGAGCCCGTCCACCCCGGCCGCGCCCCGGTAGTCGCCACCGGAGTTGGCGGCCAGGGTCAGCCCGCTGCCGGCGTGCTCGGGACGACTCACCACGGTCACCGCCACCCCGGCCGCCCGAGCCAGCTCCCACTGGGTCGGCAACGGCTGCCAACGCCGAGGCTCCGGGTCCGGCGTACGCAGCCCGCCGGTCGCACCGGACCAGTTGATGTGGGTCAGCACCCGGTCGGTGCCCGGCACGTTCACCCGGAAACCCAGCACCCCGTGCGCACCCGGCGCCGCCCCGGTGCCGAGACTGACCACACTGGTCGGAGTGGTCGAGGGAAACCCGCTGGTCAGCGGCCGGCCGGTCCGGGCCACCAGGTCGGTCAGGACCGGGGCGTACGGGGCCGCGGTGGGGAGCTGGTACCAACCGAGCCCGTCGACCAGCAGGACCGCGATCCGGCGTACGCCCGCCATCGGACCGACCAGGCCCAGCGGGTCGGGCGCCCCCGGCACCCCGAGCACCGCCAGCGCGCTGGGCAGCACGTCGGCCAGGCTGTCGCCGCCGTACTCCGGCCGTACCAGGTCCAACGGCCCGGTGGCACCGAACGGGCCGGCGGCCGGGCCGGTGGACCCGGTCACTCCGGCCGGCGGGCGAAGAGGTGCAACTGGGCGGCGACGTCCCGGTAGGGCGGCCGGGACGCTGCGGCGATCTCCAGATCGAGCAGAGCCTGCGGGTCACCATCGGCGGCGGCCGCCGGAATCAGGTCGGCGAAGACCCGTACCCCGTGGGTCTGCTCGACCCGCAACCCGGCGGCGCCGAGCAGCGCCGCGGCGCTCTCCGCGTCATAACGCCGGCGCAGCGTGTCGCGCGGCCCGGCGCAGCCGTCCGGGTCGGCCAGGAGCGCCGCGGCGACGTCCAGGTGACCGTTCATCGCGCGGCTGAGCACGGCCGCCGCCCGGCTGGCGACCAGTACGCTGGCCGCGCCCCCGGGCCGCAGCGCGGTCGCCAGCGCCGCCACCACCCCCGCCGGATCGTCCACCACCTCAAGTACGGCATGACAGAGCACCAGGTCCGCGCTGGCCGGCTCGACCAGCCCGGCGAGGGCGTCCCCGTCCCCCTGGACCGCCCGGATCCGATCCGCCACGCCCGCCTCGGCCGCCCGCCGGGTCAACGCGGCGAGCGCGTCCGGGCTGGCGTCGACCACCGTCACCCGGTGTCCCGCCTCGGCCAGCGGTACGGCGAACCCGCCGGTGCCGCCGCCGACATCGAGCACGGTCAGGGTGCGCCCGGTGAGCCGGTCGAGTTCACGGCGCAGCACCGCCCAGACCACGGCGGTACGCGGGGCCGGATACGGCCCGGATGCTGGCGCCGGCCGGCCGCGCACCGCGCCGGACCCGATCTGTGTTCGCTCCACCCGGACGAGCCTAGGCCACCCGGTTCCCGGACCGGTCAGGAGAAGCCGACCGATGCCCGTCCACGCTCCACCGCGCCGCCGGCCCGGCCGATCAACGAAAGTCGCGGGAGGCGGGGGTGACCGGCGCGGTGATCTCGTCCAACCGGTCGGCGACCAGGTTCGTCACCCCCTCAGCCCGTTCCAGTCGCCCCCGTACGACCAGCGCGTTGCTGCTCCGGGCCACCTTCCGGTAACGCTGCCACAGGCCCGGCGAACAGATCACGTTGAGCATGCCGGTCTCGTCCTCCAGGTTCAGGAAGGTGACCCCACCGGCCGTACCGGGACGCTGTCGGTGGGTGACGATGCCACCGACCCGGACCCGCCGCCCCGACTCCACCCGGGCCAGCTTCGCGATCGGCACCGCGTCCAGCGCGTCGAGCCGATCCCGGACGAACCGGGCCGGGTGGCTCTCCGGCGAGAGGCCGGTGGCCCACACGTCGGCGACCAGCCGGTCCACCGCCGCCATCCCGGGCAGGGTGGGCGCCGTCGCCCCGGTCACCGTGCCCGGCAACCGGCCCGGCCTCTCCTGTGCCGCCGCACCGGCCGCCCAGAGCGCCTCCCGACGGGTCAGCCCGAAACAGGCGAAGGCGTCCGCGGTGGCCAGCGCCTCCAGCTGCGCGGCCGGCAGGCCGACCCGGCGGACCAGGTCCGGCATGTCCGCGTACGGGCCGTGCGCGTCGCGTTCCGCCTCGATCCGCGTCGCCAGGTCGGCGCCGACGGTGCGGACCCCGGCCAGTCCCAGCCGCACCACCGGCCCACCCAGCCCCCACCGGTGCGGTGGCTCGCCCGGTTCGCTGCCCCACCGGGTCTGCGGGGTCGACTCCAGCACCGCCTGCGCGCCGCTGGCGTTGATGTCCGGCCGGCGCACCTCGACCCCGTGCCGGCGGGCGTCGTCGACCAGGGTCTGTGGCGAGTAGAAACCCATCGGCTGGGCGTTGAGCAACGCGGCCAGGAACGGCGCCGGGTGGTAACGCTTGAGCCAGGAACTGGCGTAGACCAGGTAGGCGAAACTCATCGCGTGGCTCTCCGGGAAGCCGAAGTTGGCGAACGCGGAGAGCTTCAGGTAGACGTCGTCGGCCACCTCCCCGGTGATCCCCCGCTCGGCCATGCCGGCGTAGAGGCGCTCCCGGATCCGGTCCATCCGCTCGGTGGAACGCTTCGACCCCATGGCCCGGCGCAACTGGTCGGCGCCGGCGGCGTCGAACCCGGCCAGGTCGATCGCGAGCTGCATCAACTGTTCCTGGAACAACGGCACACCGAGCGTCTTCTCCAGCGCGTTGCGCATCAGCGGATGCGGGAAGGTGATCGGCTCCTGGCCGTTGCGACGCCGGATGTACGGATGCACCGAACCGCCCTGGATCGGGCCCGGCCGGATCAGCGCCACCTCGACCACCAGGTCGTAGAACGTCCGGGGCTTGAGCCGGGGCAGGGTGGCGATCTGGGCCCGGCTCTCCACCTGGAACACCCCCACCGAGTCGGCCCGGCAGAGCATGTCGTAGACCTCCGGATCGTCCAGGGACATGCCGCTCAGGTCGAGGGTGGAACCGATCATGTCGTACGCGTAGTGCAGCGCCGAGAGCATGCCGAGCCCGAGCAGGTCGAACTTGACCAGTCCGGCGTTGGCGCAGTCGTCCTTGTCCCACTGCAACACGGTGCGGCCGGGCATCCGCCCCCACTCCACCGGACAGACCTCGATCACCGGCCGGTCGCAGATCACCATGCCGCCGGAGTGGATGCCCAGGTGCCGGGGGAAGGTCTGCAACTCGTTGGCGTACGCGACGACGTGTTCGGGGATCTCCTCGACGTCCACGTTCGACACGCTCCCCCACCGGTCGATCTGCTTGCTCCAGGCGTCCTGCTGCCCGGGGGAGAAACCAAACGCCTTGGCCACGTCCCGCACCGCCGACCGGGGCCGGTACGAGATGACGTTCGCGACCTGCGCGGTGTGCTCCCGGCCGTACGTGGTGTAGATGTACTGGATCACCTCCTCCCGCCGGTCCGACTCGATGTCCACGTCGATGTCGGGCGGCCCGTCCCGTTCGGGGGCGAGGAACCGCTCGAAGAGCAGGTGGTGGCGGACCGCGTCGACGTTGGTGACCCGCAGCGCGTAGCAGACCGCCGAGTTCGCCGCCGAGCCCCGGCCCTGGCAGTAGATGTTCTCCCGCCGGCAGAACGTGACGATGTCGTAGACCACCAGGAAGTAGCCGGGAAAACCCAGCTCCTCGATCATCCTCAGCTCGTGTTCGAGCTGCTCGTATGCCCTCGGGTGCGCCTCGCGTGGGCCGTAGCGCTCCAGTGCGCCGTCCATGGTCAACTGGCGCAGCCAGCTCATCTCGGTGTGCCCGGGCGGCACCGGATAGGCGGGCAGGTCGGGCGCGACCAGTTGCAGGTCGAAGGCGAGTTCGGCGCCGAACCGCGCGGCCCGCGCCACCGCACCGGGGTAGGCGGCGAACCGGGCCGCCATCTCGGCCCCGCTGCGCAGGTGCGCGGTGGCCGCCGCCGGCAGCCAGCCGTCGAGTTCGTCCATGCTGCGCCGGGCCCGTACGGCCGCCAGTGCGGTGGCGAGCCGCCGCCGCGACGGGGTGGCGTAGTGCACGTTGTTGGTCGCCACGGTCGGCAGCCCGGCGTCGGCGGCCAGCGCGGCGAGGGCGTCGTTGCGGTCACCGTCGGTCGGGTCGCCATGGTCGGTCAGCTCCACCGCCACGGTCTCGGCACCGAAGAGCGCGGTCAGCCGGTCGAGTTCCCGCACCGCCGCGTCGACCCCCTCGGTGAGCAGCGCCGCCGGAACCGGGCCCTTGCGGCAGCCGGTCAGCACCAGCACGTGGTCCCGCAGGTCGGCGGCGACCTCCTCCAGGTCGTAGACCGGGCGTCCCTTCTCACCGCCGCGTAGCTGCGCCCGGGCGATGGTCCGGGCCAGTCGGGCGTACCCCTCCGGGCCGTGCGCGAGCACCAGCAGATGCCGCCCGAGCGGGTCGGGCTCACCAGCCGCCGGTCCGGGCAGGCCGAGGGAGAGTTCCGCACCGAAGATGGTGGGCAGGTGCAGTGCGCGGGCCGCCTCGGCGAAGCGCACCACACCGTAGAACCCGTCGTGGTCGGTCACCGCGAGCGCGGTCAGCCCCAGCCGGGCCGCCTCCTCGGCCAGTTCCTCCGGGTGGCTGGCACCGTCGAGGAAGCTGAAGTTGGTGTGTGCGTGCAGTTCGGCGTACGGCACGGTGTCGCCGGAGGTGACCGGTCGCGTCGGTGAGGTGTAGCGCTCCCGTCGCCGGCTGCTCGGTGCCTCGTCGGCGAGCGGGTCGACCACGCGCAGGTGACCGGCCGGGTCACGCCGCCCGGAGAGTGCGCGTTCCAGCTCCGACCAGGGCATCTTCGGGTTGCGGAAGCTCACCGGCGACACCCCGCGTGGGCCGTTGCGCGTCGGGTCGGGTGGTCAGTCATAGACCGCCTCCACCGTCCACTGCCCCCCGGCGAGGGAGAGCAGCAGTGCCCTACCGTCGGCGAGCCGTACCTGGAACCGGGCCCGCCGCCGGGCCTCGGCCGGCGCCCACCAGCGTTCGTCCAGGGGCCAGGGCCCGGCCCAGCCGACGATCTCCACCGGGGCGGCGGTGCCCACCACGAGCCGGGCCGGGGCGGCACTGACCGCCAATCGGGCGGTCACCGCGACCGGTTCACCCGTGCTGTCGTAGACCGCGGCCGGCACCGGAGTGGGCAACACCACCGCCGGCGCGGGCGGCGGCAACCTGCCTGGCCAGGGCGGTGTCGCCGGGCGGCGGGGGGTCCGCTCGTCCCCCCACGGCACCAACCGGGCCTGGTCGGCCGGGGACCGTCCGCCACCGAGCACCGCGGTCAGCACCGCGTCGGGGCCGAGGATGCCCTGCACTCGGCTCAGTGCCCGGTGTGCCCGGTCCCGTTCGGCGCCGGTCTCACCCCACAGACCCGGTTGCAGGCCGGCCTGGGCGAGCAGCCCGTCGGGCACCAGCCGCAACCGGATGATCCCCGACGTCGGCCGGGGCGGGACGGGGCGCTCTCCGGCACCGGGACGCCGGTTGGTCCCGGAGAGCCAGCCGTCGAGCTGCCAGCGGACCCGGTCGGCGATGGCCGCCGCGCTGAGCAGCCCGTCGTGCCGCCAGACGCGGTGCAGTTCCTGGCCGTGTTCGGTGACCGCCTCGATGCCAAGCCGGGTGCAGGCCAGGGCGTGCCCGGCGAGGGTCTCGTGCAGCCGTTCGGCGAGGGAACGGGCAGCGAACGCGGCGGCGTCGACCCGGTCGAGCGCTTCGTCGTACGTCTCGGTCACGGCCAGGTCCGGCGGCGGCCGGCGGACCGCGAGCCGCCGGTGGTCGCGGCCGGCGGCCAGTTGGTGGGCGAGCGCGGCGTCGAACCCGAACCGGGCCAGTACGTCACCCGCCGGCAACGCCGCGAAATCGGCCAGGGTACGCAGCCCGAGCCGGCGCAGCAGGTCGGTCAGGGCCGGTCGGCCGAGCGCCTCGACCGGCAGCCCGGCGAGGAAGTCCCGGGTGCCACCGGGCGGTACGAGCTGACCGGTACGGGCGGCCAGACCGGCGGCGAACAGCCCGTCGGCGATGCCGATCTGGCTCTCCACCAGGCAGGTCTGGGCGACGTGCTCGACAATCCGCTCGGCGGCCTGTTCCTCGCCGCCGAAGTAGCGGGCCGGGCCACGGGCGACGAGCGCGCAGGCGCCCGGGCGGATCACCTCGACCCCGGCGGCGACCTCCTCGACCGCGGTGACCACCGACTCGAAGGCGCGGGAGTCCCGGCCGGGATCGTGGTCGACCACGACCAGTTGCGGGCAGCGGTTCTGCGCCTCCCGTTTACGCAGGCCACGCCGCACCCCCTCGGCGCGGGCGGCGGTGGAGCAGGCGTACACCCGATTGGCGTGCAGCACGGCGACCGGGGCCGACGCGGGGACTCCGTCGACGATCTCGGCCGCGACCACCGGCCAGTCCGGGCACCAGAGGAGCAGGGTGCGCACCGGCGTCTGCTCTCCGGCGTCCCCCGTCCCGCCCCCCATCACACCCTCCTCGACCGGCCCGTCGAGCGCGACCGGCCCACCCAGTCACCTTAGAACATGTGTTCGATTCTTGTTCGACGGACCTCCCCTGACGCCCCGTGACCAGCGGTTCGCGCAGCCGGCGGTCGCCCGACGACCTCCTCCACCGCCCGGCTCCACCACCCGGCGAACCCGGTCGGCCACGCCGGTCGGGTCCCTCACCGCGCGACCAGGGTGAGCGCGGTACGCCGCCCCCCGGTCTCCGATCCGGTGGTGGGCGATCCGGGCGTACGGCTGCCGCCGGCCGGCTTGACCGTGCGGGTGGCCTCGTCGCCCGGCATCCAGACCTTGATCTCCTTGGGCCGGGCGGCGGCACCACGTCCCCGGGCGGAGACGGTCACCTCGCGCCGACGCAATCTGCCCCGACCCTGACCGAGCCCTTCCCACGCGCCCCCGATCACCTGAAGGGTGACGTCGGCCCCGGCCCACTGGCCGTACGGGACCAGCACGCTGCCGCGCTGACGGGCTCGGGCGGCCAGCCGACTGGTGACCGAGGCGCTGATCGAGCCCGGCACAGCGACGACGACCACGTCGACCCCGTCGATCAGGGCGGCGACCACGGTCGCCCATTCCGGTCCGGGGTTCGGCACGAGGGCGAGCCGGTCCAACGCGATGCCGAGTTCGGCCGCCGCCCCCATGCCGAGGGTCGGTACGCCGACCACCGCACACCACGAACCTGCACGCGACGCCTCGGCGAGCAGCGCCAGCAGGAGTGAGGTGCCGCCGCTACGGACGGGTTGGCCGGTGCCGACCGCGACTGTGCTGCCCCGTCGCAGCCCTCGGTTGGGCAACAGACCGATCAGTTCGGGAAGCACCGGCAGCGTCCGGTGGGCGCCGGCCGGATCCGGAGCGCTAGCCGGTCGAACCAGGTCCGTCAACGCTGCCGACCCGACCGCCATCCGGCCCGCCATGGGCTCACCCACCCCCCCGTTTCTGCAGATGTGTCGCCGATCCGATCTCGCGGCTCAGGCGGCCAATCCGTCGAAGGCGGGTTGGTGGGACAGGCCGAGCGCGGCCTCGACCACGGCTACGAACTGCTCGGCCGAGCGGAGCAGGTCGTCGGCTTCCCGCTCGGTCACCACCCGGGGGATGCCGGCCTCGGCGGCGGCGCGCTTGGTCGCGCCGGTGGCGAAGTAGGTGGCCCACTCCCCCATCTCGGGGGCGACGAGCATGAGCAGGGCCCAGACGCTGGTGACCCGGTTGCGTCGGGTGGGGGCGGGACGGGCCCGGGCGGCGAGCACCGCCGCGGCGGCACGCAGGGCGGCCAGGTGCGCCGCGGCGTAACGCAGTCCCTCGGGTCGGGTCTGGGCGGCTTCCGCCAGCCCACGCCGGGCGATCACGAGCAGTTGGGCCGGGGTCCGGTGCGGCAGCATGTGCGCCGGCACCGTCGGCACCTGAACCGGGCTGGTCGACATGGGAATCTCCTCCGCTTCGCCGCCGCGTCGCCACCGGTCGGGCCTGGAGCCCGGGTGGCCACGCACTGTCGGATAGCCCGCTGCGGAGGAAGACGCACCGGTGGTGCCGGCCGGGTGTGGATGCTTCCCCACACCTCACCCGGCCGGCTGAACCGGCGGGGTCATCGCCCGCCGCCCGGGGGTCGTGGGCGGCGGACGACGATCCTGCCTTGGTGGCCCGGGCCGGTGTGCCCGGAGCCCGCGCGGTCCGCGGAACCGCACGCCGGGAGCCACGCCGCGAACGCGACTCCCGATCGCCAGGACGAGCGCTCGACCCGATGCGGACACGACCGGACCGAAGACGACCGATCGAGCGACACCTAATCGAACACGCGTTCTAACTACTGATGACAGTACACCTCGCCGCCGACAAAAACGCAACGTACGACCCGTACCGGCGCCGCATGTCGGCACCGGGCACACGGGAGGCGGGTCAGCCGCCCGCGCGGCGGCACCACCCACCCCTGCCGGACGGGGGGGATCCACCACTTCACGGCCCGGCCGTACGGGCTTCATCTGCCCTTCCCCCGCCCACCGGGCGGGAGTGGATAGCATCCGAAGAGTTGATCAAGAGTCACCCGAAAGGGGACCACCGGATCAGCCGACCCGTCCCGATGATCGATCGATCGGCACCGCTGTCCCGGGCGGTGGTGACGGGGCGCTCCGGCGCCGCCTCCACGAGGGGCGACGCCGTGCGCGTGGGCCCGCCACTGATGCCGTGGCGGGCCCACGCGGCGCCGGTAACGCCACCGACGCCACGCACTCACCCCTCGCCGTCGGGCTCCCCGGTCAGCAGGAAGTCGGGGCGGTCCGCCCGCCACCTCGGCAGGTCCATCGAGTTGAGCACGGAGATCAACTTCTTCTCCTCGTACGTGAAGTGCGTCTCCATGATGGCCGACAGGCCCTCCAGTTCCGCGCGTACCCGGCTCGCGGCGCCCGGGTCGGGATCCGCCGGCAGGTCTCCCAGCAGCCTCTCCAGGTTGCCCAGGATCCAGTCGATCCGGTTGTGGTCGGTCTTCAACTCGGTGATCACCCGGCGCAGCTCGGGGAACTCCTCGGCGATGACGGGGAACGCCCCTCGGTCCTCGCCGGTGTGGTGCCGGGTGAGCGCCGAACAGAAGCTGAGGCAGTGCGCCCGCAGGTCGCGGGGCGGCAGACCCTCGCCCGCGAAATAGGCGTCGACGTTGTCCCGGAGGTCTTCCAACTGCTCGCGGAGCCAGATGTGCACTTCGACCAACTGGTTGCCGAAGGCGGTGAGGCGACTGCTCGCCTCGAAACGTGCATCCATGTTCCTCCCCGGATCGGGCGCCGGGTGCGGAACACCACGGGCGCCACGGCCCAGTATCTCCACGAGCGTCCGCCTCCCGGTGCCCCTACGCCCACCGGCCGCTCCCAAGGCCGTTCCAAAGCCGTTCCCAAGGCCGGGGCCAGGGGCAGACTCCGTGTCCGAGGTGTGGGAGTAACGGGCGGGTGGCGGGGTGGGTACTGACGTCACGCCGGTAACCTCGGTCGGTGACCACTCGTAACCCGGCTCTCGGCGTACTGATGGTGCTCTCCGCGAGTGCCCTGTTCGCCGTCAACGGGACCGTGTCGAAGCTGGTGCTGCGCGCCGGCGTCGAGGCACCGCAGCTCACCCTGATCCGGGCGGCGGGCGCCTTCGCCGGACTGCTCCTGCTGAGCGTGCTGGTGCGTCCGGGCGTACGCCGGCTCCGGGTCAGCGTCCGCGAACTGCCGCTGCTGATCGGCTTCGGCCTGGCCGGGTTCTTCCTCACCCCGATGCTCTACTTCACCGCGATCTCCCGACTTCCGGTCGGGATCGGGCTGCTGTTCGAGTACACCGCTCCCCTGCTCGTCGCGCTCTGGGCCCGCTTCGGTCAACACCAGCGGGCCCGTCCCCGGCTCTGGCTCGGACTCGCCGCGAGCCTGGCCGGACTGGCCTGTGTGGCCGAGGTCTGGGGCGCACTGGAGTTGGACGGGCTGGGGGTGCTCGCCGGGCTCGGCGCGGCCGTCGTGCTCGCCTGTTACTACGTGCTCGGCGCGCGGGGTGTACAGCAACGGGACACCCTCTCCCTGACGACCTGGGCGTTCGGCGCCTCGGCGGTCGCCGGCCTGATCACCCGGGCGGTGGCCGTCGGCGGTGGCGGTTGGGAACCGCTCCATGGGAGCAGTGGCGGGGTTCCGGTGCTGTTGCTCTGCGCGTACGTGGTGGTGCTCGGTTCGATCGTGCCGTTCCTGCTGGTCTCCGGCTCGCTGCGGCATCTCCCCGCGACCAGCGTCAGCATTCTCGGGATGGCCGAGCCGGTGATCGCCTCGGTGGTCGCCTGGCTGGCCATCGGTACCGGTGAGGCGCTCACGACCGTCCAGATCGCCGGCGGCCTGGTAGTCCTCGCTGGCGTCGCGCTCGCCGAAACCGCCCGCCTTCCCGCTCCCGCCGCCGCCCTGTCCGATCCCCCCGTCCCCGTCGATCGTGAAGTAAGTCCCCTCGGAGCGCCCGATCCGGCGCGCTGACTTCACGATCGACGCGACCACGAGCGACGCAAACACGAGCGGGAGCCGGCCGACCTGAGGGGCTGACCGGCGGCCCCCGCGTACCACCTGGGCAAGATGGGGGCATGCAGCCCCACACCGGTCAGCCGATCGGCGACCCCGCCGAGGTGGCGTGAACCAGCCGCCGGACCTCGTCACCCTGCACGTCTGGCGGATACCCCGCCGGGCGTTGCCGAGGGCGCTGACCCGGATGGCGGTCGACCGGCGCCGACTGCGGGCCACCCCCGGCGTACGGTTCGGCAAGCTGCTCGGCACCGGCAGCGGGACCAGCTTCGGGCCGACCGACGCCGACCTGACCCGCTGGGCGGCGCTGGTGGTCTGGTCCGAGCCGGCGCGGGCGGCCGACTTCGACGACAGCCCGGTGGGCCGCGCCTGGGGCCGAATCGCGCTGGCCGGCGCCCGCCTCGACCTGCGCCCGCAGGCCAGCCGGGGCCGCTGGGCCGGTACGGAACCCTTCGGCGCCCCGGCCAACCGAACCGACCCCGTCAACCGAACCGACGCGGCCCACCGAACCGACGCCGCCCAGCGCACCGACGCCGCCCAGCGCACCGACGCCGCCGACCGCCGCAGCTCGCACGGGCGACCCACCGCCCCGGGCGGGCCGGTGCTGGCGCTGACCCGAGCCCGGTTGCGTCCGGCGCGGGCGGCCACGTTCTGGCGGGCGGTCCCCCCGGTCGTCGCGGCGCTACGGGACGCCCCCGGACTCCTCGCCCGGTTCGGTGTCGGAGAGGCACCACTGGGCTGGCAGGGCACGGTCACCGTGTGGCGCAGCAGCACGGACCTGGTCGAATTCGCGTACCGTCAGCCGGAGCATCGCGGCGCGATCATGCGCACCCCGACCGAGCGGTGGTACGCCGAGGAGCTTTTCGCCCGTTTCGAGATACGGGCGGTGCACGGTGACCGGACCGTACTGGACTGGGCAGGTCACGATGATGGCCCAGAGTGATGATTGCCGAGAGTGACGATGGCGATGAGGAGCGGGCAGGCATGAGGTTGGTGCCGTGGCAGCCGGACGACCTGGTCCGGCGGCTCGACGACGTGGTGACGGTCTACGGCGAGGCGATGGGCTACCGGGCCGAACTGCTTGAGGCCCGACGGGGCTACATCGCCACCCACGTACGCCGCCGCGGCTTCCGTGCGGTGGCCACGCTGACCAACGACGGGCGGCTGGCCGGCTTCGGTTACGGCTACCACTCCTACTCCGGCCAGTGGTGGCACGACCAGGTGTACGCCGCGCTGACCGACGACGGGCGTAAAACCTGGTTCACCGACTGCTTCGAGGTGGTCGAACTACACGTACGCCCAGCGGCACAGGGGCACGGGATCGGCGCCCGCCAGCTCACCGCCCTGCTCGGCATGGCGCAGGGGAGCACCACCCTGCTCTCGACTCCGGAAGCGGACGAGCAGAAGTCCCGGGCGTGGCGGCTCTACCGGCGCTTCGGCTTCGCCGACGTGCTGCGCGGCTTCCACTTTCCCGGCGACGAGCGTTCGTTCGCCGTACTCGGTCGGGAGTTGCCGCTCGCCCCGCCGACCCCCGACTGACCCGGCGGAGGATCGATTGGACCGGAACCGGTTGCGGTGGCTGCCGCTGGTCGTACTGGTGCTGGCGCAGATCGGCTACCCGCTCACCGAGGGTCAGGACCGGGCCCGGTTGACCGTGGCCACGGTCGTGCTCGGTTACCTGCTGTCGGTCGGCCACGCCCTGTGCAGCCGAGGTGCCCGGACCGCCGCCGTGCTGATCCTGGTCACCACCGGCGGCGGCTGGGCGGTCGAGACGCTCGGCGTGACGACCGGCTTCCCGTTCGGCGACTACGACTACTCGGGGCAGCTCGGGCCGAAACTGGGCGGCGTACCACTGGTCATCCCGCTCGCCTGGACCTGGATGGCGTGGCCGGCCTGGCTGGCGGCGGTGCGGTTGACCCGACCCGGCCCCCGACGGGTCGCGCTGGCCGCGGTCGGGCTCGCCACCTGGGACCTCTTCCTCGACCCGCAGATGGTCGCCGAGGGCTACTGGAGCTGGCACCGGCCGACCCCGGCACTGCCCGGCGTGGCGGGGGTGCCGCTCGGCAACTACCTGGGTTGGCTGCTGGTCGCGGTGCTGCTGATGGCCGTGCTGGCCCGGCTCACCCCGGTCGAGCAGGCGCGCGACGCCACCGACGCCCCGATGTACGCGCTCTACCTCTGGACGTACACCTCCAGCGTGCTCGCCCACGCGGTCTTCCTCGACCTGCCCGGCTCGGCCGCCTGGGGGGCGCTGGCCATGTCGGTGGTCGCCGTGCCGCTGGCCGGCGCACTGTTGCGACCTCGCCTTCCGCACCGGGTACGCGCGTGAGCTGGGCAGGTGCCGTACCGGCCCTGGTCGGCGCCGCCGTGGTCGCCGCGCTGACCCTGCACGGCCACGTCAACGCCACCCGTTGGCTGCGCCGTACGCCCACTCTGGCCACTGTGGACGAACCGGTCTCGGTCCTGCTGCCGCTACGGGACGAGGCCGGCCGGCTCACCCCGTGCCTGCGGTCGCTGCTGGCCCAGCGGGGCGTACCCGCACTGGAGATCGTGCTCCTCGACGACGGCTCCACCGACGGCACCGCCGACGTCGTGCGTACGGTCGCCGCCGGTGACCCGAGACTGCGACTGCTCACCGGTGCGCCACCCCCGCCCGGCTGGCTCGGCAAACCGTACGCGTGCCAGCAACTCGCCGAGGCGGCCAGCGCCGACTCGACCGCGCTGGTCTTCGTCGACGCCGACGTGGTCCTGAGCCCGTACGCGGTGGCGAGCGCCGTCGCCGCGTTGCGTACGGCGCGAGCCACGCTGCTCACCCCGTACCCCCGGATCGTCACCGGTTCGATCGGTGAGCGGCTGGTCCAACCGCTGTTGCAGTGGACCTGGTTGACCTTCCTGCCGCTGCGGGCGATGGAACGCTCGCCGCGCCCGTCGCTCGCGGCGGCCGGTGGACAGTTCCTCGTCCTCGACCGGGCCGGCTACCAGTGGGCCGGCGGGCACGCGGCGGTCCGGGACCGGATCCTGGAGGACGTCGAACTGGCCCGCGCGGTCAAGCGGGCCAACGGGAGGATCGCCCTCGCGGACGGCTCCGACCTGGCCGACTGCCGGATGTACGGCTCCTGGGCCGAGGTGCGCGACGGCTACACCAAGTCGCTCTGGGCGTCGTTCGGTTCACCGGTCGGCGCCACGGCCGTGGTCGCGTTGCTCCTGCTCCTCTACACCGTGCCACCACTGCTCGCGGTGGGGGCGGCGGTCGCCGGTGCGGTGCCACTGGCCGTGGCCGCGTCCATCGCCTACCTGCTCGGCGTCGCCGGCCGGCTGGTCAGCGCCCGGGCCAGCGGTGGCCGACGCTGGCCGGACGTTTTGGCACACCCGCTCTCGGTCGCGCTGCTGGGTTGGTTAACCCTACGGTCGTACCATCTGCGCAGGCGGCGACGGCTCTTCTGGCGCGGTCGGCCGGTGCTCTGACCCAGCTCACGGCACCCGCGCCGGTCCACGCCGGCACCGGATTCCACGATCGGCCGGACCGGTCGGCCAGCGGAGGAGGCGCACGGGGTGAGTCGAATCGTCGTTGTCGGCGCCGGGGTGGGCGGCCTCGCCACGGCGGCCCGGTTGGCCGCCACCGGACACGAGGTCACGCTCTTCGAGCGGGCCGAGACGGTTGGCGGCAAGCTCGGCCGCTACTCCCGCGACACCCCCGCCGGTACCTTCCACTTCGACACCGGCCCCAGCCTGCTCACCCTGCCGCAGGTCTTCACCGACCTCTTCCTCGACACCGGCGCCAAACTCGACGAGTACCTCGACCTGGTGCCGTTGGACCCGATCGTGCGGCACCACTTCCCCGCGTACGCCGGCTTTCCAGGCAACAGCGGCTTTCCAGGCAACGCCGGCTTTCCAGGCAACGCCGGCGGAGCCGCGACGGTGCTCGACTCCTGCGCCGAACCGGAAACCTTCGCAGCCCGGATCGGCGCCGTGTTCGGTCCCGAGGCCGAGGCGGACTGGGAGCGGCTCTGGCGGCGGGCGGGACGGATCTGGCACGCCGCCTGGCGGGACATCCTGCGCAACAGCGTCGACTCGCCGCTCGACCTGGCCCGCCTCGCCTGGCGGCTGGGCGACCTGGCCGCGATCCGCCCCGGGCAGAGCCTGCGCGGGCTGGGCCGCTCGCACCTGCGCGACCCACGGCTGCGGATGCTGCTCGACCGGTACGCCACCTACACCGGCGCCGATCCACGCCGGGCGCCGGCCGCGCTCGCCGCGGTTCCCTACGCCGAACTGGCCTTCGGCGGCTGGTACCTGCGCGGTGGTCTCGGCGCTCTCGCTGACGCGCTCCTCTCCCGCTGCCTGGACCTGGGGGTGGTGGTGCAGACCGGCACCACGGTGACCGGCGTCAACGCCGCCGGAGGTCGGGTCCACGGGGTACGGCTGGCCGGCGCGACCGCCCCGGTGCCGGCGGACGTGGTGGTGGCCAACGTGGACGCGCTCACCGTCTACCGGGATCTGCTCCCCCGCCCGGACCGGCTCGCCGGCCTGGCCGACCGGAGCCTCGCCGGTTTTGTGCTGCTGCTCGGCGTACGCGGGTCGTCCGGCCTGGCGCACCACAACGTGTTCTTCCCGAGCGACTACGACGCCGAGTTCGACGCGGTCTTCGGCGACCCGGGGCGGGGCGTACCGGCCCGGCCGGCACCGGACCCGACCGTCTTCGTGACCGTCGCCGACGACCCCGCCGTCCGGCCGGCCGGGCACGAGTCCTGGTTCGTACTGGTGAACGCGGCACGGCAGGGCCGTTCGCTCACGTCGGTCGACTGGCGGCGGCCCGGACTCGCCCAGGCGTACGCCGACCGGATTCTGGACGTACTCGCCGCGCGGGGGGTGGACGTACGGGACCGCCTGCTCTTCCAGGAGGTCCGTACCCCGGCCGATCTCGCCACCGCCACCGGCACCCCGGGCGGGGCGATCTACGGCACCGCCGGAGGCATGCTGCGTCCGGCGAACCGGGGCCCGGTGCCCGGTCTCTTCCTGGTCGGCGGCTCCACCCATCCCGGCGGCGGGTTGCCGATGGTCACCCTCTCGGCCCAGATCGTCGCGGCCCGGATCGGCGCTGCCTGACCTTTGCCAAGATCAGACCTGACCGTCGCCGGGATCAGAGCAGTGCCCGGCGTACGGCACCGAGGAGTTGGACCAGTCCGAAGCCGGCGAGCAGCACCCAGATCGCGGCGACCACGGTGATGGTCCCCGCTCCCAGGTCGAACTGGATCAACCGGGCCGCCCCCGTCACCAGCAGACCGATGAACGCGACCATGACCCGGCTGGGGCGCTCGCCGACGGTCACCGCTCCGATCTCCCGCATCCCGGCGGAGACCGACCGGGCCCGGACATACTCGTGCAGCCAGGAGAGCGCCCCGGCCGCCACGACGAGCGGCCCGGGGGCGCCGAGCAGCCAGAACGCGATCAGCCAGGCGGCCTCGCCGACCCGGTCGGCGACCGAGTCGTAGACGTACCCGAGTCGGCTGGTCCGGCTGGTGACCACGGCGACCGCGCCGTCGACGCTGTCCGCGACGGCGGCGAGCAGGACGAAACCGGCCGCGATGAACGGCCCGCCCGGCTCCCGGAGCACGGTGATCGGCACCACGACGCAGAAGAGGGTGCCGACGACGGTCACCGCCGTCGGCGGCACCCGCAGTCGACCGAGCAGGTGCCCGATCTGGTACGCGAACCGCAGCCAGCCCTGGACCGCGGGCGCGGCGCGACGCGGGTCGAAGTCACCGTGCAACCGCGCCCAGGCGGTCGCGTACTCGTCCCAATCCAGTCGGGTGCCCGCCACAGGTCAATTGTCGGCGTAACCGTGGGCCGACGCGGCGGGCTTGCTCACACCTCGACGCCGACCTGGAGGTTCTGCCAGATCTCCCGGGTCGCGGTGGAGCGGTTGAAGGTGATGAAGTGGATGCCGGGCGCGCCCTCGGCGAGCAGCCGCTGGCACATCTCGCTGGTCTGCTGGATGCCGAGTTCGCGGACCGCCTCGGGGTCGTCGGCGACCCGAGCGAAACGTGCGGCCAACTCGGGCGGGAAGGGTGCCCCGGAGAGCTGCTCGGAACGCTCGATCGTGGTGATCTTCGTTACCGGCATCACCCCCGGCAGAATGGGGGTGTCACAACCGGCCGCCGCCACCCGGTCCCGCAGCCGCAGATAGTCGTCGGCGTCGAAGAACATCTGGGTGATGGCGAAGTCCGCGCCGGCCCGGCACTTGCGGATGAAGTATTCGGTGTCGGTGGCGATGTCCGGCGACCGGGGATGTTTGTACGGGAACGCGGCCACCCCGACGCTGAAGTCGCCGGACTCCCGCACCAACCGGACCAGTTCCTCGGCGTAGAGCACGCCCTCGGGGTGCTGGACCCACTCGCCGCTCGGATCACCCGGCGGGTCACCCCGGACCACCAACAGGTTCCGTACGCCCACCCCGGCGAGCCGGCCGACGATGTGGCGCAGCTCGGCGACGGAGTGGTTGACCGCGGTCAGGTGCGCCATCGGCAGCAGGGTGGTGTCGGTGGCGATCCGCTCGGTCACCGCGACGGTGGTGTCCCGGGTCGATCCGCCGGCACCGTAGGTGATCGAGACGAAGGAGGGCTGGAGCGACTCCAGCTCGCGGATCGCCTGCCAGAGCAGTCGCTCGCCCTCGGCCGTCTTCGCCGGCCCGAACTCGAACGAGAACGATGGCCGGGGTCCACGGACGAGGTCCCCAATCGCCGGTTGCGGATTGGGGAGAACAGAGGGGAGTCCGAGCGCCACCCTACGACCTTACCGGCCGGGTGAGCCGAATATCCGCACCTTCCCATTCACCGGCCGGTCGCACCGCCCCCGCCCCGGGCGCACCGCCTCTGTCCCCCGGTCCGCGCGCTGCTCACCTCCGGCCGAGAGCGGCCGGGACCGGTCGGCGGGTCCGTGCCCCGGCGGCGGGAAGGACGGGCCCCGGCGGCGGGCAGGACGGGCCCCGGCGGCGGACTTTCCACGGAGCGGATAGCGTCAAGGCGTGACCGATGCCGCCCCCGTCCCGCCCATGGACCGCGCCAGCCTCCGGCTCCGGACCGACCAGGCGTTGGCCAACTTCCTCGCCGGGCAGCGTGCCTGGCTCGCCGCCGCCGACGCCGCCCTGCTCCCGGTGGCGGAGGCCCTGGAGGCGTTCGTGCTGCGTGGCGGCAAGCGGTTGCGCCCCGCCTTCGCGTACTGGGGTTACCGGGGGGCCGGAGGGGTGGACTCCGATCCGATCGTGGCGGCGCTCGCCGCACTGGAGTTCGTCCAGGCGAGTGCGCTCATCCACGACGACCTGATGGACCGCTCCGACACCCGCCGGGGCGAACCGGCAGTGCACCGCCGGTTCGCCGCCCACCACCGTGGGGCGGGCTGGCCGGGCAACGCGGACGGGTTCGGCGACTCGGCCGCCATTCTCCTCGGCGACCTCTGCCTGGTCTGGTCCGACCAACTGCTGCACGGGGCCGGGCTCGACCCGTACCAGGTGCAGCGGGCCCGGCCGGTCTTCGACGAGATGCGTACGGAGGTGACCATCGGGCAGTATCTGGACGTGCTCGCCCAGGCGTCCGGGGACACCTCGATCGAGCGGGCCGGCAAGATCGCGCGCTACAAGTCGGCGAAGTACACCGTCGAACGCCCGCTGCTGCTCGGCGCCGCCCTCGCCGACGCTCCCGCGCCGCTGCTGGCCTCGTACTCCGGGTACGGGCTGCCGCTGGGCGAGGCATTCCAGTTGCGCGACGACGTGCTCGGGGTGTTCGGCGACCCCCGCCAGACCGGCAAGCCGGCCGGTGACGACCTGCGCGAGGGGAAACGCACCTTCCTGGTGGCGGCAGCGCTGGAGACCACCGACGCGACCGGCCGGGCGCTGCTGAGCAAGCGGCTCGGTGACCCCGGACTCGACCCGGACGGAATCGACCAGCTCCGTGAGGTGATCGCCGGCAGCGGGGCGTTGGCCCGGACCGAGGAGCGGATCACCACGTTGACGGACACCGCGCTGGCGTCCCTGGATCGGGCCGAGATGACGGCCGAGGCCCGTGACATGCTGGTCGAGCTCGCCATCGCGGCCACCCGCCGCTCCATCTGACCTTCCCACCCGCCCCGACCTGCCCCGGCCACCGCCCGAGCGGAGCCACCGCCCGAGCTGAGCCACCACGGCCGGGATCTGATCTCCCCGGCCGACACCCCCTCGGCGGTGACAACGGCGGCGTACCGGCCGGACATCCCCAGCCCACCCCGACGTCACCCGCTCGATAGAACAGCGTCAACGTCCCATGCGATCTTCGAGGCGTGCCTGGCCCGGATCGACCGGTTTCACCACACCCCACCCGGCTACGGCTGACCGGCCTCGCCGGAACCACGCTGATGGCTCTCGGCGGGTACGGCTCCGGCGCCCTGCCCGGGGTCGCGTCGGGTCACCGGGGGGATCCCGCACCCTGGCCCTACTGGCTGGGCCTGGCGGCCTGGTTCGCCGGCCTGGTCGTGCTGGCCGTCGCGTGGTGGCGACTGGGCGCGTCCGCGTCCCGACCGGATCCGCGCCCCGTCCCGTTGCGGTGGCTGCTGGTGACCGGCGCGCTCTGGGCCGTACCGCTGCTGTTCGCGCCGCCCGTGGGCAGCCGGGATGTGTACGCGTACGCGTGTCAGGGAGCACTCTGGCTGGACGGGGTCGACCCGTACGCGATCGGGGTGGCGGACGGCGGCTGCCCGTGGACGGCTGCGGTGCCGTCGCTGTGGTGGGACACCACCACCCCGTACGGGCCGCTGGCGATCGTGCTCGCCGGCGGCGTGGTGGCGCTGGCCCGGCTGGTGGCCACGACCACGGCGGAACAGTTGCTCGCCGCGACGTTCCTGTTCCGGGCGCTCGCGCTGCTCGGCGCGGTGCTGCTGGCCTGTTACCTGCCCCGGTTGGCGCGGGCCTGCGGAGCCTCCCCCGCGACGGCGACCTGGCTGGCCCTGCTCTCGCCGTTGGCGGCGGTGCACGTGGTGGGCGGGGCGCACAACGACGCGGTGATGGTGGGGCTGGTCGTGGCGGCGTTGGCGGTGGCTTGTGGTTCGGGTCCGGGGTGGGCCTGGGGCTCGGTGCCCCGCTCCGCCCGGTCGGGGTTGCCGCTGACGGGACGGGCCGCCGAGGCTCATGTGGGCTGTCGCCCGCACGCCCGGGGGCGTGGCGCCGCGTGGGCGAGGTTGCTCGTGGCCGGAATGGTGGTGGGGTTGGCGGTGGCGGTCAAGGCGACGGCGGTGGTGGCGGTGCCGTTCGTCGCCCTGCTCGCCGTCGTCGGGCTGACCGGCGAGCGGCCGATCGGCGACCCTCTGGCCGGCGAGCGGCCGGCCGACTTCGGGAACGGGGTCCCGGGCGGACGGAAGCCGACGAGCGTCATTGCTGCCTGGCGGTCGACGAGCCGCGGAGGCCGGATGCTGGTCGCGTCCGTGGCGTTGGCCGGCGCCGTCACCGCCGGGGCGGCGACCTTCGCCGCCGTGACCGTCGCCGCCGGCCTGGACACCGGCTGGCTCGACGCGCTGCCGGCGACCGGCCGGATGGTGCAGTGGACCTCGTTGCCGACGGGGTTGGGGATGGCCGCCGGCTACCTGTTACGGGCACTCGGCTGGCCCGAGGCGTTCGACCCGGCGGTGGCGACGGCCCGGACGCTGGGCGTCGCCGTGCTGGTCGCGGCGTCGGTGGCGCTGGTGGTCCGGGCCTGGCGGGCGGGCGGCGGGCCACCGGTGGGCGCCCGCCGGGCGATGGTGACATCGTGCGGCCTGACGTTCGGCGCGGTGACCCTGCTCTCCCCCGTCTTCTACCCCTGGTACGCGCTGGCCACGGTGGGTGTGCTCGCCGCGACGCTCGACGGACGGTGGCGGCGCCCACTGGCCGGGGCGGTGCTGGCGATGAGTTTCCTGGTGTTGCCGGACGGGCTGGGGCTTGCGAGCCGGACCAAGCTGCCGGGAGCGCTCTGCGACGTTGCGCTGGTGGTGGCGCTGACGGTGCTCGCCGTACGCCACAGGCGGCGGAGTCGACCGGGTCGGAGTCGGCGGGCGGCGGACTCGGCCGCGGCCGGGCCTGATCCGACGCCGACACGGCCTGGACGGATCGGACGGGTCAGCGTTCGCGGCGGCGGGGCCACCGGCCGCCGGTACCGGCGGTCGGGCCTGGCTGCACGCCCCGGCGCCCCAGCCAGACCCAGGTCGAGAGGGTGAGCAGGACCAGGGCGAAGCCAAAGAACAGGTCTTCCACCGGGGCGTAGACCAGCCGCAGTCCGATGATCGCGTCCGGGTCGTACCGAACCACCTGGCGGCCAGTCAGGATGCCGTTGGAGGCCAGTTGGAAGAAGACGATGATGGGATAGGTGGCCCAGAACACCCGTCGGCACACCAACCGGGTACGCAGCACGTACAGGTCGACCAGTACGGCACCGGCCACCCCGAGCAGCGCGGCCACGGTGTAGCTCACCGGGACGGCCGGCTCACTGCTCGTCCCCGGCCGGCCACTGTCGTACCGCCCGTACCGCCTCGAACCCGAGCACGGCACAGAGCGGTACGACAAGGAAGAAGAACACCTCGTCCAGGGGCAGGCCCCCCGGGAGCAGTACGCCGGTGATCTGCTCCGGGTCGAAGGTCCAGTGTCCGGCGGCGATGGCGGCGAGGTCCCAGAGGACGAAGAGCGCCGCCACCGGGGCGATGGTGAGCAGCAGCCGGCGCCAGCGGCGGAGCACGTTCACCCGGAGGATCGGCTCCAGCCAGAGCGCCCCGGCCAGGCAACCGGCGAGTACCGCGAGATAGGTGAGATGCCCCATGGCCGGCGCGTTCGGCTAGAAGCCCAGCGCCTGCGCCCGGCGCTTGACCTCACGGGCCAGGTCACCGCCGAGCGCCTTGGCCGGCGTACCGGGGAGGGTGTCGTCGACCTCGTAGAGCCAGCGCATCGCCTCCTCGTCGTCGTAGCCGGCGTCCTTGAGCAGGTTCAACACGCCCGGCAGGTGCTTGCGTACGGTGTCGTTCGCCACGAGATCGACGGGGATCCGCCGGATCCCGTCCCGGCGTACCGCGAGCAGCTCGCGGTCGCGGATCATCTGGTGCACCTTGCTGATCGTCACGTCGAGCCGCAGGGCGACGTCCGGCAGGGTCAGCCAGCCGGTTTCGTCGGCCGGGCCGGCGAGTGGGGATTCGGTCACCCGATCACAGTGCCACGACCTCCCCGCACTTTCGCCAGCACCCCCGGGGAGGTAGCTTCCGGGCCACACAGGGTACTTTCCAGGCGGTACGTGGCCAATCAGGCACACTGGGTGATCTTATCCCGTGGGTACGATTTCCTCACAGCGCTGCCTGTGGCATCCTGTTCTGCCGTCACCCTCTGGAGACATAGACTGCCTGCCGATGGACATTCAGGTCGCCGACACGTTACTGGGCTCGCTCATCGACGGGCGTTACCGCATACGCGGCCGCGTCGCCCGTGGCGGAATGGCGACCGTGTACACCGCCACGGACGAACGCCTTGAGCGAACCGTCGCCCTCAAGATCATCCACCCGAACCAGGCGCAGGGCGCCCAGGACCGGATGGCCGGATTCCTGGCCCGGTTCACCGACGAGGCGAAGACGATCGCCCGGCTCACCCACCCGAACGTGGTCGCCGTCTACGACCAGGGCACCCACGGCGGACTGCCGTACCTGGTGATGGAGTACGTGCGGGGTCGCACCCTGCGCGAGATCCTGGCCGAACGGCGCCGGCTCAACCCCGGTGAGGCGCTGGCGATCCTGGAGCAGATGCTGGCGGCGATCGCCGCCGCACACCGGGCCGGCCTGGTCCACCGGGACGTGAAACCGGAGAACGTGCTGGTCGCCGAGGCGCCCAGTGGCGGTTCCGGCAACCTGGTCGACAGCGTGGTGAAGGTGGCCGACTTCGGCCTGGCCCGCGCGGTCGAGGCGAGCGCCGACGACGACTCCGGCAGCCAGTTGATGGCGACCGTGGCGTACGTGGCGCCGGAGTTGGTCACCGACGGCCGCGCCGACCCGCGTACCGACGTCTACTCGGCCGGGATCGTGCTGTTCGAGATGCTCACCGGACGGGTCCCGTACGACGGCGACCGCCCGGTCGACGTCGCCTGGCAGCACGTGGACCGTGACGTACCGGCCCCCTCGACGCTGGTCCCGGGCCTGCCACCGGTCCTCGACGACCTGGTGATCCGAGCGACCCGACGCGATCCGGGCGCCCGCCCCACCGACGCGGGCGCGTTGCAGGCCGACGTGCAGGTGGTCCGGGACGACCTCGGCAACGCCAACGCCAACACGGCGCTGCTGCGGCAGGTGGCCCAGCCGACCATGGTGGTCGCCTCGGTCCGACCGACCGACCGACCGTCGTGGGCTCGGCTGCCCGACCAACCGGAGCCCCGCGCCGCCGGCGCCCGCCCGCACCGTCGTCGGGCGGCACCGCCCCCGTCTGGCCCGCTCGGCCGGTTCCAGGCCCTCCGCGACCAGGTGATGGCCGATCCACGCGGCCGGCGCGCGTTTGCCGCCGCCGTGGTGGTGCTCGGGCTGGTCGCCGCGATCGGCGGCTGGTGGTTCGGGGTCGGCCGCTACACCGACGCCCCCCAACTCGTCAGCATGCCTCGGGCGGAGGCGGAGGCGATCGCCGCGCAGAACGGCTTCACCCTGGCCTTCGGCACGCCCCGCTATGACGAGAAGGCCGCCAAGGACCAGGTCGTCGGGCAGGAACCGGCCGCCGCCACCCGGATGGTGAAGGGCGGCACGATCACCCTGATCCTCTCCTTGGGTCCGGAGCGTTACGAGGTTCCGGACGTGGTCGGCAAGACGTTCGACCTGGCCAAGGCGGATCTGGAGCGGGTCAATCTCCAGGTGGACAAGGGGCCGGACCGGTACGACGAGAGCCTGCCCGCCGGCACCGTGGTGGCGGCCGATCCCAAGGTCGGCACCCAGGTCAAGCCCGGCGACAAGATCACGCTGCTGGTCAGCAAGGGCCGGGCCCCGCTCTCCGTACCCAACCTGGTCGGCAAGAACATCAACGATGCCCGAAGCGAGCTGCAACGGCTCGGTCTCAACGCGGTCGAGCAGTACCAGGATTCGGACAAGCCCAAGGACCAGGTGATCGAGCAGGATCCGGCGAACGACACCGGTGTCGAGAAGGGCGCCGAAATCAAGCTCAAGGTGAGCAAGGGGCCCCCTGCGGTGCTCGTACCGCAGGTCATGGGCCTGCCCTGCGTGGAGGCGCAGCAGCGCCTCCAGGCGGCGCAGCTCGCCCCGGTGGTGCAGCTCAATCCGAACGGGACGGTCGGGTTCCAGAACCCGCCCGAGGGCGCCCAGGTTCCCCCCGGCAGCCAGGTCACCATCGCCTGCTTCTGACCGGACCAGCACAGGTGCTGCCCGGACCGACGGTCCGGGCAGCCAGATCGAAGCAGTGGGTGAGTCGATGAGTACGCGCAACAGCCGACCGGTCGGCTCACACACGCCCACCTCGGGCGGGATGGCCAAGGCGGCTCTGCCCTATCTGGATGCGGCGGAGTCCGAGGTCGCCCAGATCTACGTCTCCAACTCCCGGGGCTGGGCCCTGCCACCCGGGGACCCGGCCCAGGACGCCGCCTTCCGCGAGGGCTGCGAGCAGCGCGGCGTGCCGATCTACATCCACGCGTCGCTGCTGGTCAACCTCGGTTCACCAACCCCGGCGACGGTGGAGAAGTCGGCCGCGACGCTGGCCCACGCGCTGAACCGAGGGGCGGCCATCGGCGCCGCAGGGGTGGTCTTCCACGCCGGCAGCGCGGTCGATGCCGACTACGCCGAGACCGCGATGGCCCAGGTACGCACCGCGCTGCTACCGCTGTTGGACAGCGCCGCCGCCAGTGGCGGGCCGAAGCTGCTGGTGGAGCCGACCGCCGGCGGTGGGCGCTCGCTCGCCTCGCGGGTCGAGCAGTTGGGCCCGTACCTGGAGAACGTCGACCGGCACCCGTGGTTGGGAGTCTGCTTCGACACCTGCCACGCCTGGGCCGCCGGACACGACCTGGCCCGGCCCGGCGGGATGACCCAGACCCTGGACGAACTGGTCACCACGATCGGATCGGACCGGCTGTGGCTGGTGCACGCGAACGACTCGCGCGACGCCTGCGGCTCCACCCGGGATCGGCACGAGACCATCGGCAAGGGCAGCATCGGGGAGGCGGCCTTCGCCGAGTTGATGACCCACCCGGCCACCGCCGGAGTGCCCGTGGTCGCCGAGACGCCCACCGAGGGGTACGTCGGTCACGCCCACGACATCGCCGCCCTCAAGCGCTTCCGCCCCTGACGACGACCTAACGCCGGAAGATGTCCACCAGCACGTCGATCGCCCGTTCCACCCCGGCGTCGTCCAGGTCGAGGTGGGTGACCAGCCGCGCGGTCCGTGGACCGAGCACCGAGACGAGCACCCCCTCGGCCCGCGCGGCGGCGGCCAACGCGGGGGCGTCCAGCGGGAACTTGGTCAGGTCCAGCGGCACCAGGTTGGTCCGGACCGGGCCGGCCAGCACCCCGAAGGGCGCCAGCGCCTCGGCCAGCCGGGCCGCCCGTACGTGATCCTCGGCCAGCCGGTCGACGTGCGTGGCGAGCGCGTGCCGGCCGGCGGCGGCGAGGATGCCGGCCTGCCGCATGCCGCCGCCCATCCGCTTGCGGATCAGCCGGGCCCGTTCGATCTTCTCCGCACTGCCCACGACCAGCGAACCGGCCGGGGCACCGAGCCCCTTGGAGAGGCAGACCGACAGGGTGTCGAAGAGCTCCCCGTAGCCGGCCAGCGGCACCCCGTCGGCGACGTGGGCATGCCAGATCCGGGCCCCGTCACAGTGCAGCCCGAGCCCGGAGTCGTCGGCCACCTGTCGCAACTGGCGCAGGGTGCCCAGCGGGATGACCCCGCCACCACCCCGGTTGTGGGTCTGCTCGACCGCGATCGCCCTGGTCGCCACGGCCATGAAGCCGTCCGGTCGAACCATCGCCGCGACCAGGTCGGGGTCGATCTCCGCGCCGACCGCGGGCCAGGTCCGGGTGGAGATGCCACCGTACGCGGCGGCAGCGGCCATCTCGTACGTCACCACGTGCGCGTCGGCGTCGCAGAGCAGTTCACCGGCCGGCGGCACCAGCACCTGCAGGGCGATCTGGTTCGCCATCGTCCCGGTCGGGGCGAAGAGCGCCGCCTCGTGTCCGAAGAGCGCGGCGACCTCCGCCTCAAGCGCGTTGACGTTCGGGTCCTCGCCGTACACGTCGTCGCCGACCTCGGCCTCGGCCATCGCCGTACGCATCGCGGCGGTCGGCCGGGTGACCGTGTCGGAACGCAGGTCGACCGGGCGCGGGTCAGCCACGGAGCATCTCCGCCACCAGGAAGGCCAGCTCCAGCGACTGCTGCGTGTTGAGCCGAGGGTCACAGGCGGTTTCGTACCGATCGGGCAGGTCCACGTCCTCGATCGCCTGGGCGCCGCCGAGGCACTCGGTGACGTCCTCGCCGGTCAACTCGATGTGTATGCCGCCCGGGTGGGTCTCCAGGCCGCGGTGCACCTCGAAGTAGCCGAGCACCTCGTCGACGATCCGGTCGAAGTGCCGGGTCTTGTAGCCGTTGGACGACTCGTGGGTGTTGCCGTGCATCGGGTCGCACTGCCAGACGACCTTGGCGCCGGATGCGGTGACCTTCGCCACGATCGGCGGCAGGGCGTCCCGGACCTTGTGGTTGCCCATGCGGCTGACCAGGGTGAGCCGGCCCGGCACGTTCTCCGGGTTGAGCTTCTCGCAGAGTTCGATCGCCTGGTCCGGCGTGGTGCCCGGACCGATCTTGACGCCGATCGGGTTGGCGATGCGGGAGATGTAGTCGATGTGCGCGCCGTCGATCTGCCGGGTCCGCTCGCCGATCCAGAGGAAGTGACCGGAGAGGCCGTACGCCCGGCCGTCGGAGACCCGGGTCAGTGCCCGGTCGTACTCCAGCGCGAGCGCCTCGTGGGAGCAGTACAGGGTGACCGTGCGCAGCGCCTCATCGTTGGTCATGCCACAGGCCCGCATGAAGGCGAGCGCCCGGTCGATCTCACGGGCAATGGCGTCGTAACGCTCACCGGCCGGCGAGTTGCGCACGAACCCCTTGTTCCAGTCGTGCACCGCGTGCAGGTCGGCGAGGCCACCGGCGAGGTACGCCCGGAGCATGTTCATCGCCGAGGAGGAGTTGGCGTACGCCCGGATCATTCGCTGCGGGTCGGCGACCCGCGCCTCCGGCACCGGCTCCAGGGAGTTGATCATGTCGCCGCGGTACGCCGGGAGGCCGCGCGCGTCCGTCGGCAACGACCGGGGCTTGGTGTACTGCCCGGCCACCCGGGCCACCTTGACCACCGGCAGCGACGCTCCGTACGTCAGCACGACCGCCATCTGGAGCAGCGTGCGCGCGTTGGCGAGCAGGTGACTCTCGGTGTTGTCCGTGAAGGTCTCGGCGCAGTCACCCCCCTGCAACAGGAAGGCCTTACCCTCGGCGACCTGCGCCAACTGGCTCCTCAGGTGATCGACCTCATACGGTGCGACCACCGACGGCACGGTGGAGAGGACCTGGGAGACCTCGTCAACGGCCTTCTGGTCGGGCCAGGGCGGGGTCTGGGCGCGGGGAAGGTCCCGCCACCGGTCCAGCCCAAGGGCCTCGTCCTCGACCGAACCGTCGGTGGGACGGCTGGTCTGCGGGCCCAGGGTGCCCACCGTCGGGTAGCTCAGCTGATGCCACTCATGGCGCATGAGGAAAAGCGTACGGCGACGACCGGGGTCGGCCGCCAGTCAGGGTGACCAACGTCCGAGGTATGGGAGGTGCGACGGTCGCCGTCGCTTCCGACCGGCGGGTATCCTGCCGCCCCGCGCCGCTCACCGCCACGCGACTGCCGGGGGGCCGGCTGCCGGGCTGCCGGACGGACTCGGCACGGTCGCCGGGCTGCCGGACGAACCCGGCACGGTCGCCGGGCTGCCGGACGAACCCGGCACGGTCGCTCCGCCCACCGTCTCGTTGGCGATACACCAGTCGGCCTCGCCCTGCACCAGGGTGAAGAAGATCCGGACGAGTCTCGTCGTACCGCCCACCGCGACCGTGATCGAGGTGCTGACCTCGATCTGCCCAGCGATGGCGCGCACGTCGTCGATCGACGACCGGGAGACCGTGAAGTGGTCGGCGAAGTCGCCGTTACGCCCGGTGGCCGCTCGGTCGAAGGCGGCGCGCATGGGCGTACAGAGTTGGGCACGTCCAGCCTCGACGTCCTTGGAGCCCATCGCGTCGAGGTACGCCCGCACCCGGGCGCGGGCCTTCTCCGGGCCGTCGTCCGGGGCAGTACCGGCGGCGGTGGCGGCGGCGGTGGCGGCCGGGGTACCGGTGGGGGTCAAGCCGCCGACGCCACCCCCGTGACCGCAGGCGGTCAGGCCGAGGGGCAGCAGCACCAGCGGCCCGACCGGACTGGCCAGGCGTCGCCATCGAGGTCCCATCGCGCTCCCCTACCGATTCCAGACATCTTCGCAATCCGCCCATTCGGCGAGCCTGAGCGGCGATGCACCAGGTTCCAGGGGGACTACCGGACGGTCCGATACAACGACGAAGGGGCCCGGTGGTGGCGGTGGACACCACCTCCGGCCCCTTGCGCGCCGCGACCGCCGGGACGGCGCGAACACCTGGCGTACGCCGGGGTGGCGGCGCTGTGGCGAATTACTACCCCTATAGGGGTAGTGAAACGTCACAGCCCGACAGGGCTTCGGCCGGCCCGTGGGCGCGGGTCGGCCGAAGCACTGCACTACTACTACCGCTGGTGGTACGTGTTACCGAGGTGTTGCGTCAGCCATCGGCTCAGCCGAGGCCGTTCTTGACCGCCGTGATCAGTTCACCGTTGCTGGTGTCGCCGGAGAGTTCCCAGAAGAAGGAGCCACCCAGTCCCTGGTTGTTCGCGTACGACATCTTGCCGTTGATGGTGCTCGGGGTGTCGTAGCTCCACCAGTTGCTGCCGCACTTGGCGTACGCGGTGCCGGCGACCGTACCGGTGACGGGGCAGGTGTTCTTCAGGACCTTGTAGTCCTCGATGCCCGCCTCGTAGGTGCCCGGCGCCGCCCCGGTGGCCGTACCGCCCGGCGCGGCCTGGGTCACCCCGGTCCAGCCCCGGCCGTAGAAGCCGACACCGAGCAGGAGCTTGTTGGCGGGGATGCCCTTGCTCTTGAGCTTCTGGATCGCGGCGTCGGAGTTGAAGCCCGCCTGCGGGATACCGGTGTACGAGGTCAGCGGCGAGTGCGGGGCGGTCGGGCCCTGCGCGGCGAACGCGCCGAAGTAGTCGTAGGTCATCGGCATCAGCCAGTTGAGGTTGTTGATCGCACCGGCGTAGTCGGTGGCGTCGATCTTGCCACCGTTGCTGCCGTCCGCGGTGATCGCCGCGGTGACCAGGGCGCTGGAGCCGAACCGGGTACGCAACGCGGAGACCACGTTCTTGAAGGCGTTCGGGCCACTGGCGTCACAGGTCAGGCCACAGGCGTTGGGGTACTCCCAGTCGATGTCGATGCCGTCGAAGACGTCGGCCCAGCGCGGGTCCTCGACCAGGTTGTAGCAGGAGTTGGCGAAGGCGGTCGGGTTCTGCGCCGCCTGGGTGAAGCCGCCGGACCAGGTCCAGCCGCCGAACGACCAGATCACCTTGATGTTCGGGTACGCCGCCTTGAGCTTGCGGAGCTGGTTGAAGCTGCCCCGCAGCGGCTGGTCCCAGGTGTCGGCGACGCCGTTCACGCTCTCCGCCGCCGTGTACGCCTTCTCGTAGTCGGCGTAGCTGTCGCCGATGGTGCACTGGCCGTTGGTGGTGTTACCGAAGGCGTACATGATGTGGGTCAGCTTGGCCGCGGACCCGCTGGTGACGATGTTCTTCACGTGGTAGTTGCGGGCGTAGACGCCCCACTGCGCGAAGTAGCCGACCACCTTCTTGCCGCCCGGCGGCGGGTTGGTCGGCGGCGTGGTGGGCGGGGTCGTCGGCGGCCGGGTCGTCGGCGGCGTGGTCGGTGGCGTTGTCGGCGGGGTCGTCGGCGGCCGGGTGGTCGGCGGCGTGGTCGGCGTGGTGCCGCCGCCGCAGGAGGCACCGTTGATGGTGCAGTTCAGCGGTGCCTTGTACGGGCCGGTGCCGTTGTAGCCCCAGGAGAACGAGGCACCGGGCGCGAGGGCGCCGGCCCAGCTCTTCTTGACCGCCACGTAGTGGTTGTTGGTCCGGGTGACGTCGGCGTCCCAGAAGCTGCCGATGGTGGTGCCGGCGGGCAGGTCGAATTCGAGCCGCCAGGTGGCCAGGGACGCGTCGGTGCCGTTGGTGATCGTGACCCGGGTCTCGTGGCCGGTCCCCCAGTCGGAGGCGGCCGCGAAGGTGGTGGTGACGTTGCCGGCGCCGAAGGCCGAGGTCATCGGGACGGCGGCAACCGTCACGGCGACCACGGCGCCAGCCCACAACGCCCGACGGAGGGAAATCTTCATGGCGTCTCCCCAAAACAGTTAGGAAACTTTCCAGATAGCTAATGAAACGCTACTCACGGGTTCACCACTACGTCAAGATGTGCATGTTTCGATTTCTTGTTACCGGCGGACGACCAGGTCAACGGGTAATCTCGGGCCATGACGATCTTCGACATCGAACTGGCCGCGCTCGGCGGCGGCCCGGCCCACCTCGACCAACATCGCGGCAAGGCCGTACTGGTGGTCAACGTGGCCTCGAAGTGCGGAAACACCCCGCAGTACGCCGGCCTCCAGGCCCTCCAGGAGAGCTACGGCGAACGTGGGTTGGTGGTGCTCGGCGTACCGAGCAACCAGTTCGCCGGCCAGGAACCCGGCACGGACGCCGAGATCGCGGAGTTCTGCCAGGTCAACTACGGGGTCACCTTCCCGCTGACGGAGAAGATCGAGGTGAACGGTCCGGGCCGGCACCCGCTCTACGCGGAGCTGGTCGACGCCGCCGACGCGGAGGGCTACACCGGCGACGTCCGCTGGAACTTCGAGAAGTTCCTGGTCGCGCCGGACGGCACGGTCGCCGCCCGGTTCAATCCGAAGGCCGCGCCGGATTCGACCGAACTGACCGCCGCGATCGAGAAGGTCCTGCCCCGCTAACACCGGTTGCCCCGGCGACGTACGGAGATGAGCGACGGTCCGGCCCGCCCGGCTCCGGCAGGCGATTCGGTCATTCCGCTGGTGGGAGAATCGGGCTGGTCGGGCCGGTCCGGCGTGCGACGATCATGACATGAGCGTGGTGGCGGAGACACACGGATCCGGGCTGCCGATGTTGTGCCTTCCGGGTTTCAGCCTGGCCCGCTCGGCGATGGTCGCCGCACTGGAACCAGCCCTCGCGGCCGGCCCCGGGGTGCGCCGGATCTACCTCGACCTGCCCGGCACCGGCCAGTCCCCGGGCGGTCCCCCGAACTCGGACGGCGTGCTCGACTGGATCGGTGAGGTCGTCGACCGGGAGATCGGTTCCGAACCGTTCCTGGTCGCCGGCTGGTCGTACGGCGGCTACCTGGCGGCGGCGCTGGCCCGGCGGCGACCAGAACAGGTCGGCGGCCTGTTGTTGATCTGCCACGGCACCAAGATCCTCCGGGCGGACCGGGACGTGCCCGTCGCCCCGGTGGTGTCCGAGGAGGCCGATTGGCTGGTGGAAGTGCCTCCCGACCTGCGCGCCCATCTCGCCGTGGCGCTCGGGAACCGGACCCGGGAGACGGCCGGGCGGGTGGCGGGCGTACTGGTCGCCTCCGGACCGGGCGACGAGGAATACCTGGAACGGTTGCGCGCCGGCTACCAGCTCGCCGACGAGGACTCCACCCTAGTCTTCAGCGGACCGACCAGTATCGTCACCGGCCGCCAGGACTACATCGCCGGGTACGCCGACCAGTTCCGTGCCCTCGCCCGCTACCCGTCGGCGAGCTACGCGGTACTCGCCGACGCCGGGCACTACCTGCCGTTCGAGCAGCCGGAGGCGTTCCGCGGCCTGATCCTGGACTGGCTCGCCCGCTGCGGGGTCCCGCTCGGCGGCCCGCCGTTCCCTCCCTCCTCGGACTGACGGCCGTTCCCTCCCTCCTCGGGCTGACGGCCGTTCTCTCCCTCCTCGGGCTGACGTCAGCCGCGCGACGTCCAGGCCGGGTGCGGGACGACCCCGACCCGGTCGAGGAAGTCCCGCAGCACCCGGTGCCAACGCGAGGGAACTTCGAGGTGCAGGTCGTGGCCGGCATCCGACAGTTCCACCAGCTCACTGCCGGGCAGCCGGTCCAGCATCCGCCGGGCCTGCTCGACCGGAACCACGCCCTGCCCAGCGCGTACCACCAGGGTCGGGCAGCGGACCGCCCGCCAGTCGGCCCAGAACGGCGCACTCGACGACTCGCGCAGTGACTCGACCATCAACTCCGGCACGAACCGGGGCCACCAGCCGTCCTCCTCCTCGACCAACCCGTCCGCCCAGGCCCGGCCCCGGCGACCGCCGCCGAAGAAGCGCACCGCGTCCGCGTACGACGGGAACGGGACCGGCCACCGGGCCAGCCAGTCGGCGGTTCGGCGCGGAGCCGCCGGGTCCCCACCCGGCCAGGCGTCCACAATCACCAGAGCCTGGACGAGTCTCGGGTAACGCGCCGCGGTGAGCATCGCGGTGTGCCCGCCGAGCGCGTGTCCGACCAGCACCACGGGGGCGGCCCGCAGCGCACCGAGCACGGCGGCGACGTCCGCCACGTACGCGGAGCGGGTCAGTTGCGCGGGGCGGCGCTCGCTGCGTCCGTGGCCCCGCTGGTCGAGCGCGAGCACCCGGTGGGTGCCGCCGAGCGCGGCGGCGCTCGCGTCCCACTCGCCCGAGTGGCCGGCCAGGCCGTGCAGGAAGAGGACCGTCGGTTCCGGACCCGGTCGGTCCAGACAGGCTAGTCGTACGCCGTCCCGACTCAGGTTCTGCCAGTTGCCGGCCACCACCATGGGCACCCCCTCGCCGGTGGGACCCCACCCACCCCGCCGAACCGAATTCTCGGCCGCCTCCGCCCCGACCAGGCAATGTACTCAAGTAACGATTTGATTACTTGCCGTGCTGCACTTGCCTCAAAGTCTCACCAACGGGACTCTTTTGTGCGGACCGCTCCCCCCGGCCCCGCCGCATCCAGGAGGCAGCATGCAGATCCCCCGGCCGTTCGCCCGCACGCTCCGACAGCTTCTGGCACTCAGCTCGGCCACCCTGCTCGCGGTCGGCCTGGGCACGGTCACGGCAGCACCGGCGGGCGCCGCCGGAGTCGGCTACGTCCGGCTCGCGCACCTCTCCCCGGACACCCCGGCGGTCGACGTCTACCTGGGCGCGGCGACCGGATCCGCCGAACCCCGCGTCTTCCCCGCGGTCGGCTACGGGGTGGTTTCGGGTTACCTACCCCTGCCCGTGGGGCGGTACGCGGTCGCCATGCGCCAGGCCGGCGCCCCGGCCAGCGCACAGCCGGTCCTCACCACCGAGGTCGCGGTCACCGCCGGGAACGCGTACACGGTCGCCGGGGTGGGCCGCTACGCCGACCTGGGGCTGCGGGTGCTCGACGACGACCTGAGCGCACCAGCCAGCGGCTGGTCGAAGGTACGGGTGGTGCAGGCGTCCGTACGCGCACCCGTGATCGACATCGCCGCCGCGTCCGGTCCGACCATCGCCAACGGGGTCCAGTTCGCGACCACCACGCCCTACACGCAGGTCCGGCCCGGCTCGTGGAAGCTGAGCCTGAACACCACCGGAGGTTCACCGACCACGGCCGACGTCAGACTCGCCGCAGGTACGGTCTACTCGCTCCTGGTGCTCGACGGGAAGCAGGGCGGACTCACCACCGAACTGCGGGTGGACGCCAAGGGCGGATCGGTGGTCCCCGCCGGTGGTGTGGACGCCGGCGCCGGCGGCGCCCGCGAGGCGGTCGCCGCTGCGGACCCGGGTCACCAGGTCGACGCGATGAACACGACCGGGCCGAGCGATCGGGCGTACCCGTTCATCGCGGCCACCGCGGTCGCTGGGGTGCTGCTGTCGATGCTCGCCGCGGCCGTGGTGCTGCTGGCCCGGCGCCGCGCGCGGCCCACCTGGTGAACACCGCACCGTCCACCCGCGCCGCCACGATCGTGCGGCACCGTGGACGGTGGCGCCCACGGTCCGGGTCACTCGGGGGTCTCCCCCGAGCGGTGCGGCCATCATCCGGGGGTCGCCGGCGGACCACCCGACTGCTCCTGTTCGGGGTGAGTCTGCTGCTCGTCGGCGCGGTCAGCGGCACCGGCGGCGGACCGGACCCGCACGACACCGGACAAGCCAGCCCGGCCGCCAGCGCACTCGCCGGGCCGGACGGTGAGTGGCGTGCCGGCTGCGTCTCCGGCTGCCCGCCGTCGGGCCCCGGCACCACCACCGGCGGCGCGGATCCGCTGCCCGGCCCCGAACCGGCCAACTCGTCCGCCGGCCCACCCACCCGGGTACGGATTCCCCGCATCGGCGTGGACTCGTCCCTGGCCGTACTGGGACTGGACCGGTCCGGGCGGCTGGAAACCCCGGCCGACTACGCCCAGGCCGGCTGGTACGGTGCCGGGCCAGCCCCCGGCGACACCGGACCGGCCGTGATCGCCGGACATGTCGACTCGACCACCGGCCCCGCGGTCTTCTACCGGCTGCACGAGTTGCGTGCCGGCGACCGTGTCGAGGTACGGCGAGGAACGACCTGGGTGCCGTTCCACGTCGTGGCGACCAGCCGGCACGCCAAGGACGACTTTCCCACCGCCGAGGTCTACGACCCCACCCCCGGGCCGGAGCTACGCCTGATCACGTGCACCGGCAGCTTCGACCGCGCCACCCGCAACTACCGCGACAACCTCGTCATCTTCGCCGTCGCGGGGTAAGGAAGGGCCCCCTGTTATCGCTTTTTGTATAGGAAGGGGCCCTTCCTAACCGAAGCGACGTGAAGCGCAAGCGAAGTGGGGTGGGGTGGAATGGGGTACACGCGGGGTGGGAGGGGGGAGGGAGGTAGGTCAGACCGGGCGGCGGCCGGGGAAACCACACTCGACCCGGTGGTACCAGCGCACCTCGTCGTCCCCCTCCAGCCAGCACCAGAGCACCTGCCGGCCCTCCCGCTCACCGGCGAAGTCGAGCAGCACCGGGGCAAAGCCCTTGACCTGGATGTCGTGCTCGTTGAACTCGTCGAGGATGCCGTGCAAGCGGGCTTCCAGGGCCTTGAGCTCCGGCATCCCACCCAACGGACTGAGCCCGCCGCCGCTGAGGTCGGCCCGCAGTTCGGCCAGATCGGCCCGGATCGAGATCAGCTCGTCGATCCGCGGACGCAGGGTGGCGACCAGATATCTGGCCTGGGCGAGGGTGAACACAACGGACAGTATGGGGCACCGGCCGCCGTACCGGGGGAAGCCCGCTCCAGGTTCTCAGTCGCTCTGCGCCGCGATCTCCCGGGCCCGGTCGCGGGCCGCTTCCAAGGCGGCGAGCAGGGCCGCACGTACGCCGTGCTTCTCCAACTCCCGGACCGCCGAGATGGTGGTGCCGGCGGGTGAGGTCACCGCCTCACGCAGCTTCACCGGATGTTCACCGGAGTCGCGCAGCATCGTCGCCGAGCCGATCGCGGTCTGCACGATCAGCTCGTGGGCGACCTGTCGGGGCAGCCCGAGTAGGATGCCGGCGTCGATCATCGCCTCGACCAGCAGGTAGAAGTAGGCCGGTCCGGAGCCGGAGAGCGCGGTGACCGCGTCCTGCTGCGACTCGGGCACCCGGATGGTCGCGCCGAGCGGGGTGAACATCTCCTCGGCCAGGCTCAGGTGCGCGCCGGTCGCGTACGGGCCGGCGGAGATCGCGGTCATCGCCTGGTCGACCAGGGCCGGGGTGTTCGTCATGACCCGGATCATCGGGGTGCCGTCGGGCAGCCGTTTGCCGAAGAAGCTGGTCGGCAACCCGGCGCAGAGCGAGATCACCAGCTTGTCGGCCGGAACCTTCGGGCCGATCTCCTCCAGCAGCGCGGCGGCGTCCTGCGGCTTCACCGAGATGGCGAGCACGTCCGCCTCGGCGACGGCGGTGAGGTTGTCGACCACGCGGACGCCGTACCGGGTGGCCAGTTCCTCGGCCCGGGCCAGGCGACGCGTCGTGGCCAACAGTCTGCTCGCCGGCCAACCCGCCCGGAGGAGCCCGGAGAGCATCAGCTCGCCGATCTTCCCGGTACCGATCACGGCCACGGTGTGCCCACCCGGCGCCATCCGCTCTCCCCCATCTCGTCGCACCGGCCCGTACGGCACCGGCTCGTCACCCTAACCCTGGCCCGGGACGCCCGTACCGGCCGCCGTACCGGTTCGGGGCGGACCCCGCCGGTCTGGGACCAGCTTCCCGGAGTCCACCCCGAACCGGTGACGACACGCGCCGGACTAGCTGCCGAAGAAGACCTCGGCCTCTTCGTAACGCTCCAGTGGCACGGTCTTCAGCTCACGGGTCGCCTCGGCCAGCGGCACCCGCACGATGTCGGTGCCCTGCATGGCGACCATCTTGCCCCAGTCGCCGTCGTTCACGGCGTCGATCGCGTGCAGGCCCAGCCGGGTGGCGAGGACCCGGTCGAACGCGGTCGGCGTGCCGCCGCGCTGGATGTGCCCGAGGACGACCGTACGGGCTTCCTTGCCGGTCTTCGCCTCGATCTCGCCGGCCAGCCACTGGCCGATGCCGCCGAGCCGGACGTGACCGAAGGAGTCGAGTTCCTGGTTGTGCAGCACCATCTGCCCGTCCAGCGGTTGCGCGCCCTCGGCCACCACGACGATCGGGGCGTACTGCTTCTGGAACCGCTTCTCGACGTACGTGGCCACCTGCTCCACGTCGAACTGCCGCTCGGGCAGGAGGATGACGTTGGCGCCGCCGGCCAGGCCGGCGTGCAGCGCGATCCAGCCGGCGTGCCGGCCCATCACCTCGACGACCAGGGTGCGGTGGTGGCTCTCGGCGGTGGTGTGCAGCCGGTCGATCGCCTCCATCGCGATGTTGACCGCGGTGTCGAAGCCGAAGGTGTAGTCGGTGGCGCCGAGGTCGTTGTCGATCGTCTTCGGTACGCCGATGACGTGGACGCCGAGCTCGGTCAGCTTGGTCGCGACGCCGAGGGTGTCCTCGCCGCCGATCGCGACCAGCGCGTCGACACCCTGCTCGGCCAGATTGTCCTTGATCCGCCCAACGCCGTTATCGATCTTGAACGGGTTGGTCCGGGACGAGCCGAGGATGGTCCCGCCCCGAGGCAGGATGCCCCGCACCTCGTCGATGCCGAGCGGCTTGGTCAGCCCTTCGAGCGGACCGCGCCAGCCGTCGCGGAAGCCCACAAATTCATGACCGTAAGTAGCGACACCCTTACGAACGACCGCTCGGATCACCGCGTTCAGACCCGGGCAGTCACCGCCGCCGGTGAGCACGCCGATACGCATGATCTGCTCATCCTCCAGGAGCTGCAGGTTAAGCCCAATTCAGCCCCAGGAACGAAGTCACATCAGACTATCGGCGTCATTGCCGGCCCGGGGCGGGCCGTCAATGCGCACTGTAGTCGCCACAAGGGAGCCAAGCCAGCATGCTCACAGCCGTTGACCCAACCGTCGCCGAATATCAACAAAGGCTTCTCCGAACCTGATGATCAATCTCTGCCCGGGCCCGCGACCGGTCTGACCGGTGCGGATCAACCCCCCATGGCGCGCCAACGGGCCAGGTTGTGCCGGGCATCCACCAGCGCGTCGTGCCGGGCCGACGCCGCGACCGGCAGCGACGGGCGCCCCTGGTCGTCCCAACGCTGCCGCAGGTCCTTGGTGAACCTCGGGATCTCCTGGGGCAGCGCCGGCATCGCTCCCCAGAGCTGCGCCAGCGCCACATGGTCGTACGCCGCGTACCAGGCCCAGAGTTCGATCTGCTCGTCCTGGCGACCTCGCACCGGCTCGACCAGGAACTCGTAGAGATCGTCCCGGATCCGCTCCCGGGAACGCCAGGCCCGGTCGGCCGGGGACGGGAGCTTGTCCAGCACGTTGCGGCGCACCCAGGGCACCGCGCGGGAGTCGTCGAACTGGGTGGAGACGGCGTAGAACTCGCGGCCGTACTCGTCGACGACACCGATCGACACCAGGTCGACGATCCGGCCGTCCTCGATGAACTCGCAGTCGTAGAAATAGCGGTAAACCATTCCCGCCATCCTCGCCCACCGGCCCGGCCGCCCCTGCGCCGGGGGCATGCCCGCCACCAGCGGCGATCATCCGGCTGCCGCGGACCGGGTCGTCCCCGGATCGTGGGAACGCGTCGTGCGGCTCTCGCCGAACGGGTGCTCCGGCTACCACCGGAGGCACCCGCACCGCTCTCACACGACCGCCCGCACCGCTCTCCCGCGACCGGCCGCACCGCTCTCACACGACCGCCCGCACCGCTCTCCCGCGACCCCAACCCGCCACGCCCCCGTACGGCCCCCACCCAGCGGCGGATCTGGTGACCAGAATGCCGGCCGCCAGGACGCAGGACTGTCACAGAAGCGATTCGAGGGGTGTACAGCACGCGACAGGACCGTCATGATCTGATGTGTACCGCTACCGGACAGGTCATCCGGTGTCAGATCATCTGGCTCTCGGGGGCGGGAGCCGTGACCGAGTGCAGACTGTGAGGGGTTGAGCCTTGGAGGTTCGCCTGCCGGAGCCGGGTGACGCGCTCACGGGTGTGCAAATGTTCGCCGGCCTTGAGCCGGAGGTCCGGCAGCGGGTGATCGCCGCCGCGGTGCCGCGTACCTATCGCAAGGGTCAGTTGCTCTTCGTCGAGAACGACCCTGGGGAGTCACTCATCGTGCTGCGGCGCGGCGCGGTGGTCGTCTTCCGTACGGCACCCACCGGCGAGCGCGCCGTGCTGTCGGTGATCCGTCCGCCGGACGTTCTCGGCGAGGTCTCCCTCTTGGACGCCTCGACCCGATCCCTCTCCGCCGAGGCGATCGAGGACTGCACCGCGCTGGCGCTCTCCCGGGGCGCGTTCATGGAACTGGTCCACTCCAATCCGCGCATCCTCGACGCCGTGATGCGGTCGCTGGGCGGCCTGATCCGCCGGCTCACCGAGCAGAACGCCGACCACGTCTTCCTCGACCTGCCCGGCCGGGTGGCGAAGACCCTGGTCCGGCTCGCCGGGGAGAGCCAGGCCCCGATGATCACCATCGAGCTCAACCAGAGTCAGCTCGCGGAGATGGCCGGCGGCTCGCGGCAGAGCGTCAACCAGGCGATCGGTTCCTTCGCCAGCCGGGGCTGGCTGCGGACCGAGGGACGCCGGATCGTGGTGACCGATGTGGGGGCGCTGCGGCGCCGGGCCGGGATGTCAGACCGCTGAGCGCCGGAATGGCAGGCGGCTGAGCCGGGATGGCGCACCGCTGAGCGCCGGAATGGCGGGCCGCCTGGGCACCGGGGGATGCCGGCGGCTGATGCGGCCCTTCGAGGCACTCAAGACGCAGAATGTGGGGCTCCCGGTTCGCCGTCGGCGAACCGGGAGCCCCACATTGCTGTCTGCTCAGGGGTAGACCGGCAGATCAGGGGTTGGTGCTGGTCGGGCCGACCCATTCCTTGTGGTCGCCACCGCCGCCGCTACCGCCGCCCTCCTCGCCCACGATCCCCTCGGCCTGCAGCCGAGCCAGGGTCGCGGCGTCCACATCGACCATCTCACCCGCAGCGTGGTTGACGCCCTCTTCGTCAGTCCACCCCTGTACCAGCTGGACGTACACCATCGACGTATCTCCCTAACATCGCTCGATCACTTGGCTGCCCGACTGTAGCCGGCAGTCGCTTGTGTCAGCCGGCCGAACGAGTGTCTGCTAGCCAACAGCCCGGTTCCCGACACTGGCGTGGACCGGCGATACTCGGCGTTGGCGACCAACAGGCCAGCACCGGCGCAACACGGCCAGCCTGGCGTAACCCGGCCAGCACACCGCAAGCCGGGCAGCGCCAACGACCGGTTCGCCCCCGTGTTCCGGCTGGCACGCTGGCCGGTGACAGCAGCCCGACCATCCCGACTGCGGTAGGAGGACACGATCTCCGCTCCGTGCGCGACGTGTGGCCGGATCGCCGCAGCCGAAGACCGCTTCTGCGGCGGCTGCGGCAACGAACTCGTACCCGCGTGTCCACACTGCGACCGGCCGCTCGCCGCCAACGCGGCGTTCTGCACCTCCTGCGGCAAACCCCGGCCGGGTGGGAGCGTGACTCGACCGGCGACGGCCGCACAGGAGGACCGGCGTCGGGTCAGTGTCCTCTTTGTCGACCTGATCGACTTCACCCCGTACGTCGAGCGGGCCGACCCGGAACTGGTCCGCGGCATGCAGACGAGCTTCTTCTCGGCGGCCCGCCGCGTGGTCGGCCAGTACGGCGGGGTGGTGGAGAAGTACATCGGGGACGCGGTGATGGCGTTGTTCGGGGCGCCGGTGGCGACCGAGACCGACGCGTTGCGGTGTGTCCGAGCTGGACTGGAGTTGCAGCGGGTGCTGGCCCGCTTCGCGCCGGCGGACGCCGGTGGGCTCCGGTTCCGGGTCGGGGTGGCGACCGGTGAGGCACTGGTCGACGTCGCGGCGGCCCGCGACGGTGGTCAGGCGATCGTCGCCGGTGACGTGGTCAACACCTCGTCCCGGATGCAGTCGGTGGCGCCACCGGGTGGTGTGCTGGTCTGCGGCAACACGTACATGCTGACCAAGGACTCGATCCGGTACGAGGAGCAGCCGCCGGTGACGCTGCGCGGGCGCTCCTCGCCGACCGAGGTGTGGCTGGCCCTCGCCCCGGTACGGCGACAGCACCCGGACCGGGAACTCGACTCGACCCCGCTGATCGACCGCGAACACGAACTGGGCCTGTTGGTCAACGCGCTGCACCGGTCGGCACGGGAGCGGGTCCCGCAGGTGGTCACGGTCTTCGGCCGGGCCGGGATCGGCAAGAGCCGGCTGGTCCGGGAGCTGTTCCGGCACGCGGACCGGTTGATCGACGAACCGGTGACCTGGCGGACCGGGCGCTGTCCCCCGTTCGGCGAGAACGTCACGTTCGCCGCGCTGGCCGACATCGTCAAGTCCGAGGCCGGCATCCTCGACACCGATCCGGCGACCGTGGCGGCCCAACGCCTGGAGGCGGCGGTCGGCGAACTGTTGCCGAACGAGGGTGGGAGCGCCCGGCTGGTAGACGCGCTCCGCCCACTCGTGGGGCTCCCGGGGCCGGCGCTGCCGGTGGAGGAGACCGAGTCGGCCTGGCGTCGGATGCTGGTCGCGCTCGCCGCCCGCCGGCCGACGGTGCTGGTCTTCGAGGATCTGCACTGGGCCGACGAGGCGATGCTGCGCTTCGTCGAACTGCTCGGTGCCTCGGCTCGGGACGTACCGCTGCTGCTGCTCTGCACCGCCCGACCGGAGTTGGTGGACCGGGAGCCGAGTTGGGCGGCGAGCATCACCTCGTCGTTGACGATCAACCTGCCTCCGCTGCGCAACACCGGGATCGCCTCCCTCTACGCGCACATGTTCGGCCAGGCCGCGTTCTCCGCGGACATGCTCAGCCCGCTGGTCGAGGTGGCCGACGGCAACCCGCTCTACGCCTACGAGTACGTCCGGATGCTGATCGAGCAGGGGGCGCTGCGCCAGTCCGGGCGGGGGTGGTCGCTGGAGAAGCAGCACGACCTGCCGATGCCGGACAGCGTGCACGCGGTGATCGCGAACCGGGTCGACCTGCTCGACGTGATCGACCGGACCGTGCTGCTGGCGGCGTCGGTGGTCGGAATGCAGTTCTGGCCGGGTGCGGTCGCCTCCGCGCTGGGCCAGCCCGTCGAGTCGGTCGAGCGGGCGTTACGCCGCCTGGAGCAGCGGGACTTCGTCCACGAGCAGGCCGGGTCCATCATGGCTGGCCAGCCGGAGTTCCGGTTCCGACACGTACTGGTCCGGGACGTCTGTTACCAGCGGCTGCCGCGTACCGAGCGGGTGGCCCGGCACGAGCGGACCGCGGACTGGCTCGACGCGTTGTCCCGCAGCCGGGACACCGACCTGGCCGAGGTGCTGGCGCACCACCGCTGGGCCGCGCACGAGATCGCCGGCACGCTCGGGGTGGACACCGAGCGGTACGCCCCGGCCGCCCGGGACGCGCTGCACCGGGCCGCCCGGCGGGCGTACGCCCTGCACGCCCTCGACGCGGCGGCGAACCACGCGGGCCGGGCGCTGCTGCTCGCCGGTCTCGACGACAAGCTCGACCGGTTGCAGTTGGAGTTGCTCAGCACCGAGATCTCGTTCTTCCGGGACGGTCGCGCGTTCCTCTCCGGCGGCGGCACCGAGCAGTTGACCGCGCTCGCCGACCGGCTGTATTCGATCAACGACCAGGGTTCGGCCGCCCGTGCCTGGACCCTGCTCGGGCACGCGGCGTGGCTGCGGGCCGACCGGGCGGCGGCGCTGGACTGCCTCGACCGGGCGGTGGAGTTGTTCGACGCGCTGCCGGACAGCGAGCAGAAGGCGGAGGCGTACGCCGAACTCGGCCGGCTGCACATGCTCAACCTGGAGCGCGACCCGGCGCTCGCCGCCGCCGGGGCAGCGGCCGAGATCGCCGAACGGCTCGGTCTGGTCGAGGCGCAGGTCAACGCCCGGATCACGGTGGCGATGACGCGCTACCAGGCCGGTGACCGGACGGGTCTGGACGAGTTGCACGCCGCCGTGCAGTTCTGCCGTGCGAACAAGTTGCAGGCGCTGCCCCGGGCGATGCAGAACCTGGCCTACGCGATGTTGGAGGAGGGCGACTGGGTCCAGTCCAACGCCCTGCTCACCGCGGCGACCTCGGATGAGGCGGACGGGCAGCCGCTGACCACCGGCTACTCCGGCGAGGCGATGCGGGCGTACTTCAACGGCGAGTTCGGCAAGTTGCTCGCCGCCGCCGACGCCTTCGTCGACACCGAGGACGGCCGGTGGGACATGCAGGTCCGGGGGTTGCGCGCCTGCCTGCGGGTGCTGCGTGGCGAGCCGGTCCCGGGCACCCAGGACGGCGCCCAGGGCATCACCAACCGGTCGGCTCCGCTGGGCGACGACATCGCCGAGGCGCTGGAGACCGCTCGCCGCAGCGGCTTCCACCGGTTGCACTGGACGGTGTTGGGGCCGGCCGCGCTCTGCCGCGCCCTGCAGGGACGCAGTGGGGACGCGGCGGCGCTGATCGACGAACTGGCAGAAGCCTGGTCCACCGTACCGGCGCTGACCAGCGGCGAGTGGATCACGGCAGCCGCGTACGCCGCCGCGTTGACCGGCCGGGACCAGGCGGTCCGGGTTCGGGGCATGCTCGACCGGGTGACCCACCGGACGCCGTGGGCGGAGGCGGCGCTGCGGGTGGTCACCGCCGCGGTCGCCGCCGCCGACAGCGACCATGGGCGCGCTGCCCAGTTGTACGCCGCCGCGGCGGAGATCTACGCGCAGATCCCGGACGTCACCGACCGGATGCTGGCCCTGGCGTTGGCCGGCGGGGAGTTGAGCCGCTCCGGGGACCGGGCCAGCGCCCAGGTCACGCTCGCCGAGGTGCGCGCCTTCGCACTGCGTAACCAGGCCCCCGGGCTGCTTCGGTTGGGTGGAAACCCGGGCGGTGCGGGCTGGTCGCCGGTGCTGGCGTCGTAGCGGTCCGTCGCCCTGCCGGGGAGCCGTCACCGGTGGCCCTCAGGCGGCGATCCGGTCCGGGGGTTCCACCGTCGGGCCGGGCTTGCCGGCGAGTTGCCCGGTCTTCACCTGTTGTGCGTAGACGTCGACGTACTCCCGGCCGGAGAGCTCCATCAGCTCGTACATGATCTCGTCGGTGACGGCGCGTTCGACGAACTGCTCGCCGGCGAGCCCGGCGTAGCGGGAGAAGTCCAGCGGGGCGCCGAACCTGATCCGTACCCGTCTGATCTTCGGCAGGAGGGTGCCCGGCGGCTGGATCTCGTCCGCGTTGAGCATCACCACCGGGATGACCGGGGCACCGCTGACCAGAGCCAGCCGGGCCACCCCGGTCTTGCCCCGGTAGAGCCGACCGTCCGGTGATCGGGTGCCCTCGGGGTAGATGCCGGCGAGCTTGCCCTCGGCGAGGACCTGGAGTTGGGTGTCGAGGGCGGCCTGGGCGGCGCGCCCGCCGCCGCGGTCGACCGGGATCGTGCCGGTGCCGGTGAAGAAGGAGCGGATCAGCCAGCCCTTCAGGCCCCGTCCGGTGAAGTATTCCGCCTTTGCTACGAAGGTCACTTTTCGCTTCACCATCAGCGGCATGAAGATCGAATCTGAGAACGACAGGTGGTTGCTCGCGATGATCGCGGCACCCGTGCCAGGGACGTTCGCCCTCCCCTCGACCTGCGGCCGGAAGATCAGCCTCAGCCAGGGCCCGAGGATGACGTACTTCATCAGCCAGTACAGCACGGGCGTCCTTTCCGGGCGCGTCGCGCGGGTGCGCACCTCGGCTCCACGGGCGGATCTGTCGGGAATGAGCCTACGAACCAAGTACGGCACGCCACAACGCACTCCCGGAACCCGTGTTCGCCGTGTCACGATTCAAGGCACGGCACGCGCGATCGGCGCTGCGGGGGTCTTGATCGGGCGCGCGCACGCGCCGGTGAGGGAGGGTATCCAGTGTCACCGGGTGGTGCCCGCCGAGGGCGGCGGGACAACGGGCTCGACGCGACCGAATACGCCGTCGCTGGCGACGTGGATCCACGGGTGGGAGAACACCTGCTGGACGTCCTCGCCGCCGGCGGCATCGCCGCCTACCTCCAGCCCTCCGCCGACCTCAACCCGGTGACCCGGACCACCACGGTCCCGGCCCGACCGACCGACCGGCTCTACGTCGACCGGACCCACCTCGCCACCGCCCGCGACTACCTGACCCAGCTCGCCGACGAGGGCGTGCCGACCCCGCCACCGGAGCGTCCCGACCCTGACGTGGAGGCCGAGTGGGCGCGGATCGTCGCGGGCTACCACACCGACGTGACCGGTGGCGCCCGGCCGTGGCCGGCGTCCGAGGACGTCTCCACCGACACGGCGACCGATCCGGCCGGTGCGGCGACCGGCACCGCCACCCGTACCGGACAGGAGAGCGCCGGGCCGGCGACCGAGGTACGCCCCTTGCAGTCCGCCACCGAGATCTCCGGCATCTCGCTGGGCGGGCGCTCCGACGAGCCGTCGCTGCTCGACGGCCTGGACACCTTCGGTGCCGATCTGCCGGACGACGCCGAGGACCGTTACGTCCCGCCGCCTCCGCCGCCTCTGCCGCACGTGTCGAAGTACGCCGTGGCCGGCGTACTCGCGGTGGTCGTCGGTTTCCTGCTCTTCGTCTTTCCCGACCTGCTCCCGGTCGACCGCGGCCTGGTCACCCTGATCGGGTTCGCCGGGATCCTGACCGGATTCGTGACCCTGGTCTGGCGGCTTCGCTCCGGTGACGAGGAGGACGACGATCCGGACGACGGTGCCGTGGTCTGACGCGATAACGGACGGATAGTGAGATTGATCGCACACCGCTCCCTTGCGTAACACTCGTGTAACTTGATGTCAGTAGGAATACTGCTGTACGTCACCTCTCCCCCTCACCCCTATCGACTGCCCGATAGCGCATCATTCGCGGTGGTCGCCTCGCCCGGAACGAGGTGCCCGAATGCGACAGAGTCCGCTTGTGGTGGTGGCCAACCGCCTACCGGTTGACGACGGCGTGGCGCTCGACGGCGCCTGCGAGTGGCGTCGTAGCCCCGGTGGCCTGGTCGGCGCCCTACATCCGATCCTGAAGAAGACCCCGGCGGTCTGGGTCGGTTGGGCCGGCGGAAGTGGGCCGGCTCCCGCCGTACCGGACATCGACGGTGTACGGATGCACGCGGTGCCGCTGAGCGACGAGGACATGCGGGACCACTACGAGGGTTTTGCCAACGCCACCCTCTGGCCCCTCTACCACGACGCGGTCGAACAACCCGTCTACCACCGCCGCTGGTGGGAGGCGTACCAACGGGTGAACCAGCGGTTCGCCGAAGCCGCCGCGGAAGCCGCCGAACCGGGTGCCGTGGTCTGGGTGCAGGACTACCACCTGCAACTCGTACCCGGACTGCTCCGGGCGCTCCGCCCCGACCTGCGGATCGGCTTCTTCCTGCACGTGCCCTTCCCACCACCCGAACTGTTCATGCAGCTACCCCGCCGGGCCGAACTGCTGCTCGGCATGCTCGGCGCCGACCTGGTCGGCTTCCAGCGGGCCCAGGCCGCGCACAACTTCGCCCAACTCGCGGCCAAGGTGCTCAAGCTGCCCGCCACCGACCGACGGATCGCGGTGGACGACCGGATGGTTCGCATCGGCGCCTTCCCGGTCTCCATCGACATGGCTGAGATGGAAGCGCTCTCCCGCCGGCCGGAGGTGGTCCAGCGGGCCCGCCGGCTCCGCGCCGACCTCGGCGACCCGCAGCACGTCATCCTGAGCATCGACCGGATGGACTACACCAAGGGCATCGAGCAGCGACTCAAGGCGTACAGCGAACTGATCGCCAACGGTCACATCAAGGTCCGCGACACGGTCATGGTCCAGGTGGCGGTGCCGAGCCGGGAACGGGTCGAGCAGTACCAGGTCCTCCGCGAACGGGTGGAGCGCGAGGTCGGCCGGATCAACGGCGAGTTCGGGCGGGTCGGCGAGCCGGCGATCCACTACCTGACGCAGCCGTTCGACCGTACCGAGTTGGCGGCGCTCTACCGGATCGCGGACATCATGGCGGTGACGCCGTTGCGGGACGGGATGAACCTGGTCGCCAAGGAGTACGTCGCCGCCCGGGTCGACGACGCGGGCGCACTGCTGCTGAGCGAGTTCGCCGGGGCGGCGGCGGAGTTCACCCAGGCGTACCTGGTGAACCCGCACGACCTGGAGGGGTTGAAGCTGACCCTGATGCACGCGCTTCAGGCGACCCCGGCGGACGTGACCGACCGGATGCGTTCGATGCGCGACCATCTGCGGACGTACGACATCCGGGCCTGGGCTCGGGCGTATCTGACGGCGTTGGATCAGACGGGGGCGCTTGCTGATCGTCTGGCGCCTGCTTGATCTCTGGTTCTGGTGGGGGCTTCGGGAGCGGCGCGCCCCGCTCTGGGAAGTCAGGCTTGATCCCGTCGCGGGGCACGCCGCCCCCGAACCCCTGACCCGGTCGGGCTGGGCGGCGTCAGCCACCGAGGGTTTTCATGGCCACAGTGGTGCTCGGAACGGGTGGGTTGCCGCCACTGGTGGGGGGTCAGGGGGTGGGGGCGTCCTTGTCCAGCCAGTCGAGGATGGCGTCGATCGGTTCACGCCAACGGGCGTCGAGCATCAGGTCGTGTCCCATGCCGGGGAAGAGCAGCGGGGCGGCTCCGTACCGGGCGGCGGCCCTGGTGAGCGCGCTCGCGGAGACGATCCGGTCGTCAGGGCTGCCGAGGACCAGCAGCGGCGGGTTGCCGACCGGCGGCTCCGGGTCCCGGTGCGCGAGTAGCTGCCACTGGGCGCGGGCGGTGGCCCGCCCCAGTCGGGCGGTGTAGTCGGCGGCGGTGGCGGCGGGGAGTTCCCGGCTGAACAGTTGGCGCCGGCTCAACCTCAACCGCCCGCCGAAGACCGCGGGCAGGGTGCCGGCGGGGTTGCGGCGCAGCGCACCGCCGAAGGTGCCCCACCCGCCGAGGACCGGCGCGACCAGGACACCCGCGCGGGCCGGGTAGCGGGCGAGCGCCTGCGTCACCACGAGGGCGCCGGCGCCGTGCCCCACCAGCACCGCCTGCCGAGGCAGGCTCGCCGCCACCTGGACCACGTCATGGACGTACGCCCGCAGCGTCGCCTTCGGCGCCGCGCCGCTGCCGCCGTGCCCGCGCAGGCTCACCGCGTGCGCCGCGAACCCGCGCGACGCGCTGTGTTCCAACCAGTGCTCGGCGAACGTCCAGGCACCGTGGCCGAAGCCGGGTACGAAGAGAACCGGTGGCTTACCCTCGTCCGTCTCGGGGGTGGCGCTGCGCACCTCCCGGTGTACCGGTGGGACGGGACTCGCCCAGTCCCGGGTCCGGATGATCCGGGTCCGGCTCATGTCGAGATCTCCAGATCGTCGAGAACGGTTTGCAGTTCACGCAGGTAGTCGTGGTGGCTGATCTCGAACCAGTGCCGGGTGCTCTCCTTCACCTTCGCCGAGTTCCACCGGCCGCCCGCCCCGGCGTCGACCCGCGCGCTGAACGCGCCGGCCCGGTCCGGTGCGGTCTCCTGGAGCCGCAGGCGCCGGGCGATCGCCACCGTCTGCCAGTGCACCAGGGGGAAGATCCCGGAGTCGGCCTGGAGCAGTCCGGCGACGGCGAGCGTGGGATGGCGGCGGGGGAAGGCGTTCAGGTAGAGCGAGGGGCGGCCGGCGGGGTCGCCGCCGAGCAGCGCGGGGTCGAGGAACTCGAACTTCGGTAGGTAGCCGGTGGCGAGTACGACCAGGTCGGGGTCGATCGTCTGGCCGTCGGCGAGTTCCACGGTGTTGCCCCGGAAGCGGGCCACGTCCGGCACCGGGCTGATCCCGCCGTGACCGACGTAGTAGACGAGTTGGCTGTTCGCGATCGGGTGCGTCTCGTAGATCTTGTGATCGGGTGCGCGGAGGCCGAAGCGGGTCAGGTCGCCGACGGTCAGCCGCAGCGTCCGGGCGGCGAACCACTGGCGCAGGCCCAGCGGTAGCCGGGTCAGACCGGCGTTGACCTGGTCGGTCGGGCGGCCGAGCAGGTACTTGGGGACGTACCAGTAGCCGCGCCGGGTGGAGTGCCATGCCTTGCTGGCCTGCTGGGCGGCCTCGACCGCGATGTCGCAACCGGTGTTGCCGGCCCCGATCACCAGCACCCGCTTGCCCCGTAACTGGGTGGTGTCCTTGTACGCGGAGGCGTGTATGACCTGGCCCCGGAACTCGTCCAGCCCTTCGTACGCGGGGATCTTCGGCGACCAGTTGTGCCCGTTGGCGATCACCACGGCGGCGTACCGCTGGATCCGCTCGGCGCCGTAGCCACCGGTGCTGCGGGTGGTCACGTCCCAACGGTTGCCGTCGGCCGGTTCGACCCGGATCACCTCGGTGCCGAACCAGACGTACTGCAGCAGGTCGAAGTGGGCGGCGTACCGCTCCAGGTAGCCCAGGAGCTGGCTGTGGTGCGGGTAGTCCGGCCAGGAGTCCGGCATCGGGAAGTCGGGGAACTCGGTGGACGGCTTGGACGAGATCAGGTGGGTGCTGGCGTACACCGGGCTGCGGTCGTGTCGCCAGTTCCAGGCGCCGCCGACGCTGGTCTCGCGTTCGTAGCAGTCGACGCCGAAACCGTGCTCCCGGAGGTTCTTGATGGCGGCCAGGCCGCTGGCCCCGGCGCCGATCACGCAGACGGTGCCGCCCCGGTCGTAGACGGGGCGCCCGTCCGGACGCAGGGTGGCGCTGGTTTCGGAGCTGTCAAGGCCGATGGAGGTGGACACCGGGGAATCTCCTTTTGTCCGGCACGAATGCCGAGTGCTGCCGAATCCTCTCGACTTCCGTCACCCTTTGTCCAGCCCACCGCCCAACGTTTGGTCATTCCTCCGGCGATCACCGATCGACGGTCACCGGGACGTGGGCCGGCAGCAGCAGCTCCGCGAGGATCGGGAAATGGTCGCTGGCGCGGCGGGTCTGTGGCGTGTCCAGCACGTCGTAGCCGGTGACCTCGATCCTCGGGTCGACGAAGAGGGCGTCGATCCGGTCCCGGGGTGCGGTGCAGGGGTAGGTGCACCGGTTGGCCCGGTCGACGGCAACCGCCGCGTCGGTGAGCCCGTCGGCGATGGTGCGCCAGGCCGCCCCGCCGGAGTTCTCGTTGAGGTCGGCACCGAGCACCACCGGCGGGCCCAGCCCGGTGAGGTCCCGTTTGAGCAGGGCCGCCTGGCCGGGGCGTTCGGTCGGGTCGGTGCCGAGGTGGGTGCCGACGACCACGAACGGGGCGGTGGTGTCGGAGCCGACGGCACACTCGGCGAAGACCGCGCCGCGCATGTGCCGCCCCGGGGTGAGCGGGAACTGACGGTGCCAGGTCCGGTTCACCCGTACCCGCAGGCTGGTCAGGACCAGGTTGCCCAGGGACGGCAGTCCACCGCCGCCGAGTACCAGCCCCAGCGAGTCGGCCAGCGCCCCGCACTTGTGCCGCCAGCGGAACCGACGCGGCCCCTCCTGCACGATCACCACGTCCGGTTCGGCCGCCCGTACGGCCGCGGCCAGCGCGGCGACGTCGTCGCGCTGGCCGTGCACGTTGTACGACAACACCCGCAGTCGTACGCCCGCGACACCGGTCTCCGGAAGTTCTGCCTGCGTCACGGCGGACACTCTCCTTCGTCAGGGTCGGCCGGGCGGTTCCACGGTCCCGGTCCGGGACCCGCGCTAGCGGCGTCGGGCCAGGTCGGCGGCGCCGATCATGCCTGCGGTGTTACCCATCTCGGCTGGCCGGATCTCGGCGACCGGGAGCCGGCCGCGCTGCGCCAGCGCTTCGGTGAAGGTCCGCCGGGTCGGGCCCATCAGCAGGTCACCGGCCTCGACCACGCCGCCGCCGACGACCAGCACTTGCGGGTCGAGGATCTGCACCAGGTCGGCGAGTCCGAGGCCGAGCCAGTGGCCGATCTGGGCGAACGCCTCACCGGAGATCGGGTCGCCGTCCTGGGCCGCGCTGGTCACCATCGGCCCGGTGATCGCGTCGACCTCGCCACCGGCCAGTTCGAGCAGCCGGGTGGCGCGGACCGGGGCCTGGCGGGCGCCCGCGCGGGCGAACCGGACCAGGGCGTTGCCGCTGGCGTACTGCTCGATGCAGCCGAGCCGACCGCAGCCGCAGAGGTGACCCTCTGGTACGGAGAGGAAGTGGCCCAGTTCGGCGGCGATGCCGTGTGCGCCCCGGAGCAGTTCGCCGCCGAGGATGATGCCGCCGCCGACACCGGTGCCGATGGTGAGCATGACCATGGACTCGTCCGCGTGCCGGCCGGCGCCGTGCCGGAACTCGGCCCAGGCCGCGACGTTGCCGTCGTTCTCGACGATCACCGGCAGGTTGACCGCGGAACTGACGTAGTCGCGGATGGGTTCGTCGCGCCAGGCGATGTTCGGTGCGAAGAGCACGACCGAACGGTCGGCGTTGATCCAGCCGGCGGCGCCGATGCCCACCGCCTCGATCTCGCGACCGGCGGCGAGTTCCGAGACGACCTCGACGATGACGTCGCGGGTCTTGGCCACGTCGTCGGCGGGGGTGTCCCGCCGGGTCCGGGCCAGTACCTCGCCGTCGGCGTCGACCACGCCCGCGGCCACCTTGGTACCACCGACGTCGACTCCGATGGTCAGCGTCACCGCCGCCGCTCCCCTCTGTGCTCTGCTCCGCCGGTACCACACCGGCCGATCATGTTCCGTTCCCGCCGGTGGGCCCGACGCGGGTCAGGCCCCGTCGCCCTCGGCGGGCACCGGCTCGCCCGGAACCCGGGCGGCGGGCACCACCCTGGGTGTACCACCGGAACCGGCGGCCGGAACCGCTCCGCTGGAGCCGGTCGGCGCCGGCCGGGTGGCGGCGCCGATGGGCTCGGCCGGGTCGTCGGGCGGGTCGGCCCGGTCGGAAGGGGGGTCGGAGGCCGCGCGGGTCGCGGCCGCCCAGACGTCCCGCTCCGGGGCCGGCCACGAATCATGCCTGGTACGGGTGGCCTCGCGCCACACCGCGTCGTCAGCCGGGTCGGCCGGGGTGCCGAACGCGTCGGTGGTGGTGCCGAACGCGTCGGGGTCGGCACCGTGCGTGTCGGCGCCGGTGGGAGATGTGGCCGGTTCCGGCGTGCCGTGGTCGTTGGCGGTGGAGAGGGCCCGCAGCAGGCTGGCCAGGCCGGCCGCGAAGTCGCCGGCACCGGTGGCGAGCCGTTCGGCGAACTCTGGGCTCGGGTCGCGCAGCGCGGCGATCGTCCGGCAGATCGGGCAGGCGCGGCATTCGGCCGAACCGGTGGCGAATCCGCTGCCGGTGGTGCCGTCGTCGGCGTGACCAAGCACACTGGTGACCAGGTCACCCAGGGGGCCGAACCCGCCGAGCCGGCCGGACGCGCCCAGTCGGGCCGCGGCCAGCGCGGTGACGACCAGACGTTCGGCCTCCGTACGCGCGGACCCCGGATCGGTCGCCGTCATGCCCGCCTCCTTTCGCCCCGACGCCGCTTGCCGCGGGTGGCTCAGTCCGTCGCCCCGAGGGACTCGACCCGCCGCTTGAGCTGCTTCAACGCCGTATCCATGATCATTTTCTCGGCCTTGCGCCGGAACATCCCCAGCATGCCGACCTTCAACTCCACCTCAAGGGTGTACGTAACCGTGGACGTACCGTCGCCGTTGTCGCCGATGTCGTACGACCCGTTCTGCGCCTGCTGCATCCGGGACGCGGCAGCCAGGTGCCACTCGATCCGCGAGATGTCCTCGGCGTACTCGTAGACGAGGGTGTACTCGTCCGCCAGCACCCCGGCATCGATCACGAACCGGACCTGGCTGGCGTAACCGTCCTCGTACTCCTCCAGCACCTCCACGCTACGCACCGCGTCGGTCCACTCGGGGTAACGCGCGAAGTCGCAGATCACCCCGGCCACCCGGTCCACGGGTGCGGAGATCACGATCGACTGGATGGAGGAGTCCGCCATGTGGGGCAGGCTACCCGGTTCACCAGCCGAGCCGGCCGTCCGGCTCAACCCCGGCACGTACCTGTCCCATCGGCCTGCCCCGGTTCCCGACCCGGACGGGCGGGTAGGTTTCCGGTATCCGGCCCCGCCCCACGTCCCACCCCCTGGGGGCCGAGCACAACCCGATCGTGGGTACGAACACGAAGGAGTGCAGGTGCGAGAGTTCTCCGTCCCACCCGTCGTCAGCATCGGCGACACGGCCAACCTGACCGACCCGGTCTGGGACAACGCCGAGGTGGCCCCGGACGCGGTGCAGTTCTCCCGGCGTACCCGGGGTAGCGGCGACACCCCGGCGACGGGCGGCCGGGACGGCTGGACGGACGTGACCTGCCTCCAGTTCCGCGACGAGGTGGTGGCACTCGCCCGGGGCCTGGTCGCGGCCGGTGTCGAGGCCGGCGACCGGGTGGCGCTGATGAGCAAGACCCGGTACGAGTGGACGCTGCTGGACTATGCCATCTGGGCGGCCGGCGCGGTGACCGTGCCGATCTACGAGACCTCCAGCGCGGACCAGGTGGCCTGGATCCTGGCCGACTCGGGCGCGGTGGCCTGCGTGGTGGAGACCACCGCGCACGCGCTGCTGCTGAGCGGGGTGCGGGAGCAGTTGCCCGCCCTCGGGCAGGTCTGGCAGATCGAGACCGGTGACCTGGACGAACTGGTCACCGACGGGGCCCGGACCAACCCGGCCGAGGTGGAGAGCCGGCGGCGCGCCACGAAGGCCGACGACCTGGCCACGATCATCTACACCAGTGGCACCACCGGGCGCCCGAAGGGTTGCCTGCTCACCCACCGCAACCTGTACGCCGACATCGCCAACGCGGTGCCGGTCCTGCCGCACCTGTTCAACGAGGGCGCCTCCACCCTGCTCTTCCTGCCGCTGGCGCACTCCTTCGCCCGGACGATCCAGATCGGGATGATCTACGCACGGGCCACCCTGGCCCACAGCTCCGACCCGAAGAACCTGGTCAACGAGCTACAGGTATTCCGCCCGACCTTCGTGCTCTCCGTGCCCCGGGTCTTCGAGAAGGTCTACAACGGGGCCGCACAGAAGGCCGCCTCCGAGGGCAAGGGGGCGATCTTCGCGCGGGCCGAGCGGGTGGCGGTCGCGTACAGCGAGGCGCTGGACTCCCGCGGCGGGCCGGGACTGGCGCTGCGGATGCAGCACCGGCTCTTCGACCGGCTGGTCTACCGCAAGCTCCGGGCCGCCCTCGGCGGCCGGTGCCGCGACGCGATCTCCGGTGGCGCCCCGCTCGGCACCCGCCTCGGCCACTTCTTCCGGGGCGTCGGGGTCACCATCCTGGAGGGGTACGGGCTGACCGAGACCTCGCCGACGGTGGCGGTCAACACGATCAACGCGATGCGGATCGGCACGGTCGGCCGGCCGCTGCCCGGCGTCTCCGTCCGGATCGCCGACGACGGCGAGATCCTGATCAAGGGTGACCTGGTCTTCCAGGGCTACTGGCAGAACCAGGAGGCCAGCGCGGAGGCGCTGGACGACGACGACTGGTTCCACAGCGGGGATCTGGGCACGCTGGACGGCGACGGCTTCCTCAGCATCACCGGCCGAAAAAAGGAGATCATCGTGACCGCGGGCGGCAAGAACGTCGCCCCGGCCGTACTTGAGGACCGGGTCCGGGCACACCCGCTGATCAGCCAGTGCATCGTGGTCGGCGACCGGCGCCCGTTCGTCGGCGCCCTGGTCAGCATCGACGAGGACTTCTGGCCGAAGTGGCTCACCGCACACGGTCACCCGACCGAGACCCCGGTCGCCGATCTACGCGAGGACCCGACGCTGCGGTCCGACGTACAGTCCGCGATCGATGACGCGAACAAGGCCGTCTCGTCGGCCGAGGCGATCAAGAAGTTCCGGATCCTGCCCCGCGACCTCACCGAGGCGACCGGTGAACTGACCCCGTCACTGAAGGTCAAGCGAGCGGTCGTACACCAGACATACGGCGCAGAAATCGCCGCTATCTACGGAGACTGACTACGATCCGTCAGGTGCCCGCCTCGACATCCGCCCTCCCCCGCCCGCATCCCCTCGCGGCGGCGGCACGCGTCGTCATGCTCGCGCTGGTCGCGATCCTCACCCTGATCACCACCGGTGACCTCGACCAGCTCATCTGGATCGCCCTGCTCGCGGTCGCCGGCATCCCGGCGGTTCTCGCCCCGCACCACCGGGTCCTCGCCCCGCTCGGCCGGTTCGCCGAGGTGGTGATCGTCGGTTTCGCGGCGAGCCAGGTGGCGGACGAGGCGTCGCTCGGCGGGATGGGGGCGGCGGCGATCCTGCCGTACCTCTCGGTGCCGCTGACCGTCGCCGCGTTGCAGCGCCGCTCACGGGAGGGTGTCGCACTGCTCGCGGTCACCACCGCGAGCCTGGCCGTCGGCGGCTTCCTCAGCGGCAACAGCGCCGACGAGCCGTTCGGACACCTCGGCCAGCTCGGTTACCTGGCGGTCTCCGTCCAGTGGCTGGTGCTCGCCGCGCTCGGCCTGTACGCGGCCGGCACCCTGCAACGGATCTGGCAGGCCCGGGGTGAGAGCCGACCGCAGCCGTACGCCGAGGCGACCCGGCTGCTCACCCAGCTCCGGAGCGTGGCGCGCCAGCTCCCCGGGGCGACCCTGGATCCGGGCAGCATCTCCGAACACCTGCTGGAGGAGTTGCGGGTGCTGGTCCGCGCCGACCGGGCCGCGGTCCTCTCGGTCAGCGGCGGCGGCCGGCTGGTGGTGCTCGCCCAGGTGGGCGTGGACCGGGTCGACTGGGAGACCACCCTCGACGCCGACTCGGCCATCGCCGACGCCTGGGCCAGCCAGCAGCCCCAGACCGCCCCACGCTCCCAGGCCCGCTCACACTCCGGCGGGGACGTCTCCGCACTGGTGGTGCCACTGGTCGCGGGGGTGCGTACGGTCGGCCTGGTCACCCTGGAGGCGGACGCGGCGAACGCGTACCCGGCGCCCGTGGTGGCCCGGGTGACCGCGCTGACCCGACCGGCCGCGCTCCGGCTGGAAGCCGCGCTCCTCTTCGACGAGGTGCGCTCGCTCGCCACCAACGAGGAACGCCAGCGGCTGGCCCGGGAGATCCACGACGGGGTGGCCCAGGAACTCGTGATGGTCGGCTACGGCATCGACAACGCGATGGCCACCCTGCCCGAGGACGCCGTCGAGACCGCCGGCGAACTCCGTACGCTCCGCGGTGAGGTCACCCGAGTCATCACCGAACTGCGACTGAGCCTGTTCGAACTCCGCAGCGAGGTCGACCGGCACGGCGGACTGGCCGCCGCGATGGCCGAGTACGCCCGGACCGTGGGCGCCTCCGGTGGACTCCGGGTGCATTTGTCCCTCGACGAGTCGACCGCCCGACTTCCCGCCGCGACCGAGGCCGAGTTGTTACGCATCGCCCAAGAAGCAATCACCAATGCGCGCAAACACGCCGGGGCGTCCAATTTGTGGGTAACCTGCGCCGTGGACCCGCCGTACGCGCAAATAGAAGTGTCGGATGATGGTCAGGGCATCGCTGACCAGCGTCCGGATGGGCGGTATGGTCTTGCGATCATGGCCGAGAGAGCGGAACGTATCCGGGGCCGACTGGAGATCCGTCCGCGACATCCCAGTGGCACAACGGTGGCGGTGGTGGTCGGAACCACCCCCCGACGCGATAACGTGCGCGATAGCGTCACCGCATCAGAAGGGGAGTAACCCGAGCATGACCACGAGCCCCACACCGGCCGGCCGCACCAAGGTCCTTCTTGTTGACGATCACGACCTGATCCGCAAGGGCCTGCGCCACGCGTTCGAGCGGGACCGGCAGTTCGAGGTCGTCGGCGAGGCCGCGACGGCGGCTGAAGGGGTCCGCCAGGCGGGTGCCCTGCAGCCCGACGTCGTGATCATGGACCTCCGCCTCCCCGACGGCAGCGGCCTGGAGGCCACCCGCGCCCTGCGCAAGTCGAGCGCCACGATGGGCATCGTCGTCCTCACCATGTACGCCGGTGACGACCAGCTCTTCGGCGCGCTGGAGGCGGGTGCGAGCGCCTTCGTACCGAAGACCGCCCCCGCCGACGAGGTCGTCGCCGCCGCCCGGCACGCCGCCTCGTCGCCGAGCGCGTTCACCGCCGCCGACCTGGCCGAGGCGATGAAGCGCCGGCTGGCCCCCTCCGGCCCGCAGCTCTCCCCCCGCGAGGGCCAGGTGCTGCGGCTGCTCGCCGACGGGATGAGCGTGGCCGGCATCGCCAAGCAGCTCTTCGTGAGCGAGTCGACGGCCAAGACGCACATCTCCAAGCTCTACGAGAAGCTCGGCGCGGCCAACCGCGCGCAGGCGCTGATGACCGCACTGCGGCTCGGTCTGCTCGAGGCCCCGGACGCACCCAAGTTCTGATCCCGTCCGGTCCGGACCAGCACGCGAGCATGGCTCACGACTGGACCGGACCGGCGGGAACCGAGCAGGTCAGGAGCCGTCGACCGGCACCCGGGCCGGGATCACCCGCCCGCCGAGCCGACGGAACGCCAGGTACGCCTCGCAACCGAGGCAGAGCCCGAAGGCCGCGTTGAGGAACGCCGCGGCCAACGCCAACGCGGTCGCCACCACACCCACGCCGCTCCCCCCGGACAGATATCCGGCGGACGCGACCAGGGTGAAGACCAACCCGACGAGCTGCGCGAACCGCACCGGCGCAACCGGTTCCAGCTCCGTAGGTGGCCGCAGCCGGCCGGCGACGAAGGCCCGGAAGAGCAGCCCGTACGGGCCACGGCGCGGAGACGCGGCGGTGACGCCGAAGACCACCGCCTGGGCCAACGCGAGCCAACCGGAACCGGTGAACAGCACGACGATCAGAACCACGGTGGTGACGGCCGCGGCGAACCGAGGCCCTCGGGGATCGAGCAACATCATCAACCTCTGTCGGGAGGGGCGGCACACACGGCCGCCGGCGAACCGGGACGAACGGGGTCCGGGTTCAACGACAGAGGCTGGTGCAGAGGCGACCGTGGTCGACGATCCGGCGCCGGGTAAAGAGACGGGCCGCCACCGGGCGACCCTCCCGGGCCGGGGTGCTCATCGCTCGGTACCGGTGAGCAACGGGGCCAGCGCGGCGATGACCTGGGCCTTCGCCGGCACCCCGGCGGCCCGCTGCACGATCCGGCCCTCGGCGTCGACGACCAGCGTGGTCGGCGTACGCCAGATGTTCAGCGCCCGGACCGCGGCGAGCTGACTCTCCGCGTCGACCTCGACGTGCTCCACACCGTCGAGCAGCCCGGCGACCTCACCCAGCACCCGACGGGTGGCCCGGCAGGGCTGACAGAACGCCGACGAGAACTGCACCAGGGTGACCGGCGTACCGAGCCGCACCCCGAGGCCGGTGAGCAGACCGGGTTCGACCAGCTCCTCCGGCGTACCCGTCAGGTCCGGTTGTCGGTCCGACGCCCGCGACCCGGCGGCCCGGCCCGGGTCGGCGGTCTCGACGCGGTGGATCGTGCCGAACCCGGAACCCGGGTGGGCGACCGGTGCGGACCGGGCGAGCACCGGGCGCAGCCGACCGTCCCGGCGACGCCGCCACAGCCCGAAGGCGGTGGCGGCGACCAGTACGGCCACGACCACCAGCGGTCCGGTCAACGCGGAGTCCTGCACGCTCCCCACACTGCCACGGCTCGTCGCCGATGGCCACGGCGTCCCGTCACGGGTGGCCAACGTCCCACTCCCGCCGGGTCGCGGTGGCCACGCCGACCCCGTGTCCATGTCGGATCCCACAGCGTGCGATGGTGTCTGCCGTCGATGGTCCCCGCTGTCGATGGTCCCCACCGTCGATATGGTTCCCGCCGTCGATGGACTCCGTCGACGATCTCCGCCGGCATCGGTGCGGAGGATGATCCAGCACGGTCTGGATAGCCGGGCAGGCGACGGGCAGAATAACCGGGGAACATCCGCGGGGGCAGTATTTCGTGCGTTCTCAGCATAGGGGCAGGTAGGCATGCAAAGGCCGGACTGGGCACCGCAGAGCATCGACATCGAACGACCCAGCGTGGCCCGGATGTACGACTATTACCTGGGCGGATCGCACAACTTCGCGGCAGACCGGCGGGCGGCCCAGGCGATGATCGCCTCCGTTCCCGAGGCGCCGCTGATGGCCCAGGCCAACCGGGCCTTCCTCCGCCGGGCGGTGCACTACCTGATCGACGCCGGCATCCGGCAGTTCCTCGACATCGGATCGGGCATCCCGACCGTGGGCAACGTGCACGAGATCGCCCAGCAGGCCGCTCCCGACACCCGGGTGGTCTACGTCGACGTCGACCCGGTCGCGGTGGCGCACAGCCGGGAGATCCTCAGCGGCAACGAGCAGGCGACAGCGCTCTGGGGGGACCTTCGCCAGCCGGACGAGATCCTCTCCCACCCCGACGTACGCAAGCTGCTGGACTTCGACGAACCGGTGGCCGTCATGGTGGTCGCGGTGCTGCACTTCATCCCCGACGCGGACGACCCACCCGGGATCCTGGCGACCGTCCGGCGCAACCTCGCCCCCGGCAGTTACCTGGTGCTCTCGCAGGCCAGCGACGACGGCCGTACGGACGACGAACGCGAGGAAGCGGAACGGGTCTACCGACGTACGGACAACCCGCTCACGGTACGAGGCCGCCGCGAACTCACCCGACTCTTCGACGGTTTCGACCTGGTCGACCCCGGCGTGGTCTGGGTGCCACAGTGGCGACCCGACGCGTTCGACAGTCTCGACGACGCCGAACGGGCGGTCTTCATGGGCGGCGTGGGACGGCACGGTGGGTGACCAGTCCGCCGACCGGGCGGTGCTGACCGCCTCCCGGCCCGGCCTCGCCGCCTTCGCCCGCGCCTGGGCAAAGGCGGTCACCGGCACCAGTTACCTGCCCATGACCCAGACCCAGCTCGAACAACTCCTGCAACAGCTCACCGGCGAACTCGCGGACGCACTCCAGTCGGAACCGTTCGACCTGCGTACCGGCCACCGGGTCGGTGCCGCGCTGGTCGCCGCGCACGTGGCGTCGGCGGAGGGACTGGGCCGCACGATCGAGGTCATCCAACTGCGCCTGCTGCGCGACCTGGGCCTCTGTCAGGACGACGCCCAGGACCGGATGGCGCGGCTGCTCGCCACCGTCGCCACCGGATACAGCCGGGCGATGCACGACCGTACCCTCGACGAGCAGGAGTCGATCCGGCGTGCCGGCATGGTCGCCCGTGAACAGGCGGAACGGGCGCTACGCGAGAGCGAGGCCCGGTTCCGGCACCAGGCCACCCACGACCCGCTGACCGGCCTGCCCAACCGTGCCCTGTTCACCGAACGACTCGGCGCCGCCGTACGCCGGCCCGGCGGTGACGAGCGGCGGATCGGTCTCTGCTTCATCGACCTCGACCGGTTCAAGGTGGTCAACGACACCCTCGGGCATCCGGTCGGCGACCAACTGCTGGTGTCGGTCGCCGACCGGTTGCGCCGCGAGGTGGGCGAACACCTCGTCGCCCGGCTCGGCGGCGACGAGTTCGTCATCCTGATCGAGGAGACGAGCTGCACCGACGACGCGATCAAGGTCGCCGACGCGGCGCTGGCCGCGATCGGCGAACCTTCGATCGTCGAAGGACACGAGTTGACCGTGTCGGCGAGCGTCGGCGTGGTCGAACGACCGGTCGCCGACACCAGCCCGGACGACATGATGCGGGCCGCCGACGTCACCCTGCACTGGGCGAAGAGCTCCGGCCGGGGACGCTGGGCGCTCTTCGACGCCGAACGCAACGAACTCGAACTGACCCGGCACGCCCTCTCCGCGGCTATGCCGGGGGCGCTGGACCGGGGCGAGTTCTATCTGGACTACCAGCCGTTGGTCTCGTTGACCTGCGGCGGCGTCCTGGGCGTGGAGGCACTGGTTCGGTGGCGCCACCCGGAGCTGGGCGTACTCCGCCCGGACAGCTTCATCGGGCTGGCCGAGGAGACCGGCCTGATCGTCCGCCTCGGTGACTGGGTGCTCAACGAGGCCTGCCGCGAGGCCCGCCGCTGGCTGACCCTGAGCCCGAACGCGCCGTTCGTCAGCGTCAACCTGGCGGTCCGCCAGGTACACGGCGCCGGGCTCGCGGACGAGATCCGGGCGCTGCTCGACGAGACGGGCCTGCCGCCGCACCGGCTACAACTGGAGATCACCGAAAGCGCCCTGATGACCACCACGGGCGAACCGGTGCAGGCGCTGCGCGCCCTCGCCGAACTCGGGGTCCGCATCGCCATCGACGACTTCGGCACCGGCTACTCCAATCTCGCCTACCTGCGGTCGTTGCCGGTCTGCGAGCTGAAGGTGGCCGGCTCCTTCGTGGCCGGGTTGCAGGCCGCCGGGAACGACCCGGCGAGCCACACCGACGAACGGATCCTCGCCACCCTGGTCTCCCTGGCGCACGCCCTCAACCTGACCGTCACCGCGGAGGGGGTGGAGACCGCCGGGCAGGCCGAACGGTTGCGGGCGCTGGGCTGCGACGCCGCGCAGGGCTGGCACTTCGGCCGCCCCGAACCGGCCGGCCGGATCCACGACCGCCTCGGCTCACCCGGGGTGCACCAGGCCAGCTAGCCCGGCGGGTGCCCGGACCGGGGTCGGCGCGGGGGCGCGACAGTCCGAGTTGCTCCGGGCACCCCGGTCCGGCCGCTCAAAAGCCGGCCGGTCGGAGCAGCCCCGCCAGCCGATCCGCCTGAAGTTCCCAGCGCCACTCCCGCTCCACCCAGGCCCGGCCCGCGGTGCCCATCCGCCGCGCCCGGGCCGGATCGTCGAGCAGGGTCGCGATCCGGTCCGCGAGCTGGCCGAGGTCCCGGCCGTCGACGAGGTAGCCGGTCTCGCCGTCGCGTACCGCGTCCGGCGCACCGCCCGAGTTCCCCACGACAACGGGCAGGCCGGTGGCGGAGGCTTCGAGGAAGACCATGCCGAGCCCCTCCACGTCGAGCCCCCGGTTGCGGGTCCGGCACGGCATCGCGAAGACGTCACCGGCCGCGTAGTGCACCGGCAGTTCCGCCCACTCCACCGCCCCGGTGAAAACCACGTCCGCCGACAGGTCGTGCTCGCGTACCAGCTTCTCCAGCGTCGGGCGGTACGGTCCGCCGCCAACGATCAGCAGTGCCGCGTCCGGCACCCGACGCCGGATCGACGGCAGTGCCCGGATCAACGCGTCCTGTCCCTTGCGCGGCACCAGGCGGGAGACGCAGACGACCACCGGCCGGTCGGTCAGGCCGTGCCGGGCCCGTACGCCGGACGCGTCGATCCCCGGGTGGTGCAGGTCGACGTCGACCCCGGGCGCCAGCCGCCGCAGCTCGGTGACGTCACCCAGCACCCGGTCGAGCCGGACTCGGGTGTACTCGCCGAGGTACGTCGTCACGTCCTGTCCCCGGCCGATCCGGCGGAGCAGGGTACGGGCACCAGGAAGCGCCGCCCAGCCGATCTCGTGCCCGTGGGTGAGGGCGATCGAGCGACCGATGCCGGCACGACGACGCAGGCCGGTGGCGAGCAGACCGAGCGGGGCGGCGGCCCCGAACCAGAGCGTGTCGCAGTCGTACTCGCGGACCAGGTGGGCCGCCCGCCGGGCGATCCCGGGAGTCGGCAGCAGCATGCCGGTCGGCTCGCGGACCACCTCGAACGGTTGCTCGGCGTCGAACTTCTCCGCCCCGGGCGAGGTCGAGGCGTAGACCACGATCGCGCCGGTCGGCTGCCGTACGGCCAGGTTGTGCACGAACGACTGGATGCCGCCGGCCCGGGGCGGGAAGTCGTTCGTGATCACCAGGGTGCGGTTCACCGCCCCTCCCCCCGACCGTACGCACGCGCGGCGGCCATCCGCTCGACGGTGGACGGGTGGGAGGCGGAGTAGAGGTACTCCCAGCGGGGCGGATCGGGGTCGGCCAGGTTCACCGTGGCGAGACGGCGTTGCATCGCCTCGAAGGTGGTCGGGTCCTCGGTCAGGGCGAGCGCGTGCGCGTCGGCCCGCGCCTCCACGCGCCGGGACAGGAACGCCTGGGCCGGGGTGCTGACCAGGCCGGCGACCGCGACGACGGCGAACACCAACGCGAAGGCGCGGGGCTGCCCGATCGACTCCACCCCGGCGGCCCGCAGCAGCCCGCCCCACGAACCGAGCAGGTAGAGCACAGTCACCGCGGCAGCCGCGCCGAGCGCGCCGGTGAGGGTGCCGGCGAGCACGTCACGGTCCTTCGCGTGCCCCAGTTCGTGCGCCACCACGCTGGTGACCTCGGCCGGGGACGCCTCGCGCAGCAGCGTGTCATAGACGACGATGCGCCGGGTCGGGCCGAACCCGGAGACGTACGCGTTCACCGCCCGGGTGCGGCGGGAGGCGTCGGCGACGAGGACGTCCCGTACCGGCACCCGGTCCCGGTCGGCCAACGCCATCAGCTCCGTACGCAGTGGCCCCGGTTCCATCGGGGTGAACCGGTTGAAGACCGGCTCGACCAGCACCGGCAGGACGAACGACAGGAGCACCACGAGTACGGCGGCACCGGCGGCGCCGAACGCCCACCACCAGCGCGGGGCGAACCGGGTCACGGTGTAGAAGCCGAGCAGTGCGACGGCGCCGATCACGGCGCTGACCACGTACGACTTGAGCAGGTCGACCGTCCAACCGCCCCAGCTCTGGGTGGAGAGGCCGTAGCGGTCGACGACGGCGTGCCGCCAGGCCGTGAACGGAAGCGTGACCAGGTCGGCGACGAGCACCACGGCCAGCCCGCCGAGCACCGCCTGGGCGATCCAGTGGTCACCGAAGGGGCGGCTGACCAGGCCGATCAAGCGGCTGCCGAGCGGGGTCAGGCCGAGTAGCAGCGCGGCCAGCAGGCCGATGGCGAGTGCGCCGTACGAGCCGGGGCGCAAGGCGGCGTGGAACGCGCGGCTGCGACCCACCTCGGCCGGTGCCAGCTCGCGCAGCGCGGCCAACTGGTCGGCCCGGGGCGCCGGCGGGCGGCTCCACGGCACCAGCAGGGCGACGCTGGCGATGAGCAGCACCACCAGCCCGACGAGCGTCACGACCGCCCACCCTCGAGGCGTCATCCGTGTCGCTCCTCCCGTTGCCCGTGTGCGCCGGCCCATCTTAGGCGTCCGCGCGCCGGTGGGGTCCCGGACCGCTCGGACCACTCGGCCAGCCCGACCACTCAACCAGCCCCGACCACTCGGACCACTCGGACCACTCGGCCAGCCCGACCACTCAACCAGCCCGACCACTCGGCCAGTCCGGACCAGGACCGGTCGGGTGTGGGGGCGGAACCGGTCACGCCGAAGGCGGTCAGGCGACCCGGGGGCGTCGGGTGCGGCGGGGTCGGGCCAGCGGCCGTGGCGCGGCCGGACCGGACGACAGCACCGTCACCTCGAAGCCGGCCCGGCTGAACACCTCGATCGCCCGGTGCTCGTCCGCGGTCAGTCCCGCCTCGGCCTCCGGCCGGTCGATCAGCGCGCTGACCAGGCACCCGTCGCAGGCAGGACCCCGGACGGTGCAACTGTCGCAGTCGATGAGCATCGCTCCTCCTCGGCGGTACGACCGGAGTCGTGTCGCACTCCAGCCACCCTCAGTTACATCGACGCTAAGTGAGGGGTATGACAAACCAGCCGAGCGTTAAGAAGGGGCCCTTGTTCGACCAAAAGCGATAACAAGGGGCCCTTCCTTACCCCGCTAGGAGCGGGAGAGGCGACGTAGGAGGGAGTCGGCGCCGAGGGGGTAGGCGCCGTGTCGGCGGACACCGTCGGCGACCTCGCGGTCGGAGGAGACCACGACCACCGGGCGGCCGACCGGTTCGGCCCGGACCAGCCGGCGGATCAGCTCGTCAGCCGTCTCTCCCTTGCGGGAGAAGAGGACCCGTACGCCGCGTGGTGCGGGTGGCAGCCCGTGCATCCGCTCGGCGCCGTCGAAGACGACGGTGACCTCGGCACCGGTCTGCGCGGCCAGCCCGCCGAGGCCGGTGATGAGCCGTTTGCGCTGCTGCTCCAGCGACATCTCACCGAAGCCCCGCTTGGTCACGTTGTAGCCGTCCGCGACCAGGTGCACCCGGGGCATGGCGAGCAGTTCGTCGAGCCGGGCCGGGTCGTCGGTGTCGAGCGCGCGGGCGGAGGTCGCCGCCGCCGGGCGCTCGGCGAAGGCATCCGCCACGTAGTCGGCCGGCATCCGTTCGGCCGGGTCGAGTGCCAGTTCCCGGCGCAGGCCGACGGCGGCTTGACCGATCGTCTCCAGCAGCAGCCAGAGCCGGGCGTCGTCGACCGAACGGGCTTCCTTTGCGGTCTGTCGGGTGGCGCCGGCGACCGCCTCGGCCTCGGCGAGCCGGGCCCGGATCCGACGCAGTTCGGCGTCGTGGTCGGCGTTGAGCCGGGCCGTGCGCCCCTTCTCGGTGGCGAGCATCTCGGTGGCCTTGCGCTCGCGGGCCTGCGTCTCGCGCAGTGACCGGGCCAGCACCCGGGCTTCCTCGCGCAACTGGCCGAGTTCCTCGCGCACCCGGGCCACCTCGTCGCGGAGCTTGTCCGCCTCGACCCGGGCGACGGCGCGGTCGTGTTCGGCGCGGCTGGCCCGCTGCTCGGCCTCCCGTACCAGTTCGGCGACGAGCGCGCTGTCCGCCTCGGCGCGGACCGCGACTCCGGCGGTTTCGACCAGGTCCCGCCAGCCGCGCGGGCGGACCAGGTACGCGAGGGCGGCGACCTCGACCGGGTCGGCCGCGGCCGGTGCGGTTCCGGCGATCACGGCAGCACCCAGGTCGCCGGCGTCGGCCAGCACCCGCTTGGTGATCCGTTGCCGGAACAGCGGGTCGCTGGCGAGTTGGGCGGCGATCATCGGTGCGCCGAGCCGGGCCCGCCGGTTGGGTGCGAACTTCGCCACCCGGCGCAGCGGTACCGGCAGTTCCTCGGTGGGCAGGCCGGGCAGGGCCACGGCGGTCAACGCCACGATCCGCTGGCGGACCGGCTCGGGCAGTACGGGCTCCGGTTCGAGATCCAGGTTCTCGCCCCCGCCACCGTCCCCGTCGACGGCCGGCACGGCCGGCTCCCCCGGTTCGGGGAGGCGGTCGTCGGTCGGTTCGGTAAGGGGCATGGAGCAAGTCTCCCACCGCCGGTGGTCCGGGCGCCCGATGACTCAGATGATCTCTTCTGGCGGATCGGGTGTGACTCACGGTACTGGTGGTGTCCCTGTGTCGCACCCACGCCCTAACCTGCCCGAATGGCACAACCCGATTCCCCGGTGCGGCCCGCCCGGCCGCCGCTGCCCCGCAGCGGTTCCGACCCGGTGCGGCCCGGTTACCTCCAGGGCACCCTGGACGGGCTGTTCACCGGCGACCAGGTCCCGGACGACCTGCCCCTGTTCCGGACGACGTTCGTGGTGGTGGACCTGGAGACCACCGGTGGCGCCCCGGACGGTGGCGGCATCACCGAGATCGGCGCGGTGAAGGTGTGCGGTGGCGAGGAGTTGGGCACCCTCGCCACGCTGGTCAACCCGGATCAGCCGATCCCGCCGTTCATCACCGTGCTGACCGGCATCACCCAGGCGATGCTGCTGCCGGCGCCACGGATCGCCGAGGTGCTGCCGAGTTTCCTGGAGTTCATCCGGGGCGCGGTGCTGGTCGCCCACAACGCGCCGTACGACGTCGGTTTCCTCAAGGCCGCCTGCGCCCAGCTCGGCCAGCCCTGGCCGAACCCACGGGTGTTGGACACCGCCGCGCTGGCCCGTCGGGTGCTCACCCGGGACGAGGTGCCCAACCGCAAGCTCGGCACCCTGGCCGCGTATTTCCGCACTTCCCGCCAGCCGAGTCACCGGGCGCTGGACGACGCCCAGGCCACCGTCGACGTGCTGCACGGGTTGATCGCCCGGCTGGCGGGGCACGGGGTGCGGACCATCGGCGAGGCGATCGAGTTCGCCCGCGCGGTCACCCCGACCCAGCGGCGTAAGCGTTACCTCGCCGACGGGCTGCCCAAGGCGCCCGGGGTGTACATCTTCCGGGCCGCCGACGACCGGCCGCTCTATGTCGGCACCTCCGGTGACATCGCCACCCGGGTGCGCAGCTACTTCACGGCGGCGGAGAAGCGGGCCCGGATGTCGGAGATGTTGGCCGCCGCCGAGCGGGTCGAGGCGATCGAGTGCGCGCACGCTCTGGAGGCCGAGGTCCGCGAGCTGCGGTTGATCGCGGCACACGCGCCGCCGTACAACCGGCGGTCGAAGTTTCCGGAGCGGAAGGTGTGGCTCAAGCTGACCTCGGAGCCGTACCCCCGGTTGTCGGTCGTTCGGCAGCTCGCCCCGGACGACGACGCCTATCTGGGGCCGTTCACCTCCAGGCGGGGCGCCGAGTTGGCGGCGGCCGGCATCCACGACGCGGTGCCGCTGCGCCAGTGCACTCACAAGCTCTCCACGAGGACGGTCACGCCGGCCTGCGCCCTGGCCGAGCTGGGCAGGTGCGCGGCGCCGTGCGAGCACCGGATCTCCCCGGCGGAGTACGAGCGGACGGCGACCATCCCGTTGCGGGTGGCGACGATGGAGGATCCGCAGGTGGTGGTTGACGCCCTGCTGGCCCGGATCGAGGTTCTCGCGGCCGAGCACCGTTACGAGGAGGCGGCGACGGTGCGTGGGCGGCTCACCGCAGTGCTCCGGGCCACCCTGCGGATGCAACGGCTGGCCGGGTTGACCCGGATCGCCGAGCTGGCGGCGGCCCGCCGGACCGAGACCGGGGGTTGGGAGCTGGTGGTGGTCCGGCACGGGCGGCTGGCCGGTGCGGCCACGGCGGCACCGGGGGTGCATCCCCGACCGGTGCTCGACCTGGTCCGGGCGACGGCCGAGACGGTCCTGCCAGGACACGGTCCGGTGCCGAGTGCCTCGGCCGAGGAGAGCGAGCGGATACTGGCCTGGTTGGAGCGACCGGAGACCCGGCTGGTCGAGGTCTCCGCCGGTTGGGCCTCGCCGGTACGCGGTGCGGCCCGGTTCCGGGACCTGCTCGCCAAGGCGGAGTCGGCATCCTCGGCCCAAGTCTCGACCGAACGCCTATGAGCAACTGACCGATCGGACTACGTCAACCCAACTAGGCTGTTAAGGAAGTGCAGTCCTGCCCGTTTCGACGGGCTGCTCCCGTACGACCGGACGAGGTTGTGCGGCAGCTTGGTGAGGAGGTGTCTCCGCGTGGACGTCGACGCCGGACGCGGCGCCGCTCTCGGAGGCGCCCCGACGACCCGACCGGGCGAGTTGCCGCTGACCAGACGGCTGCGGTCACTGCTCTCCTGGTCCCCCGCCGAGGACGACCCGGTGACGGAGTTGGCCCGCAGCCACCGGGGCATCCATCCGAGCGCCGACACCGCCGTGCTGCGCCGGGGTTACACCATCGCGGAGAACATGCACCGGGGGCAGTTCCGCAAGAGCGGCGAGCCGTACATCACGCATCCGCTGGCGGTGGCGCAGATCTGCGCGGATCTGGGCATGGACACCACCACTCTGGTCGCGGCGCTGCTGCATGACACGGTGGAGGACACCCGCTACACGCTCCAGGCGCTGACCGACGACTTCGGACCCGAGGTGGCGCACCTGGTCGACGGGGTGACCAAGTTCGACAAGGCGTTCTACGGCAAGGCCGCCGAGGCGGAGACGATCCGCAAGATGATCATCGCGGCTGGCAAGGACGTCCGGGTGCTGATCATCAAGCTCGCCGACCGGCTGCACAACATGCGTACGCTCGGGGTCCGCTCCCCCTCCTCCCGGGCCCGGATCGCCCGCGCCACACTGGAGGTGCTGGTCCCGCTCTGCGACCGGCTCGGCATCCAGACGCTCAAGCGCGAACTCGACGACGTGGTGCTGATGCACCTCGAACCGGAGCAGTACGCCCGGATCGAGGAACACGTGACGAACCGTCCACGATGGTCGAGCTACCTACAGGAGGTCGTCGGCCGGGCGAAGGTGGTGCTGCGCCGCGACCGGGTCGTCGGCGTGGTCGAGTCCCGGCCCCGGCACTACTACTCGATCTGGAAGGACACCGTCGCCGGGGAGCACTCCGTCCCCTTCGACCTGCCCCGGATCGCGATCGTGGTGGACGGCCCGGACACCGACTGTTACGCCGCCCTGGGGGCGATCCATGGGGAGTGGCGCCCCGTCGCCGGCCGGTTCAAGGACTTCATCGCCTCACCCAAGAACAACCTCTACCGCTCCCTGCACACGACAGTGATCGGCCCGGAGGAACGTACGGTCGAGGTGCTGATCCGGACCAAGGCGATGCACCAGTCCGCCGAGTACGGCATCGCCGCCGAGTTCCGGTTCCCGCAGTCGGGTGGCGGCGGCTCCACCATCGACCAGTTGGACTGGCTGCGCCGGGTGCTGGACTGGGAGCAGGAGACCGCGGACTCGGCGCAGTTCCTCCAGTCGTTGCGCGGGGACCTCGCCGAGAGCCAGATCCAGGTCTTCGCCGAGGGTCGTCAGATCGTGCTCCCCGCCGGTTCCACCCCGGTCGACCTGGCGTACGAGCTGAGTATCCACAAGGGTGACCACTGCCTCGCCGCGAAGATCAACGGCCGGCTGGTGCCGCTCGCGTCCCCGCTCGACGAGGGCGACGTGGTCGAGATTTTCACCGAGGCGGACGGACATGACGAGGTCGACGTGGCGACCGAGCCCGCGTCCGGTCCACGCCGGGAGTGGTTGGAGTTCGTCAAGTCCCCGCACGCCCAGATGCAGATCAACCGGTTCTTCGCCGAACACCAGGAACCGGGCATCTCGATCGCGGACAAGGTTCGGCTCGGCCGGGCGACGATCGGACTGACCCTGCGCAAGCACGACCGTGGCCTCGCCAACGACCTGCCGTTGCGACGGCTCTCCGAGGAGCTGGGCTACCCCGACCTGGAAACCATGCTGGTCGCGGTGGTCGACCGGACGATCGAGCCCGACACGGTGGTCAACCGGCTGATCGCCCTGGTCGACCAGCCCGAATAGGTCATCGTGCCCCAGCGGACGCGGAACATCCCGGCGCCCTCTAGCCTGGTGGCGTGATCAGCCGTCGATCTACCCGGGCCCTTTTCTACCGCGCGTTCTACCGGCTGCCCCATCCGGTACGCCGCAAGCTGGTTCGGCTGGCCGTACCGAAGTACATCGTGGGCGCGGTGACGTTGACGTACGACACGGAGGCACCGGCACCGGGTCGCCTGCTGCTGCTGCGCCAACCGCCGGGCAGGGCCTGGAGCCTTCCCGCCGGGCTCCTCCAGCGCGGCGAGGAGCCGATCGTCGGCGCGGCCCGTGAGCTGTACGAGGAGTCCGGCATCCGGCTGCCTCCGGAGCAGCTCACCCCGGCCACGCCGAACGCGGTGGTCCACCTCAAGGGCTGGGTCGACTGTGTCTTCGAGGCACGGGTGCCGGCCAGCAGCACACCGCTGGTGGTCGACGGTGGCGAGGTCTACGAGGCTGCCTGGCATCCGCTCGACGACCTGCCTCGGCTGACCACCTCCACCGCACGTCTGCTCGGCCGCTACGGCATCGGCCCGTTGGCCGCACCAGATGCCGCCGGCACCGGCACCACCCCGGACACCCCCGCCCCCGGATCCGGCGCGAGTACGGCGTGAGCGGCGTACCGGGCGGGATCTGCGCCATCATCCTCGCGGCCGGCGAGGGCACACGGCTGCGCCCGCTCACCGAGCGGGTGCCGAAGGCGCTCTGTCCGGTCGGCAACGTACCGCTGCTGGAACGGGCCCTGGACCGGGTCGCCGGGCTGGGCTTCACCGGCCCCAACCGGGTCGCGGTCAACGCCTGCTACCTCGGCGAGCAGGTGGTCCGGCAGGTCGGCGACCGGGCGTACCTCTCGGTCGAGCCCGGTTCACCGCTCGGCACCGCCGGTGGGGTGGCGAACCTGCGGGACTGGATCGACGGGCGGGGCGTGCTCGTCGGCAACGCGGACGCCTATCTCGCCGACCCGCAGGCACCGCCCGGTCCGGACATCGCCGCGCTGCTCGCCGGCTGGGACGGCCGGACGGTACGCCTGCTCGGGCAGCCGATCACCGACCCCGACGAACCGTACGGCTTCGACGGTCACCGGTTCGCCGGATTCTCGTTGCTGCCCTGGAGCTGTGTGCGGGATCTGCCGGTGGAGCCGGCCGAGCTGGTCCGGGCGGTGTGGCGGCCGGCCGAGGCGGCTGGTGAGCTGACCGTGGTGCCGTTCTCCGGCACGTACCTGGACACCGGCACCCCCGCCGACTACCTTGCCGCGAACCTGCACGCCGCCGGTGGCGGGAACCTGGTCGACCCGACCGCCGCCGTTTCGGGGCGGTGTACGCGCGCGGTGGTCGGTGCCGGCGCCGAGGTCCACGGGACCGTACGCGACTGCGTGGTCTGGCCGGGTGCGGTGGTGGCGGCCGGAGAACGGCTGACGGGTGCGATCCGGGTCGGCCACGAGCTGACCGTGACCGTCGGTGACCCTCTAGCATGAGCGGCAGGCCCACGAAAGGAGCCCTACGGTGATCACCGCAATCGTCCTCATCGACTGCGCGACCGACTCGATTCCGGAGGTCGCCGAGGCGCTCGCCGCCCAGCCCGGAGTCAGTGAGGTCTACTCGGTCGCCGGCAACGTGGACCTGATCGCGGTGGTCCGGGTGCGCGAGTTCGACGAGATCGCCGAGGTGATCGCGGGCCGGATCTCGAAGGTGCCGGGTGTGATGAACACCGAGTCGCACATCGCCTTCCGGGCCTACTCCCAGCATGACCTGGAGGAGGCGTTCGCGATCGGCCTGGCCGACGCGGACTGACCCGACCGTCACCCTGGTACGCGGCGGACGGCACGCAAGCACGCTGTACGACGTGCCGCCCGCCAGCCTGACGGCTGGCGGGCGACGTGGTCCGCTCCGGTCGGTTCAGCTCTTGGTCAGCTGATGCCGGGGTTGGGCGAGAGCGTGCTCCCCGGACCAGGTTGGCTGCCGGTGCCGCTCGGGCTCGGCGATCCCGAGGAACGTCCCGGGCTAGGTGCGCTCGGGTTCGGGGTCGGTCCGACCGACGGGTTCGCCGGCACCGGAACGCCCAGCTTCCGGGCCAGTTGTAGCAGTTCGTCGAAGTGCATCTGCAGCTTCGGCAGGGCGGCCTGGGCCACCTTCTTCACGGCCGGGTCCGAGCCCTGGGCCAGCTCGGTCTGGGTCGCCTGGATGTTCTTCAGGTGCGCGGTCAGCTCCGCCGAGATCCACTGGGTGTCGAACGCGGCACCGCTGGTTCCCTGCAACTGAGTGATCACCGCCTGCTGGTCCTGAGTTGGCGAGTCCGGCAGGGTCACCCCGGCGGCTGAAGCGGTGCTCTGCACCTGCTTATCCAACTGGGCGTGGTCCATGACGAATTGTGCCCCCAGGTCCTGTACCTGTTTGTTCGTACCATTCTGGCGGGCCAGGTTCCCGCTGGCGATCTCCGCCAGGTTGGCCTGGTGGAGCGCCTGTAGGTACTGCGAATCCTGCTGGGACGGCGCGGTTGCGGCATGTGCGGCGGTAGCGGGCGCGAGACCCACGAGCGCCAGGCCGAGCATCGCCAGACCGGCGCCGATCCCCAAGCGTTTGACAGCCAACATGTGCTTCCCCCCTCGCATCGTTGGACAGCAGGGGCTTACCCCGTTGCGGAGCACACACGCGGCCAATTCCGCCATTCCCCGGCGCAGCCCGGTTGATCATGAAGTTGGCGCGGTCGACGGGCACGGAAAGCGCCGCAACTTCGTGATCGGGAGACTCGGACGGTCTGGGCCGAACAGGGGGAAAGGGGCGGAAACGGGCGTGGCGCCCACCGGAGATCCCGGTGGGCGCCACGTTCGAGGCGGTGGGGCGACGGCTAGTGGTTGCCGCCCCGGCTGCTGATCTCCTCGCGGTCTGCCCGCGGATCGACCGGCGGGTGACCGGGCGACACCGGGGCGTCGACCGGCTTCTCGATCGGATAGAAGAAGCCCTTGACCGCCGGGCCGAGTGCACCCAGCCGGTTCATCTTCTTCGGCACCACCCAGCCGACGTACGGGAGTTCGCCGTGACCGTGCTCGTCGGTGTCGGCCAGCGGCTGGTGCACCTCAATGAAGCGACCGTCCGGCAGCCGCCGGATGATGCCGGTCTCCACACCGTGCACCAGCACTTCACGGTCGTGCTGCTGGAGACCCAGGCAGAGCCGGTAGGTGACGTAGTACGCGAGCGGCGGAACGATGATCAGCCCGATCCGGCCGGCCCAGGTCATCGCGTTCAGGCTGATGAAGAACTTGTCCGCGATGACGTCGTTCGCCCCCGAGAGGGTCAGCACCAGGTAGAACGAGACCGCCATGGCGCCGAGGGCGGTACGGCTGGGGTTGTCCCGGGGCCGTTCGAGCAGGTTGTGGATCTTGTTGTCCTTGTTCAACCGCGCTTCGATGAACGGGTAGAAGATCGGCAACATGGTGAGGATGCCCGGCAGGACCACCGTCGGCCAGAACAGCGGCGGGATGACGTACCCGTTGCCGATCGGGATGTTGATCTGCCACGAGGGCATCAACCGGGTCGACCCGTCGAGGAACATGACGTACCAGTCGGGCTGGCTGGCCGAGGAGACCACCCACGCCTCGTACGGGCCGAAGAGCCAGATCGGGTTGATCTGGAACAGACCGCCGAGCAGCGCGATCACGCCGAAGACGATCATGAAGAAGCCACCCTGCTTCAACGCGTAGCGAGGGAACATCCGCTCCCCGACCACGTTCTCGTTGGTCCGGCCGGGGCCGGGCCACTGGGTGTGCTTCTGCTTGAAGACCAGGCCCAGGTGGGCACTGATCAGCGCCAGCAGCAGACCGGGGATCAGCAGCACGTGCGCGATGTAGAACCGGCTGACGATGATCTCGCCGGGGAACTCGCCACCGAAGATCGACGAGGTGAGCCAGGACCCGATCACCGGGATGGAGAGCATGATCGCCGAGGCGATCCGCAGGCCGGTGCCGGAGAGGCCGTCGTCCGGAATGGAGTAGCCGCTGAACCCGGCGAGGAAGCCGATCCAGAAGAGCAGCGTACCGATGATCCAGTTCAGCTCGCGCGGCTTGCGGAACGCGCCGGTGAAGAAGATCCGCATCATGTGCACCACGATGGACGCCATGAACATCAGGGCGGCCCAGTGGTGCATCTGCCGCATGATCAGACCGCCACGGACATCGAACGAGATGTCCAGGGTCGACTTGTACGCGGCCGACATGTGCGCCCCCCGCAACGGCGCGTAGCTGCCGTTGTAGGTGACCTCCGTCATCGCGGGCTCGAAGAAGAAGGTCAGGAAGACACCGGTCAGCAGGAGCACGATGAACGAGAAGAGCGCGATCTCGCCCAGCAGGAACGACCAGTGGTCCGGGAAGACCTTGTTCAGCAGCGCCCGCAACGGGGTGGCTACTTGCAGCCGGTCATCGACCTCGCCGGCCGCCTTGCCCGGCACCGCTGCTACGTCGAATTTCCGGCGCTTCATGGCCGCTCCCAGAAGTCGGGCCCGACGGTCTCGGTGAAGTCGGACTTCGCCACGAAGAAGCCATCCGCGTCTACCTCGATCGGCAGCTGAGGCAGGCGACGGCTGGCGGGCCCGAAGACTGGCCGGGCGTTGTTGGTGATGAGGAACTGCGACTGGTGACACGGGCAGAGCAGCCGGTTGGTCTGCTGCTCGTACAGGCTCGCCGGGCAGCCGGCGTGCGTGCAGATCTTCGAGAAGGCGATGTAGTTGCCCCACATGAAGTCGCCGTGTCCCGCGCCCTCGTTGGCGGTCCGGGCGGTGCGGGCATCGTCGTCGCGCAGGTGGATCAGGAGTGTCGGGGAGTCGGCGTGCTTGTTGCTGACCCCGTCCTCGATGCCCGGGAAGACGGTGAGCTGGCCGCCGGCGCTGATGTCCTCGGGACGCAACGGCGTGCCGTCCTCCCGGGTTAGCCGGATCAGCTTGCCGTCCTGCGGGGCCCAGCCAGTGGTGAACATCTGGTTGTTCTTGTGCGGCTGCTTGATCAGACCACCGACCAGCGGCGCCGCCGCCACCACTCCGACCGGCGCGAGGCCGACCAGGGCGGCGAAGCCGAGCAACGGCCGACGCTTGAAGCCGAGTTCCTCGGCCATGTAGACGATCGTGCTACCGGCGATCTTCCGGTCGGTCTCACTGGACCCACCGTCGTGCCGGCCCTGGATCGACACCTCCTTCGGCAACAGCTTCTTGCCCCAGGCGAGGATGCCGAAGCCGATGCCGAGCAGGGCCAGACCCAGAGTCAGACCGAGCAGCGGGGTGAAGAGCTTGTCGTCACCGCTGCCCGGCTCGTACCGCCACGGCCAGGCGATGTAGATCACCAGGAACGCGAGCGAGGCCAGGCCGGTGAGGAGGAAGAACAGCGAGATCGTACGGGTGAGCCGACGCTCCGCCTTGGTGCCCAGGACCGGGAACGGCGGCTCGTAGTGGACGATCTCGATGCCGTCCCGCCGCGCCCCCTCGCGCATGATCTCGAAGTGCGACAACCGGGGGTCGGTCAGATCGAGCTCCTCCTGCTCGGCCCCGTGTGTCGACGTACGCTCGCTCACGACTTCCCCGCAATCCACAAACTGGTGAAGACCAGAGCCACGATGCCTACCAGGAAGATGGCCAGACCCTCGGTGGACGGACCGAACCGACCGAGGTTGAAGAAGCCGCCCGGGTCCTGCTCGTGCTTCAGCGTCTCCTGAACGAACGCGATGATGTCGGCCTTCTGGTCCGGGCGGATCTGGTTGTCCCCGAAGACCGGCATGTTCTGCGGGCCGGTCAGCATCGCGGCGTAGATCTGCCGGTCGGTGGCCGGCTTGAGGTTCGGCGCGAACTTGCCCGAGGAGAGCGCGCCACCGCCGCCGCCGAAGCCGTGGCAGGCGGCGCAGTTGATCCGGTACAGCTCGCCGCCCTCGGCGACGTTGCCGCCGGCCCGCAGGTCGTGCTCCGGGATCTGCGGCCCGCCGCCGAGCTCCTGGACGTACGCGCCGAGCTGGGCGGTCTGGGTCTCGTCGAAGACCGGGGGCTTCCGCTCGGCCTGGGCCTCCTGGCGTCCCAGCGGCATCCGGCCGGAACTCACCTGGAACTCGACCGAGGCGGAACCGACGCCGATCAGGCTCGGCCCCCGCCCCTCGATGCCCTGGGCGTTGCGGCCGTGGCAGGAGACGCAGCTAACGTCGAAGAGCGCCTTGCCCTCCTGCGCCGCAGCGGACAACTGCGGGGTGTCCTGCGCCTGCAGGCCCGGCGCGAACACGGTGTAGGCACCGCCGGCCAGGATCAGGGCGGCTACCAGGCGCACCGTTGCGCCGAGCCGCCGACGGCCACGGCTGCGCGGCGCGGACCGGCTGGCGCGCAATCGCGCGAAGATGCCGCGTTGGCGATCGCCCCGGCTGGCCCGCGTCCCGGGGCCACCGGACCGCGCGCTGGGGGTGTCAGAAGTCATGGCCTGTGTCCTTAACGGTTTCTCGACCTTTTCTCAGGGACGGGGCGGCGGCGCGCAAGGTGACGGCGCCATGATCACTGAAGCCAGTAGATCATGCCGTACAGCGCGATCCACACGACGTCGACGAAGTGCCAGTAGTACGACACAACGATCGCCGAGGTGGCCTGAGCCGGAGTGAACCGGCCCATGGTGGTACGCATCATGAAGATGATGAACGCGATCAGACCGCCGGTGACGTGTAGGCCGTGGAAGCCGGTGGTCAGATAGAACATCGACCCGTAGCCATCCTCGTTGATCTTGACGCCCTCGTGCACCAGGTTGCGGTACTCGTTGAGCTGACCAAGCACGAAGATCAGGCCCATCACGAAGGTGAGCGTGAACCAGCGCCGCAGCGCGTGCACGTCACCCCGCTCCGCGGCGAAGACGCCAAGCTGGCAGGTGACCGAGGACAACACCAGGATCACCGTGAACGTCGTCGCGTACGGAACCTTGAGCACCTCGGTGTGCTTCTCCCACTGTTCCGGCGCAGCCGCGCGGATGGAGAAGTACATCGCGAAGAGCGCCGCGAAGAACATCAGTTCGCTGGAGAGCCACACGATCGTCCCGACGCTGACCATGTTTGGACGCGTCAGAGAGTGGATCCGGCTCTTGTCAATGGCTGGGGCCGCTGTCACGCGGTCATTATTGCCCCCGATCAGCACCCGCGATCCTCGGGGTGGCAAAACCGGCACGAGATCCGGGGTAGCTAACCTTGCCGGGTTCGACTGGCCTAGCCTGAAAAACGTGCTGCGCGTCGATCCGATCCACACTCTCACCTCGACCTTGACACCGACCCTGGCGTCAGGCGAGGCCACCAATCCGCCTCCGTTCACCGTTTCCACGATCTTCACCCAGACGAGGTTGGACGGCTGGATCGCCGTTGGCCTGGTCCTCGCCGCCGGGCTCTACCTGTACGGCGTCCACCGGTTACGGGTTCGGGGCGACCACTGGCCGGTCTCCCGGACAGTGCTTTTCATCGGCCCCGGACTGGGATCGGTCGCGGCGGTCACGGTGAGCGGACTGCACGCGTACGACACCACGTTGCTCTCCGTACACATGATCCAGCACATGGTGCTCTCGATGATCGCGCCGATCTTCCTGGCGCTCGGCGCGCCGATCACCCTGGCGCTGCGTACGCTCACCGGCGCGCCACGCCGCCGCCTACTGGCGGTGCTGCACAGCCGGGTGGCCCGGGTCTTCTCGTTCCCGCTCTTCGCCTTCGGCCTGTTCGTGGTCAACCCGTTCGTGCTCTATTTCACGGGGCTCTACCGGATCACCCTGGAGCATCCGTTCGCGCACGAACTCATCCACGCCCACTTCATCCTGACCGGCTGCCTGTTCTTCTGGCCGCTGGTCGGGCACGACCCGCTGCCCAACCGGTGGCCGTACCCGGCACGGGCGCTACTGATGCTGCTATCGGTGCCGTTCCACACCGTGCTGGGGCTCACCGTGATGCAGAGTTCCACCCTCTTCGGTGGCGACTGGTATCCGTCGCTGGCGCTCGGCTGGGCCGACCCGTGGGCCGACCAGAAGGTCGCCGGCGGTGTGCTCTGGGCCGGCGGCGAGTTCGTCAGCGTGACGATGATCGCGGTTCTGGTGCTCCAGTGGGTCCGCCAGTCCGAGAGGGAAGCCCGCCGGATCGACCGTGAACTCGACCGTCAGGAAGCCCGCGAACGGGCCGCCGCGGCGGCCTCCGGCGGCACCGCCACCTGAGCTACCGCGACCTCGGTTCGGGGCCGCCGGGGCGCGGCCCACCCATGTGGAGCGCGCCGCGCCGGTCCCGCCATCCGGGCATGACCGGCCCCGGGTCACGGGGGGAGCCGGCCCGCCGCGCCGGGACCGGTACGATCAGCGGGCAGCTACGACGTGGGAGCCCTGGGACCGATGACCGAACGCCTTTACACCGTCCTGCTCTACAGCGACGACCCGCAGGTTCGGGACCGGATGCGCCTCGCCGTGGGCACCCGTCCGGCCAGCGACCTCAAGGTCGAGTTCACCGACGCCTCGACCTACGAGGAGTGCGTGCGGCTGGTGGACGACTACGAGATCGACCTGATGCTGCTCGACGGTGAGGCCTCCCCGGCTGGCGGCATCGGCATCGCCCGCCAGATCAAGGACGACCGCGAGGACGCGCCGCCGACCTGTGTGGTGATCGCCCGTGCGGCGGACCGCTGGCTGGCGGCGTACGCCCAGGTCGACGCGACCCTGGTGCACCCGCTCGACCCGGTGACCACCGGCCGGACCGTCGCCGACCTGCTGCGCGTACGCGCGAGCGCCGCGGCCTGACGCCCGACCGGCCGCGCTCCGTGGCCCGGCTCGGCCTGACGCACCGTGGACACCCTGGCACAGCCCGTATCCCAACCCCCGCTCGGGAGGCCCATCATGGGCGAACGGACCTGGTCAAACCTCCTCGCCGCGTTGCTCCGCGCCGAGGAACTGTCCACCGGCGACACGGCCTGGGCCATGGGCGAGATCATGTCCGGCTCGGCGACCACGGCCCAGATCGCCGGCTTCGCGATGGCGCTGCGGGCCAAGGGTGAAACCTCTGGCGAGCTGGCCGGGCTGGTCGAGGCGATGCTCGGCCGGGCGGTCCCGGTCGAACTGCCGGACGAGGTACGCGCCAGCGCGGTCGACGTGGTCGGCACCGGCGGGGACCGGGCGCACACGGTGAACATCTCCACCATGACCGCGATGGTGGTCGCCGGCGCCGGGGTACGTGTGATCAAACACGGCAACCGGGCCGCCTCCTCCTCGTGTGGCGCCGCCGACCTGCTGGAGTTCCTCGGCATCCCGCTCGACCTCGGCCCGGCCGGGGTGGCGCACTGTGTCACGGAGGCCGGCATCGGCTTCTGTTTCGCGTCCCGGTTCCATCCCGGCATGAGACACGCCGCGGTTCCGCGCCGGGAGCTCGGCGTGCCGACCGCGTTCAACTTCCTCGGTCCGCTGACCAATCCGGGCCGTCCTCGGGCCGCCGCTGTCGGCTGCTTCGACCCTCGGATGGCACCGGTCATGGCCGGCGTGTTCGCCGCCCGTGGTGATTCGGTGCTGGTGATGCGGGGTGATGACGGGCTGGACGAGTTCAGCACCGCCGCGCCGACCCGGGTCTGGATCGCCAACCGGGGCCGGGTGACCGAGTCGGTGCTCGACGCGGTCGACCTCGGGCTGCCCCGTTCCGCCCCGGGCGACCTGCGCGGCGGGGACGCGACCTTCAACGCCGACGCGGCCCGACGGCTGCTCGCCGGTGAGACCGGGCCGGTCCGGGACGCGGTGCTGGTCAATTCCGCGGCGGCGTTGGCTGCCCAGTGGGGCCTGGACGGCGACCTGACGAAGACGATGGGCGAGGGCCTCCGGGTCGCGGCGGAGTCGATCGACTCCGGCGCCGCCGCACGGACACTCGACCGCTGGATCGAGGTCGCCACCGCAGCCAAGGCTGCCGAGGAGAGCTGAGCTCGGCCCGCCGGCACTCTCCGGGCACCAACCTCGGCTGAAAACGCGGCTACCAGCCGCTGAGGCCAGTTCCCGCCCGCCACCTGCGGATTCTCCGCGCGCCGGAAACACCGGAGCCGGTCAGGACGGCATGGGCTCCTGACCGTACACGCCGGAAAAGCCGTCGACCGGGGTCCGGGCGGTGGCTGACCTTCAGTCAGACCATCGCTGCGGATCCCCGGTCGACGGCGATACGGCGAGGTGCATACGGGCCGGGGTCGGCCCGCCGGCTCAGTGCTCGGCGGTGCGCCGGGTGCCGGTGTAGTACTCGAAGAGCAGACCGCAGGCGGAGAAGATCACCGTGACCATGCCCACCAGGATCAGCCACCACAGCCAGAACACCAGGCCGAGGCCGGTGATGCTGGCCGCGACGGCGAGGCCGAACGGCCAGTAGCTGCCGGGGCTGAAGAAGCCGATTTCCCCCGCGCCCTCGGCGATCTCCGCGTCCGGCCGGTCCTCCGGACGGAGTTCGATCCGCCGGGAGACGAACCAGAAGAACCCGCCGAGCATCACCAGCAGCAGGGTGGACAGTGCCAGCGCGGTGCTGCCGATCCAGTCGACGTGGCCCATCTGGCCATCGGTCCAACCCGCGTAGACGAAGGTGGCGATGAACAGAAAGACCGCGATGATGCCGAAGAGGCGCCACTCAGACTTCATGCCCGTCCTCAGCTTCCCACGCCGGCGGCGCTGGTCTTGTTGAAGTTGTTCTCGTCACGCCGGGTCTTGAACGGCTCGGTCTTCGTGGCGAGCGGGTTCTCGCCGATCGCGATGAGCGCGTCCTGGGTCGACTGGCCGGCCTTCTTCGCGGCGAGGAACTGGTCGTACTCGGCCGGCGAGACCACCCGCAGCTCGAAGTTCATCATCGAGTGGTAGGTGCCGCAGAGTTCGGCGCAACGACCCACGTACGCGCCCTCGCTGGTCAACCGGGTGACCTCGAAGACGTTGCGTACGTTGCCCGGGAAAACGTCCCGCTTGAACAGCAGCTCTGGCACCCAGAACGAGTGGATGACGTCCTTGCTGGTCTCCTCGAACCGGATGGTCCGGTCGGTCGGCAGGACCAGCACCGGAATCACCTCGGTGGTGCCGAGCGTGGAGGCGACGGTGTTCGCGTCCGGGCCGACACCGTCGCGGTAGTTGAACTGCCAGTTCCACTTGAAGGCGACGACCTCGACGGTCACATCCGGATTCTTCGACGTCCGGTCGACGTCGGTCTGAATGATCGCGGTGTAGTAGAAGAGAACTGCCACGATCAGCACCGGCGCGATGGTGTAAAGGAACTCCATCGGCATGTTGAACCGGGTCTGCACCGGCAGCGAGTCACCGCGCTTGCGGTAACGGATGATGCACCAGAAGATGAGGCCCCAGACGAAGACGCCGACCGCGAGCGCGGCGATCGCCGACGCGATCCAGAGGTCGTACATCCGGTGCGACTGCGGCGTGATCCCGCCCTGCGGCCAACCGAAGCCGTGAACCGCCTTGCCGACGTCACAACCCGTGAGCAGGGTCAGCAGCGCCGCGCCACCGACACCGAGCCCGGCGAGCCGGACGGCATTACGCCGTTGGCTGCGCCTTCCGGCCGTGGGCCGTACATCTGAACCCCTTGTGACCACCTGGTCCTGCCTCCCTAGCGCGCCGCTGGTGTCTCTTTTCCCAACCAACAGCAAAGGCGTCACCGACGGTCGCAGATTACTCGACCATTGCGGGTCCGACAGCTCTGGGGTCAGACTGTCCCCCAATGGGGATCTTGCTCGATCGCCCGCAGGTTACCGTTGCGCTGTGAATGCCGCGCCATCACCGGAGAGCGCCACGCCGGTCTACTTCGACACCGCCACCGCCGCACCACTGCATCCGGTGGCCCGTCAGGCCCTGCTCGCCGCACTCACCGACGGCTGGGCCGACCCGGCCAAGCTTTACACACAGGCCCGCCGGGCACGCCAGCTACTCGACGCGGCGCGGGCCGCGACCGCCGAGATCCTGGGGGTACGCCCGGACGAGCTCTCCTTCACCGCCAGCGGTACGACCGCGGCGCACGCCGCCGTACTCGGCGGGTTGGCCGGACGTCGCCGCGCCGGGGCCACGCTGGTGCACTCGGCGATCGAGCACTCCGCTGTGCTGCACGCGGCGCAGCAGCACGTGTCCGCTGGCGGCGAGGCGGTCTCCGTACCGGTGGACACCCTCGGACGGATCGACCCGGCGGCCTGGTCGGCGGCGGTGACCGCACCCGGGGTGGCGCTCGCCGCACTGATCACCGCCAGTCACGAGGTCGGCACGATCCAGCCGGTGGCGGCGGCGGCCGAGGTCTGCGCCGCAGCCGGGGTGCCGCTCTACGTGGACGCCGCCCAGTCGGTCGGCCGGGTGCCGGTGCCGGCGGGCTGGTCGGTGCTGTCGGCGAGCGCGCACAAGTGGGGCGGACCGCCGGGGGTGGGGATCCTGGTGGTCCGCAAGGGCACCCGCTGGCTGTCGCCGTATCCGGCGGACGAGCGGGAGGCGGGGCGTACCCCGGGGGTGGCGAACCTGCCGGCGATCGTGGCCGCCGCCGCCGCGCTGCGGGCGGCGAACGCCGACGCCGCCACCGAGGCGGCCCGGCTCGCGCCGCTGGTGGACCGGATCCGGGCGACGGTCGCCACGACCGTGCCGGACGTCGAGGTGGTGGGCGACCCGGACGACCGGCTGCCGCACCTGGTCACCTTCTCCTGCCTGTACGTCGACGGCGAGGCGCTGCTGCACGCGCTGGACCGGCGGGGGTTCGCGGTCTCCTCCGGTTCCTCCTGCACCTCGTCGACGCTGGAGCCGTCGCACGTGCTCGCGGCGATGGGAGTGTTGTCACACGGCAACGTACGGATCTCGTTGCACCGCGAGAGCAGCGCCGCCGAGGTGGACCGTTTCCTGGCCGAGTTGCCGACGGTCGTCGCCGACCTGCGCGCCGAGGCCGGGGTGGTCGGGCTGTGACCGGGCCGACCGATCCCGTCGAGGTGCTCGACTGCCGGGGCCAGCGTTGCCCGCTGCCGGTGATCGCGGCGGCCCGTCACATGCCCGAACTGCCGGTCGGCGCGGTGCTCCGGGTGCTCGCCGACGACCCGGCCGCCGCGCTCGACTTTCCGGCGTGGTGCCGGATGCGCGGCCAGGAGTTCGTGGCGGCGACGACACTCGACGGCTCCCCCGCCTACGACCTACGCCGCCTCCAGTGACCCTCGTTGCGCGGCGGCGGCACGGGTTGGTCGGTCACGTACGCGGCTGAGGGCTGGTCGATCCAGGTCAGACGCAACTGCCGGCCGGTACGGGCCAGGATCCGGACCGCGTTCTGCGCGTTGGCGAACCTCCCGGTGAAGCTTCTGTCGTCGGCGCCGAGCCAGGCGTGGTCCTCGAACGCGAGGCCCCAGGCGTAGATCCGACCGTCGACGCGGTCGCCGTACTCCTCGTAGATGGCGAAGCGCCGGGGCGCGTGATCGGCAGCCAGGTCGGTCATGAGCTGGTGGAACTCCTCGGGGGTACCGAGGGGTTGGTCGTCCTGCGGCGGGGCGGGCAGCCGGGGCTTGGTGTCATCCATCGCAACCTCCTACACGTGACTCGTTGCTATACGTATAGTCGAGTCCCTTGCGTAATGGAAGGGTCACCGGGATGATGCTTCGTATCGATCCCGATGAAGGTGAGGCTGCCCGTGGTCGCTCGTACCGACCCTTCCGCGCTGCGCTGGCTGATCGGCGCCGAACTGAGCCGCTACCGGCGCGACGTACCGATGTCGCTGAGCGAGTTGGCCGCCGCGACCGGCATCGGCAAGCCGAAGCTCGGGCACATGGAGAGCGGTCGCTACCAGCAGTTCCCGGATGACATCGCGACCGTGCTGCGGACCTGTGGCGCCGACGGGCCGGCGATCGAACGGCTCACCTCGCTCGCCACCCGCTCCGACGCCAAGACCTGGTGGGCGCCGTGGGCGAACGTGATGCCGGGCTGGTTCAAGACCTACGTCGGTCTCGAAGGACTGGCCGAGGGTGCGTTCGTCTTCGAGTCCATGGTGATCCCCGGGCTGTTGCAGACCGAGGAGTACGCCCAGGCGCTCACCATCGGCACCGGCTTCGTCCGCCCCGACCACGCCGAGCGGTTCGTCTCGTTCCGCCAGACCCGCGCCCGCCGGTTGACCGAGGACGAGCCACTGACCCTGCACGCGGTGATCGGCGAGGCGGCGCTGCGGCTGCGGGTCAACGGCGACCAGACCCGCCGCGACCAGCTCGCCCACCTGGTCACCATGTCCGAGCTGCCGAACGTCACGGTCCAGGTGATCCGCCCCGAGGACGGTCCGCACCCGGCGACGCCGATCGGCAAGTTCGTGGTGCTGGAGTTCGGCAAGGTCCGGCCGATCGCCTACACCGAACTGCTCGACGGGGCGATGTACGTGCAGGACCCGGACAGCGTCCGGACTTATAGCATGGTGGCAGAGAACCTGCGCCAGGTCGCCCTCTCCCCCGCCGATTCACGGGCGATGATCCGGGAGCTGGCCGGTCTGGCCTAGCCACCCCGGAGGCCCCTCGTGTCCACCCCCGACCTGAGCCACGCCCACTGGGTCAAGAGCAGCCGCAGCGCCAACAACGGTGACTGTGTCGAGTGCGCGATCCTGCCCACCCCGATCGGATCGGTCGCCGTACGCGACAGCAAGGACCCGTCCGGCCCCGTACTCCTCTTCGACCGCTCCGCCTGGACCACTTTCCTCACCCAGACGGGATCACGCCCAGCCGCGCGATGAGTTCTCGGGTCTGACCGGTCCCCGCACCTGACCCGCCTCCTTCCTGCCGGGCGAAGGTCATCACCCGGCAGGAAGGGACCGGTCAGTTCAGGTACGGCTGGACGTCCTCGGCGGCCTGGTCCCCGTACGACTCCGCCAGGCGCTTCACGAAGAGGTCGCGGCGCACCTCGTACTCCTGGGTTCCGACGGTTTCCAGCACCAGGGTGGCGAGCAGCGACCCGACCTGGGCGGCCCGCTCCAGGCCGAGCCCCCAGGAGAGCGCGGCGAAGAAACCGGCCCGGAAGCCGTCGCCGACACCGGTCGGGTCGGATGCCTCGATCTCGCGGGCGATCGGCACCCGGAACGTGGCGAAGTCCCGGCCGGCGATCTCCACGCCGTCCTTGCCCAGCGTGGTGACCCGGATCTTGACCCGCTCCAGCAGCTGGGCGTCGGTGAGCCCGGCCTTGCTCTGCAGCAACGACTTCTCGTAGTCGTTGGTCATCAGGTAGTCCGCGCCGTCGATCAGGGAGATCACGTCGGCGCCCTCCATCCGGGCGAGCTGCTGGGACGGGTCGGCGGCGAAGGCGTAGCCCCGCTCCCGGCACTCGGCCGAGTGGCGGATCATCGCCTCGGGGTCGTTCGCGCTGACCAGGACCAGGTCGAGGCCACCGATCCGGTCGGCAACCGGGGCCAGCTCGATGTTGCGAGCCTCGCTCATCGCTCCCGCGTAGAACGAGGCGATCTGGCACATGTCGAGGTCGGTGGTGCAGACGAAACGCGCGGTGTGCGCGATCTCGCTGACGTGCACCGAGTCGCAGTCGACACCGTGCCGCTCCAGCCAGGACCGGTAGTCGGCGAAGTCGGCGCCGACCGCCCCGAGCAGGACCGGCTTCAGCCCGAGCTGGGCCATGCCGAACGAGATGTTGGCCGCTACGCCGCCGCGCCGGAGTACAAGATCGTCGACGAGGAAGGAGAGTGACACCTTGTGCAACTGGTCGGCGATGAACTGGTCGGCGAATCGACCAGGGAAGTGCATCAGGTGATCAGTGGCGATCGAGCCGGTAACGGCGATCTTCATATCGGCGCCCTCGCGTCGGTGTGGGTTGTACAGCCGAGTCAGCCTACCGGCCCCGTCATCCCGCCGCCCCCGGTCAGTCACTTAACAGCCCTGCTGGGGTAAGGAAGGGCCCCTTCTTATCGTTTTCTGTATAGGAAGGGGCCCTTCCTAACCGCCCTGACCCCAACCCCGGGTGCACGAAAGCGGGGCCTTCCCGGACAGGAAGGCCCCGCTGATCGTTCGTACGTGCGTGGCGGTCTCGCGACCGCGGTCGGGCTAGTGGAACGAGTCGCCGCAGGCGCAGGAGTTCTGCGCGTTCGGGTTGTCGATGGTGAAGCCCTGGGCGTCGATCCGGTCGGCGAAGTCGATCTTCGCACCGGCCAGGTACGGGGCGCTCATCCGGTCGACGACAACCTCGACACCGTCGAAGTCGTTGACGACGTCACCGTCGAGCGAGCGCTCGTCGAAGAAGAGCTGGTACCGCAGGCCGGAGCAGCCACCGGGCTGTACGGCGACCCGCAGCCGCAGGTCGTCGCGGCCTTCCTGCTCGATCAGGGCCTTGACCTTCTGCGCCGCGATGTCGGTGAGGACGATGGTGCTTGGGGCCTTTGCCTCGGTCGACTCAGTCGACTCGGTCTGCACTGGCGTGGTCACGTGAAAGTCTCCCCTGCGACGGTGTCTTGGGTCCGTACTGGCCAACGCTAGCCTTCTGACCGGCCATTCCCAATGTGGTTCGGATCTAATTGTAGGTCGATGAGGTGCGGGTCACCCGGTTGCCGGCACTGGCGCCGACCCGAGACTCGTCTCCAGCACCGCCCGGCGTGTGGGCCGGGCCTCTTCCTGCCGCTGCCGCCCGGCGTCGGTGAGCGTGACGAAGACGCCACGCCGGTCCTGCTCGCAGAGGGCCCGGCAGACCAGCCCGCCCCGTTCCAGCCGGGCCACCGCCCGACTCAACGCACTCTGACTCAGATGTACCAGTTCGGCCAACTCCTGCATGCGGAGTTTGGCCGCCGCGCTCGTGGCGAGCCGGTCGATCACCTCAAACTCGCTCATACCAAGCCCGTGTCGGTCCTGTAGCTCGCGTTCGAGTGCGCACGAAACCGCCGCATACCGGTTGGCGAGTTGGAGCCATTCGGTGACTAGCAGGTCGTCCTCGGACACGGCGGCATCGTACCACATGCTCAAGCAACATGTGCGCAAGCACTTATTGTTTGTGCATTAGATGCGCGTGCAAGTAAGTTACTCCGCATGGCACTCTCCACCACGCCCGATAGCGGGCCACCATCCCGGCTGTCCCCGCCGGACACGACCAGCGGCGGACCACGGATGACTCCCCGCCTCTACGGCACGCTGCTCGTACTCTGTGGCGCGCTCTTTCTCGACGGCCTCGACGTCTCGATGGTCGGCGTGGCACTGCCCTCGATCCAGGCCGACCTCGGCCTCTCCAACTCCGCCCTGCAATGGATCGTCAGCGGCTACGTACTCGGCTACGGCGGCCTGCTGCTGCTCGGTGGCCGCGCCGCCGACCTGCTCGGCCGGCGCCGGGTCTTCCTCTGGGCGATCGGCGTCTTCGCCGTCGCATCCCTGCTCGGCGGCCTGGTCGACGACCCGAACCTGCTGATCGGCACCCGGTTCATCAAGGGCGTCGCCGCCGCTTTCACCGCACCGGCCGGCCTGTCGATCATCACCACCACGTTCCACGAGGGGCCGGCCCGCAACCGCGCGCTGAGCTTCTACACCGCCTGTGGGGCCAGCGGCTTCTCGATGGGACTGATCCTCGGCGGACTGCTGACCGAGGCCGGCTGGCGCTGGACCTTCCTGCTGCCCGCCCCGATCGCCCTGCTGATCCTGATCACCGGCATCAAGCTCATCCCGCGTCACCGCACCGAGCGCCCGTCCGGCGCCGGCTACGACCTCGGCGGCGCGGCCACCTCCACCGCGGCGTTACTGCTGCTGGTGTACGCCGTCGTCCAGGCGCCGAACGTCGGCTGGGCCTCCGGCCGTACGCTCGGCTCCTTCGCCCTGGTCGCGGCGCTGATCGCCGCCTTCGTGGCGATCGAACGACGGGTCGCCCACCCGCTGGTACGCCTCGGCATCCTGCGCAACCGGACACTTGTCCGGGCCAACCTCGGCGCGCTCGCGGTGACCGGCTCCTACATCGGCTTCCAGTTCATCGGCACGCTCTACGTGCAGGTGGTGCTCGGCTGGTCGCCGCTGGAAATGGCGCTCGCCTTCCTGCCTGCCGGGCTGATCGTCGCCTTCGGCGGCCCCCGGACCGGCGCACTGGTCAACCGGTTCGGCACCGCCCCGGTGGTGGCTGGCGGGTTCGTCGCCTTCCTCGCCGCGTACCTGCTCTTCCTCCGCATCGGCGGGGAGGCCCGCTACTTCAGCGTGATCCTGCCCACCATGCTGCTGCTCGGTGCCGGCTTCGCCCTGGCCTTCCCGACGCTGAACATCCAGGCCACCTCCGGGGTGGCTGACGAGGAACAGGGGCTCGCCTCCGGGCTGGTCCAGACCGCGTTCCAGATCGGCGGGGCGATCGCCCTGGCCGGGGTCACCGCGATCCTGGCCAGCGACGCGCCCCTGCCCGGGCAGGTGCCAGACTCGTTCTACCCGGCGATCGGGCTGGTCAGCGGGATCGCCGTGTTCGGGCTGGTGATCGCGGCGATCGGCCTCCTGGGCCGACGGAGCCGACACCGGGACACCGTCACCACCGACGAAGCAGCCTCGGACTACCGCCAGGTGGAACTGCAGCGCATCGGCCGCCGCGCCGCCTAACCACCCCGCCGCGTTCCCGCCGCCACCGCGCCACCGGCGGCAGGCAGGCCGCGCCACCGGCGGCCGGCGTTCGGCGGGCCGCGCCGGTTAGGAAGGGCCCCTTGTTATACAAAAAGCGATAACAAGGGGCCCTTCCTTACTTCTCAGCGGCTCCATTGGCGGGCCAGGCGGGCGGAGACCTCCCGCAGGCCCTCGGCGGGACGGGTCATGGCCCGCTCGACCCCGCCGTGTTCCTCGCCACCGAAGTGGTCGACCAGGCTGTACGCCTCGGTCACCCCGGCCGCCGCCGCCTCCCGCCGTCCCGTGCTGACCCGGCCGGCGAGCACCACGCAGGGCACGCCCCGGTCCCGGGCCGCTCCGGCGATGCCGGCGACCACCTTGCCGCGCAGCGACTGGTGGTCGAACGAGCCCTCGCCGGTGATCACGAGATCCGCCTCGTCCAGCGCGGTCTCCAGGTCGATCATGTCGCTGACCAGCTTGATTCCTGACTCGCACCGGCCGCCCAGGGCGAGGATCGCCGCGCCGAGACCGCCGGCCGCACCAGCACCGGGCAGCGCGGCCAACTCCGGTGGGCAGGTCGACAGTTCCCGCTCCAGCACCACCGCGAAGCGCTCCAGCGCGGAGTCGAGCAGCAGTACGTCCTCCCGGCTGGCGCCCTTCTGCGGGCCGTACACGTTCGAGGCGCCGTGCAGGCCGGTCAACGGGTTGTCGACGTCGGTCGCGGCGACCAGTTCCACCTCCCGGAGCCGGGGTGCGCCGCCCAGCGACGCGGCGGCGGTGAGCACCGCTCCCCCGTACGGCAGGGCGTGGCCGGTCTCGTCGAGCGGGGCGGCGCCGAGTGCGGCGAGCAGACCGGCGCCGGCGTCGTTGGTTGCCGAGCCGCCGAGCCCGATCACCACCCGGCGGGCTCCCGCCTCGACCGCAGCCGCGACCAGCAGGCCCAGGCCGTACGAGGTGGTGGCCTTCGGGTCGCGCTCGTCGGGGGTGAGCAGGTGCAGGCCGCACGCCTGGGCGCTCTCCACGTACGCGGTGGGTCCACCACCGGCACCATCAAGATCAGTGATAAGGATCTCTCCCTCGACCGGGCGGCCGAGCGGATCGACGGTCGGCACCGGCAGCCGGCGCCCGGCCACCGCGCTGGCGAGCACCTCGACGAAGCCCGGACCGCCGTCGGCCAGCGGCCGGGCGACCATCTGGTCCCCTGGCGCGGTGTCGTGCCACCCCGCGATCACCGCGGCGACCACCTCGGGGGCGGAGAGGGTACCGGCGAATTTGTCTGGACAGATCAGAACCCGCATCACGGCAGTGTGGCAGCCCACATCGGCCGGCGCTGCGGGCGGCCCGCGCTGTGGGAGCATGGAGGACGTGACTTCGACCTGGGTAGAGCCGTCAAACACCGCTGCCGCCCTGCTCCTGCTGGGTCGCGGAACCGACCCGGACAGCGAGCGTGGGGTGGACTGTCCAGGGGAGCTTCCCCCGCCGAGTGACCCCAACCTGGTGGCCCGTGCCACCGCGGCCAAGGCCAAACTCGGCCAGCGGGTTTTCGTGCTCGGCCACCACTACCAGCGCGACGAGGTGATCCAGTTCGCCGATGTGACCGGCGACTCGTTCAAGCTGGCCCGCGAGGCCGCCGCCCGGCCGGACGCGGAGTACATCCTCTTCTGCGGCGTGCACTTCATGGCCGAGAGCGCCGACATCCTCACCAGCGACAGGCAGCGGGTCATCCTGCCGGACCTGGCCGCGGGCTGCTCGATGGCGGACATGGCCGCGCTGCCGCAGGTCGAGATGGCCTGGGAGCTGCTGGAGGAGTTGGGCGTCGCCGGTTCGACGGTGCCGGTGACGTACATGAACTCGTCGGCGGACATCAAGGGCTTCGTCGGGCGCAACGGCGGTGTGGTCTGCACCTCCTCCAACGCCGAACGGGCGCTGCGCTGGGCGTTCGAGCGGGGCCAGCGGGTGCTCTTCCTGCCCGACCAGCACCTGGGCCGCAACACGGCGGTGCTGGAGATGGGGCTGGAGACGGGCGACTGTGTGCTCTACGACCCGCACAAGCCCGGTGGCGGGCTGACCGCGCAGCAGTTGCGCGAGGCCAAGATGATCCTGTGGCGGGGGCACTGCTCCGTACACGGCCGGTTCACGCTGGAGAGCGTGAACGAGGTCCGGATGCGGGTGCCCGGGGTGAACGTGCTGGTCCACCCGGAGTGCCGCTACGAGGTGGTGACGGCGGCCGACTACGTCGGATCGACCGAGTACATCATCAAGATGATCGAGGCGGCGCCGGCGGGCTCGGCCTGGGCGGTCGGCACGGAGCTGAATCTCGTACGCCGGCTCGCCAACGCACACCCGGACAAACAGATCATGTTCCTGGACCGGGCCGTCTGCTACTGCTCGACGATGAACCGGATCGACCTGCCGCACCTGGTCTGGGCCCTCGAAGAACTGGTGGCGGGGCGGGTCGTCAACCAGATCACGGTGGATCCGGACACCGCTCACCACGCTCGGGTGGCACTGGACCAGATGCTCGCACTGCCATGACCTGAGCCAATCACTGAAAGTAACGGTTGCTGTACCGATAAGCGCGGACGTCCCGATTTCATGCCATCTAAGTCGGGGTGACCAACGCCATTTCGGTCACGGAGCGCTATGCTGCCCAGGCGACACAGAGCCAGTCGTACGTAGTGCGGCTGCGCCCCCGGCGGGCTACGGCCGTGACTGACGCTCAGCCGCCCCGCACCCCTTAACCCGGCAGCACCTATCCGCTGGAGGTTGCGTTGACCGACGACGTTCTGGTCGTACACGGAGGTACCCCGCTCTCGGGGAAGATCCGGGTCCGCGGCGCCAAGAATCTGGTCTCGAAGGCGATGGTCGCCGCCCTGCTCGGCGACACTCCGAGCCGCCTGTACGACGTGCCGCGTATCCGCGACGTCGAAATCGTCCGCGGACTGCTGGAACTTCACGGTGTGAAGGTCAGCGACGGCGACGAGGACGGCGAGCTGGTCTTCGACCCGGCGAACGTGGAGAGCGCCACCACCGACGAGATCAACGTGCACGCCGGTTCGAGCCGCATCCCGATCCTGTTCTGCGGGCCGCTGCTGCACCGACTCGGCCACGCGTTCATCCCCGACCTCGGTGGTTGCCACATCGGCCCGCGGCCGATCGACTTCCACATCCAGGCCCTGCGGCAGTTCGGCGCCATCGTCGACAAGGCGCCGGAGGGCATGCACCTGACCGCACCGAGCGGTCTGCACGGCACCAAGTTCGAGCTGCCGTACCCGAGCGTCGGGGCGACCGAGCAGGTGCTGCTCACCGCCGTGATGGCCGAGGGCGTCACCGAGCTGCGCAACGCGGCGGTGGAGCCGGAGATCGTCGACCTGATCGCGATCCTGCAGAAGATGGGCGCGATCATCAAGGTCCACACGGACCGGGTGATCGAGATCCAGGGCGTACCCCGGTTGACCGGCTACACCCACCGCCCCATCCCGGACCGGATCGAGGCGGCGAGCTGGGCCGCGGCGGCGCTCGCCACCGGCGGTGACGTCGAGGTGCTCGGTGCCGAGCAGGTCGACATGATGACCTTCCTGAACGTGTTCCGCTCGGTGGGCGGCGCGTACGAGGTCACCGACGCCCGTCCGCCGAAGCTGGGCTCGCCCGGCCAGGAGGGCGGCATCCGGTTCTGGCACCCGGGCGGGGAGCTCCAGGCGGTCGCGCTGGAGACCGACGTACACCCGGGGTTCATGACCGACTGGCAGCAGCCGCTGGTGGTCGCGCTGACCCAGGCCCGGGGCCTGTCGATCGTCCACGAGACGGTGTACGAGCAGCGGCTCGGCTACACCGAGGCTCTGAACAAGATGGGCGCCACCATCCAGGTCTACCGCGACTGCCTGGGCGGCACCCCGTGCCGGTTCGGCCGACGCAACTTCAAGCACTCGGCGGTCATCGCGGGGCCGAGCAAGCTGCACGCCGCCGATCTGGTCATCCCCGACCTGCGGGCCGGGTTCAGCCACCTGATCGCCGCGCTCGCCGCCGAGGGCACCTCCCGGGTGTACGGCGTCGACCTGATCAACCGTGGGTACGAGGACTTCGAGGCGAAGCTCTCCGACCTCGGCGCCCACGTCGAGCGTCCGTAACCCGTCTGGCACATCGGCGGTGCCGGAGGGCGGTTTCGCACCGTTCTCCGCACCGCCGCACGGGCCCGCACCGACGCCTCCCGCACCGTGATGTGTGGGAGGCGTCAGCCGCCCGCTACCCTTCATCCGTGCCGTCGTTGTTTCGCCGTAAGTCCACCGACCTTGTCGAGGAGAACGTCACCCAGGTGACGACCGACGAGGCGACCGAAGCCGCCCGCTCCCGGGGCTACACACCCAGCAAGAAGGAGCTCGGCAAGGAGACGCCGAAGCGTCCCAGTGCCGGGCGTCGACCGGGTGCCGTGGAGACGAGGCCACCGGCGAACAAGCAGGAGGCGCGGGAGCGTCGCCGGGTCGCGCGGGCCGAGGCGGCGGCCGAGTTCCGCCGTGAGGGCGGTCCTCGGGACCGGGGTCCGGAGAAGCTGCTGGCCCGCAACGTGGTCGACTCCCGTCGCACGGTCGGCACCTGGTTCTTCGGTGGCGCCCTGATCGTGGTGCTCGGCTCGTCGGCTGTGATGCCGCCGGCCGTACAGCTGATCTCGAACCTGCTCTGGGGCGCCCTCGCCCTCGGCGTGGTGATCGACTCGATCCTGATCTCGCGCAAGATCAAGAACCTGGTCCAGCGGCGGTTCCCCAAGACCGAGGTACGGATGGGTTCGCTCTACCTCTACGCGATCATGCGCGGGATCACCTTCCGCCGGATGCGGGCACCGGCCCCCCAGGTCAAGATCGGCGAGAAGATCTAGACCCGTCCCGTCCCGGGGCGCCACCCTCCCGGGCGGTCCGCGCCGCCGCACCGCTCACGGTGGTCGTCGGCATCGTCGTGGTGATGCTGCTCGACTCCTCCCAGCGCGCCGCCGAGTCGCCTGCCCGTCTCTGCCCCCGCCGTGGCATCACGCCCGCAGCGCCGTTAGGAAGGGGCCCTTCCTCTACCGAATCCGATAACAAGGGGCCCTTCCTTACCCGGCTGTGTCGGTGCGACGACCGGGGGCGCCGGGGCCTGGTAGAGGCGGCTGACCACGTCCTCGATGTCCGGCTCGACGATCGCGAGGTCGCGGAGCGTGGCGAGCCCGGCCAGCCGCGCCACCACCGCACCGGCGGTCGCCGACTCCAGTTCGAAGACGAGCCGGCGACCGTCCGCCTCGACCCGCAACACCGGCGCACCCGGCAGCACCGGCGCCTCCGCCAACGGCTCGTCGAAGTCGACCACGACCAGGCGCCGGGAACCGTACCGGGCGTGCAACGCCTCGATGTCGCCGTCGTGCACCACCTGACCGTGATCGATCACCACCAGCCGTCGACAGAGGCGCTCGATGTCGGCCAGGTCGTGCGTGGTGAGCAGCAGGGTCGTGTCACCGGCCCGGCCCAACTCGCCCAGGAACTCCCGGACCGCCTGCTTGCTCACCAGGTCCAGCCCGATGGTCGGCTCGTCCAGGAAGAGCACCTCCGGCCCGTGCAGCAGGGCGGCGGTCAGCTCGCCGCGCATCCGCTGGCCCAGCGAGAGCTGGCGTACCGGGATGTCGAGGAAACCGTCGAGGTCGAGCAGGTCCCGGCAGCGGCGCAGCCGGGCCGCGTGGTCGGCGGCCGGCACCCGGTAGATGTGCCGCAGCAGGTCGAACGAGTCGCGCAGCGGCAGGTCCCACCAGAGCTGCGAACGCTGGCCGAAGACCACGCCGATACGCAACGCCAGCCGGGTGCGCTGGGCCACCGGGACGAGCCCGCAGACGCGTACCTCCCCTGCGGAGGGCATCAGCACACCGGTGAGCATCTTCAGCGTGGTGGACTTGCCCGCGCCGTTCGGGCCGATGTAACCGATCATCTCGCCCCGCGCCACGGTCAGATCCACCCCGTCGACGGCGGGGATGATCTTCTTCGTCCGACGCAGCCGGCCGCTCTTGACCCGTACCGTGAACTCCTTGCGCAGCCCGCGCACTTCGATGACGTCGCTCATGACCCCGTACTCCGGTAGTGTCTGATGCCGGTCCGCCAGACGGCGGCGGCGCCCAACGCCGCCAGGACCGCGACGCCCGGCGCGGCCCACCCGGCCCAGGCCGGCAGGCCGAGCGGGTCGGCCCGGCCGAGCAGGGCCAGCGCCGGGTAGTAGGCCACGAAGGCGAACCCCAGGCCGTACGCGAAAATTGCCCGGAACCATCCACCGTAGACGGTCACCGGGTACGCGGTGAAGTCCCGACCACCGTAGGTGAACGCGTTCCCGATCTCGCCCGAGTCGATCCACCAGAACGCCAGGGTCGCCGAGGCCACGAAGATCGAGCCGAAGAAGACCGCTCCGGCCAGCGGGGCGACGACGACCAGCAGCACCCGCCCCGGGGTCCAGTCGATTCCGGCGGAGCTTGCCGCGACGGTCAGCACGGCGAGCCCGAACAGGGCACGGGACACCTTGCGCAGCGGCAGGTCCATCAGCAACAACTGCGGCAACGCGCCGAGCGGGCGGACCAGGACCGCGTCCATCAACCCGGTCCGGACGTACTGGCGGACCCGCTCGATGTTGCCGACGGCCAGGTCGGCGGTGGCGAAGGAGCAGGCGGAGAGGCTGACCATGACCATCGCCTCCCGTACGTCGAAACCTCCCAGGGTCCGGGTCACCTGGAACAGCACCAGGACCGTGAGCACGTCGAAGACGGTGGCGCCGACGTTGCTGACCAGGTCGACGACGAACGAGGTGCGGTACGACGCCTGGGACCGCGCCTGTCCGCGCAGCAGTGCCAGGTAGCCCGCCGCCGGTCCGGCCGTTCGTGCCCGGTCAGCCACCTTGCACGACCAGTCGCCGTTCCGCCCGCCGCTGCACGACGACGCAGGCGAACAGGGCCGCCCCGACCCAGCAGAGTTGCAGGCCGACGAGCCCGGCCTGCACCGGCGCTTCGTCCCGCTCGACCAGCACGTCCAGCGGTGTCTGCATCATGCTCGGGAAGGGGGTGGCCAGCCAGATCGTCGTGAAGGCCCAGTCCGGCAGGAAGCGCAGCGGGAAGTAGAGGCCGGCCAGGATGCCGGAGCAGAGGGTCCAGAGCAGCATCGGTCCGCGTACGTCCGCGAGCCAGTAGACGGAGGCGTTGACCAGGTAGCGGCCAGCGAACGAGAGAACCACCGCCAGCACCATGGAGAGCAGGAAGAGCGGTACGGTCGGCCAGCGGGTCGGCAGGTAGACGTCGAAGAAGATCGGGCCGGTGAGCACTGGCGGGACGAAACGGGTGAGCACCGCGTGCGCCGCCCGGCCCAGGTCGGTGGCGAGGTAGCTGACCACCGGGGAGACCGGCCGAAGCAGGTCGCTGGCGACATCGCCAGTCCGGATCCGATCAGCCAGGTCGCTCCAGCCCCAGAGTCCCACGACGGCGAGGAGTCCCTGTCCGACCCAGACGAAGGTGGCCAGTTGTCTGCTGTCGTAACCGCCCGCCCGGCCTCCCGCGCCGGTGGCGACGGCGAGGAAGACGTAGCAGTGCAGGAACCCGAAGACGATATTGGTGAAGGCGCCGGCGAACGTCGCCTGGCGGTACGTCGAATAACAACGGTACCCTGATCCGGTTATGGCAGTAAATGTCCGGAACCAGAGGATGATGTTTCTACCGATCAGCGGTGGCACAGTGGCGGTGAGCGGACCCACGCCGTTACCCTCCTTCCGCAACCAAGCTGCCGCGAGCCGGGGAACAATATCCGGAATCCCCGGCTGCCCAGTGAGAATTTTCCGACGAGGTGACACCGCCGTGAGCGAGCGACGCGAGCCGTTCAAACGGCCGCGCCGCACGCCCCACCTCTGCGGGGTTGCATCGTGACTGATCGCTACCGCGACCGCTGGGGCGAGCCGCCCGAGCCCTCCTGGATGGTCGAGCCGACCACGGAGTGGCAGCCCGCTTTCCCTGGCCAACGCTATCCCGGCGACCCGGGGCCGAAGCGCCCGCCACACCGCCCTTCGGGGCGCGCGTCGGTCATCTCCGGACGGGCCGAGGTCCCGTCCCCCGACGACCAGTCGTCACACCCCCACGAGCCGTACTCCAGCCACCCGCGGGGCCAGCAGGGGGGACACGGTCCGACGTCCCCCTCTGGCCGCAGTCCTGGTCCCGAACAGGGTCCATCCCAGCGGTACGGACGCGAACAGGGGTGGGAACGGGAGCAAGGACGCGACCGCGAACAAGGGTGGGAACGCGAACAGCGCTGGGACGCCTCCCCGGGCCACGGCCGCCCGTCCGGCTACGGGCCGCCCGCCGGATACGACCAGCCGCCCGGCCACAGGCAACCCGCTGGCTACGGTCAGCCGCCGGAGCGGGGCCAGCGCCGGCCCTTGGAGGGCGAGCCGCCCCGCGCCGACCGCGCGCACTCTCGCGGCGAAGACCAGCCGCCCCGGATGGACGACCAGCGCACGCGGATGGACGACCAGCCGCCCCGGATAGATGGCCGACGTTCCGGCGTGGAAGGTCGACACCCCGGCGTGGAAGGTCGACGTCCGCCGGTGGAGGAGCGGCGCCCGTCAACGGAGGAGCGGCGGCCTGGTGCCGACGGCTGGGGCACGCCACCCGCGCCCGACCGGGCCGAACACTGGGGCGGGCCACTCCCCCCGGTCCGCCCGGTAGGCCGACCACACCAGACGGACCCGCACCAGCCGCCAAGCCCGGCACACCCGGTCAGTTCGGCACACCCGTCGGGTTCCGCCCATCCGGTCAGCCCGGCACACCCGGTCAGCCCCGCCTACCCACCGAACTCCGCGTACCCGGTCAGCCCGGCGCACCCGATCAGCCCCGCACACCCGATCAGCCCGGCACACCCGGTCAGCCCAGCGCATCCAGGCGGCCCTGCGTACCCGGGCGGCCCTGCGTACCCGGGCGGCCCTGCGTACCCGGGCGACCCCGGGCGCGGCGGACCGCTCGGGCCGGGGCACGGCGAATCGGGTCACGGTGAGTACCGACCAGTCAACGGTCCAGACCAGCGACAGCGACCGGACCAGGGCCGGCCCACCGGTGGGCGCGGGCCGGACCGGGACCCTCGGGAGCAGACCCCGTACCGCGCGGGCCCCGGTGCGCCCCGTGGCGGGCCTGGACCGTACGACCGCGCGGGCGGCCAGCGGCCGGACCCCTCTCCCGAGGAGACCCAGGCGCTGCCGGGCCGCCGGCCGACCCCGCCCGTTCCTCGGTTCCCATCCTCCGACGTGCCTGCCGGCCGCCCCCACCCCACGGATCCCGACTGGTCCGCCGAGCCCCGCCCGCCGGTCGCCCCCCGTGGTGCGGCCCGCCCGGGTTGGCACGACGGTCCGGTCGACCGCCCTGATCGGGGCGACGCAGGTCATCCGTCCACTACCGAGTCGCCACGCCTCCAGATGCCCCTCGCGGGCCGCCAACGCGATGTCGCGCCGCCGGTCGATCGCCGGACGGGGAACGGGCCGGCGCCGGAGGACACCTGGTCCCCCGACCGAGGTCCGGCCGTACGCCGGGAACCTCCCCCGCCGCGCGACGGCAACCGGGCGCCAGACGGCGCCCCCCGGCCGCCCATGGCCGCTCCGGGTGGCGCCGCCGGTCGTCCGGATGGTCCGGCCGGGCCCGACCGCGCCGCCGGTCCGGGGCGGGACGGTCAACTACCACCCGGTTCCGGCTGGCCGATGGCCGAGGTTCCGCCGCCCTACCGAGGCCCGGACCGGTCGGACGTGCCCGTCTCCGGTCCGCCGGTGGCGAGCGAGACGCTGCTGAGCGGTGCCGACCTGTTCACCCCGCCCCGGGAGCGGCGCAAGCAGCCGTCCGAAGCCGCCGAGACGTCGGTGCCCGCCCAGCGCACCGGCGACCGGAACATCGAGCCTGCGCAGGTCCAGGAGACCCGCCCCGCCGGGCTGGCGCCGAAGACCGACCCGGAACCGACCTCACGACCGGCACAGACCGAACGACCAGCGCAGACCGAACGACCAGCGCAGACCGAACGACCGGCACAGACCGACCAGCCCCGTCCCCCGGTCGCCGTGCCCCCGGCGGCCGGGCTGCGCCTGGAGTTCCTACCCGCGCCGACGCCGACCCAACCGCCGGCACCGGTCGAGCCGGAGGGCGCCGAGCCGGAAGTGGTGGAGCCAGCGCCTCCGAGCGCACGGCCCGTCCCCGCCCCGCGCCCCGGTCCCACCCTGGGCTCCGAGCCGGACGCCCCCGCCGGGCAACCGGCGCGCTCCACCGAGCCGCCCGCTGCCTCGGCGGCCCGGGCCACACCGGACGTACCGGCACCGGCCTGGCCGCCCGCAGCCCCGCCACTGGTTGCTGCCGCCCCGGCCGCGCCGACAGCAGTGACCCGGGCCGAGCCGGCAACAGTGACCCGGGCCGAGCCGACGCCCACCGAGCCGGTCGCGCCCGCCCGGCCCGAGCCGGCGTCGGCGGCCGGCACGACGGTAGAGCCGTCGAGCGACCCACCCGAACCGGAGGCCGCGTCGAGCAGCCCGGGGACCGCGTCGAGCGGGGCCACCTCGACCGGTACGGACACCTCCGCACAAGCCACCGTCACCACCACCGCACCGGTCGGCGGCGGCCGGGCAGTCCCCGACGATGACGCCACGATCGATCCATTCCAGAGCATCGGCACCGGCCCCGAGACGGGCGGCGTGGTGGCCGCCTCGGCGGAGAGTCCGCTGCCCGGGCGGGCCAGCACCGACGGCGACCTGCCGGCGGCACCGGTCTCCGGTCCACCCGCCCCGCGCCCTCCCGCCGACGCCCCCGCGTCGGGCCCGACGTCGGCCGCACCGGGCAAGCCAGCACCGGGCGAGCCAGCACCAGGCGAGCCAGCACCAGGCGAGCCAGCACCAGGCGAGCCAGCACCAGGCGAGCCAGCACCAGGCGAGCCAGCACCCGCATCGGCACCCGCGCCGAGCAGCGGATCGAACCCGAGCAACGCCAACGCTCACCTGGACGTGCCCGGGACCCACCCAGACTCCGTGGACGCGCTGCTGGACGAGGGTCCGCTGCCGGAAGATCCGGTGCCCGTGTCGGGTCCACCGCTGGCCACCACCGCACCCGGCTCACCGGTCGCCGAGGCCAGCCCGGACACGGTGCTGCCGCCGCCGGAGGGGCCGGCGGCGGGCGCCGCCACCGCCCTGCGGGCGCCGACCATGCTGACTCCGATCATCACGACCGACGAACCGGCGGTGGACGGGACGAGCCCGGCGGACGACACGGGCGAGGCGGACGAGGCCCCGGTCGCCGACCCGGAGCAGGTGCTCTCGTCGTACGGCTGGCGGTTCCACCACGAGACCCTGCGGGAGCTGGTCGAGGATCCGGACGAGTTGCGGGCGATCCGCGACCGGTTGACCGAGAAACTCGAACCGGCGCAGGACGACCCGACCCGGGCCAGGCTGCTCAGCCTGCGCGCGGTCGTCTCCCGGATCCTCGGAGACCTGGGCAAGGCGCTCGCCGACGGCAAGCTCGCCCTGGGGCACGCCGAGGCCACCGGCCAACTGCGGCGGATCGCCATCGCCCAGGCGCGGTTGGCGCACGTACTGCAGTGGCGGGGTGACTTCGCCGAGGCGGACCGGCTCTTCGAGGAGGCGAACTCCTCCGAGCTGCCCGACCGGCTGCGGGCGACCATGCATGAGCACGCCGGCCGTTCCTGCTACGACCAGGGCCGCTACATCGAGGCGTGCAACCACTTCGAGAAGGCGCTCGAACTGCGCAAGGTCGAGGACCCGGACCTGATCGCCCGGACCGAACTCGCGCTCGACGCGGTGTTCAACAAGGTGGCCCAGCAGGGCTGGGGCCCGTATCCCCGGGACCGCGACGAGATCCTCCAGGTGCACCAGCCACCGGTGCCGACGTTCAGCGAGAAGATGCAGCGTTGGGGCTACGCCCTGCCCGACGGGGAACTCGCGGTGGCGCCGAGCTACGCCGACGCCCAGCCGTTCCACGACGGGGTGGCCTGGGTGCGCCGGCCCGAGACCCGTACCTGGGAACTGATCGACGAGTCCGGCGAGCCGCTGATCGAGGCGACCGCCGGTTACCTCGGCGTCGGTTCCTTCGCCGACGGCCTGGCCTGGGTGTCCCGGGACGGAACCGGCGGTTGGATCGCGATCGACAAGACGAACCAGGTGGTGATCGGGCAGGGCTGCGACGACGTACGGCCGTTCCGCCGGGGCATCGCGGCGGTTCGTCGCGGCGGCTGGGGGGCCGTCGACAAGACCGGTCGGGTGGTGCTGCCGACCCGGTACGGTGCCTTCGCCACCGCCCTGACCGACGGCCGTTACGTCGAGGGTTTCACCGACGAGGGGCTCGCCATCGTCGACTCGAACGGTCGTAAGGGCGTGGTCGACCGGACCGGACGGGTGATCGTGTCGCCGACGTACCCGGCAATGGTGATCCATCCGGTGGCCTTCCTGATCGCCACCCCGGACGGCCAGTGGGGTGCCCTCGACCGGCGCGGCGAACTCCTGATCGACCCGGTCCACGCCAGCCGTGCGGACGTGATGGACGAGATCGACCGTCTGCTGGCGGATACGAAGCCCGTGCTCTGAGCGCGCCCGACGGGAAATTCCGGCACCCCCAGTCGATCATTCGTTCGAGATCGGCACCAGTTAAGGTTTGAGCATGGACTTCCGACACCTCGGCCGTTCCGGTCTCCGGGTCAGCGAGATCTCGTACGGCAACTGGATCACCCACGGCTCCCAGATCGAGGAGGATGCCGCTCTCGCCTGTGTCCACGCCGCGCTGGAGCAGGGCATCACCACGTTCGACACCGCCGACGTCTACGCCGGCACCCGCGCGGAGGCCGTACTCGGTCGCGCCCTTCAGGACCAGCGCCGGGAAGGGCTGGAGATCCTGACCAAGGTCTACTGGCCGACCGGTCCCGGACCGAACGACCGGGGCCTGTCCCGCAAGCACATCATGGAGTCGATCAACGGCTCGCTGCGCCGGTTGCAGACCGACTACGTCGACCTCTACCAGGCCCACCGGTACGACTACACCACCCCGCTCGAGGAGACGATGGAGGCCTTCGCCGACGTCGTACGCTCGGGTAAGGCCCTCTACATCGGGGTCTCGGAGTGGCGGGCCGAGCAGATCCGCGAGGCGTACGAGTTGGCCCGCCAGCTCAAGATCCAACTGGTCTCCAACCAGCCGCAGTACTCGATGCTCTGGCGGGTGATCGAGGCCGAGGTGGTGCCGGCGAGCGAGGAACTCGGCCTCGGCCAGATCGTCTTCTCCCCGATCGCCCAGGGCGTCCTCTCCGGCAAGTACCTGCCCGGCCAGCCGCCGCCGGCCGGTTCCCGGGCCACCGACGAGAAGTCGGGGGCGAACATGATCGCCCGGTTCATGACCGACGACGTGCTCACCACCGTGCAGCAGCTCAAGCCCCTCGCCGCGCAGGCCGGGCTGAGCATGGCGCAGCTCGCCATCGCCTGGGTGCTCCAGAACCCGAACGTCTCGTCGGCGATCGTCGGGGCGAGCCGACCGGAACAGGTCGCGGACAACGTCAAGGCGGCCGGGGTCAAGCTCGACGCCGACCTGCTCAAGGCGATCGACGAGGTGGTCGCGCCGATCACCGAACGCGACCCGGCCAAGACCCAGAGCCCGGCCCGCCCGTAACAGAATCGGTCCGTACCGGATCAGCCCGCGTCGACAACGGTCCGGCAGCCGACCCGCAGGGGTCGGCTGCCGGACCGTTGTCGACGCGGGGGGGGGGGCCCGCCGGGAAAGCCCGGCCCCAACCCGATCCGGTCG